>JAJXYE010000236.1 GCA_021780735.1 Pseudomonadota bacterium | reverse complement strand
CTTGCACCACCTACTGCCCGGAGCCATGGCAGCGCATCGTCGCCACGGATAATCGCCTATCATGCCCGTCCGCTTGAACAAGCACCTTTCCGCCAGCGCGCAACGCACCTGCCTGTTGGCAGGCTTGCTGCTGGGCGTGGCCGGCTGTGCGGCACCACTGCCCCGCCTGGTTCCACCAGTGCCCGTGCAATGGCAGCACAGGATCGCCAGCGACAAAGCCACTCCTGCCGACCTGCATGGCTGGTGGCACGCGTTTGGCGACACGCAGCTCAACCATCTGGTCGATCAGGCACTGGCTGACAACCTCGATGTGGCGCAGGCCGTCGAGCGCCTGCGAGCATCGCGCGCGCTGAACGCGCGCGAGCATGCCCACTACTTGCCCAACCTGACGGTAAGTACCCATGATGTGGTCGAACCCAGCGCCAGTGCCTCCTATTTTCTTGTCGGCTTCGATGCCAACTGGGAGCTGGGCCTGTTTGGTCGCGCCGAGGCGACCCGACGCGAATCGCAGGGCGCGCTCGATGCCAGCGTCGCCGACCTGCGTACTGCTCAAGTCAGTCTGATCGCCGAGGTGGTACGCGAATGGATCGACCTGCGTACCGCACAGCAGCAGGAACACCTGCTGCTGCAGATCCGGCAACTGCGTCAGCAGCAGTGGCAGTGGTTGCAGACCCGCCAGCACCTGCAGATGGCGGCGCCCGTCGCGGTCGATCAGGCGCAGGCTGCACTGGCGCAGGCTGACGCCGCGCTGGCAGCACCGCGTCAGACGATCAACGCCTGCGCCCAGCGGCTGGCCTTGCTGCTCGGCCTGAATCAGCCCGATCCCGCCTGGCTGCAGACTGGCCCGGAACCGCGACTGGGCGACTGGCAGCTCGACAGTACCCCGGCCGATATGCTGCGCAGCCGACCGGAGATCGCCCGTGCCGAGGCGGACGTACTGCAGGCCGCCGGTGCCCAGGCGCTGGCTCATGCCGACATGTTCCCAAGCCTGGGTATCGGTGGTTCGATCGACTGGGCGACCGATATCGACAGCAACAAACGCAGTACCCACGCCCCGAACCACATCGTGTCGATCGGCCCGGAGATCAGCATCCCGCTGTTCGACTGGGGCATCCGCCTGGCGGCCGAGCATGCCCGCGACCATGAACTGAAAGCCAGCGTGCTGGCCTATCGTCAAGCCGTATTGCTGGGGGTAAGCGAGGTGGAAACCGCCCTCGGCACCCTGCAGCAGCAGAAAGTTCGCGAGCAGCGTAGCGCAGACGCCTGGCAGGCATTGCAGCGTGTGAACACGGCGATGCAAACCCGGGTTCACCTGCAGTTGAGCAGCCCGCTTGAACGCGCCGACAGTCAGATCGCCGCCGACCAGGCCGCACTCGAACTGAGCGAGGCACGCGCCGGTCATTGCATCGCCTATGTGGCCTTGTTCAAGGCACTCGGCGGCGCCCCGCTGCCTGCCAGTGACTCCCCTGAAGCGGCCTCTTCCTCCGCCGATCACTCCGCGCAGGCGCGGCACTGATGGTCGCGCTGGCCCGCAAGACCCTGATCTACGAATGGCGGCGCTTTCTGCCGGCGATACTGGCCGTCGGCTTCGCCGGCCTGCTGCAATTGCTCCAACTCGCCCTGGTGCTGGGTATCTTCGGCAGTACCAGTCTCTACATCACCGGCTCGTCGGCGGACGTGTGGGTCGGATATCCGGGTACCCAGAACGTGGGTTCCGGCCGCTCCATCGACGCCGACGTGGTCTCGCACATCCTGATGGATCCGGCGGTGCAGCGGGTCGAGCCGTACATCTGGGTCGACGGCGACTGGCGCGGCCCCCGCGAGACCGGCGGTGTATCGGTGTTTGTCTCCGGCATCGATCCGGCCGCTGACGGCTTGATGTTCTCCCGCGTTCTGCCCGCCGCGCTGCGCGCGCGGCTGGCCGAACCGGATGCAATCGTGGTTGATCGTTCCGCGCTCGATCAACTCGGCGTGGGGCTCGGCGACACGGCCACCATCAACGGTCACCAGGTCCATGTGGTTGGCATCGGCAGCGGCCTTCGCGCACTCGGCGGTGTCAATGTGCTTTGCTCGCTGGATACCGCGCGCCGACTCGACAACGACACGGCCGATGTGGGCCCGACCTATCTGGTAGCCAAGCTGCGCAACCCGAGCGAGGCTCAAGCCGTCGCCGTGCGCCTGCGAGGAGACCAGGCATTCGGCCCCTATACGACCTGGAGTTCCGCCGATTTCGCACGTCGCTCGGTGCTGTACTGGCTGTTCGACACGGGTGCCGGCGCCGGCGTGCTGTTCCTTGCAGGCATCGTGTTCCTGGTCGGTGCGGTGATTACCAGCCAGACCCTGATCGCCGCCGTCAACGGTTCGGTACGCGAATACGCCACCCTCAATGCACTCGGCGTGGGCGTGGCAGCTTTGCGTCGGGTCGTGCTGGAACAGGCGTTCTGGGTTGGTGCACTGGGGCTGATGGGGGCCAGCGCGCTTGGTATCCTGCTGATGCTGCTGGCACGCAGCCAGGATGTGCCGGTGGTATTGAACGTACCGGCGGCACTGGCCTGCATCATCCTCGCCATGGGTCTGGCTGCGGTCTCCGGCCTCGCTGCCATGCGCAGCCTGCGCCGGGCCGATCCCGCCACCTTGCTGAGATGACCGAGATGCATCAACAGGCCAATGCGCCGGCACCATCGCAACCCGCACTGCGGGCCATCGGCGTGAGCAAGTCATTCGTCTCGGGCAACCTGCGCACCCAGGTATTGAAAGACCTCACGCTGGATCTCGACGCTGGCGAGCTGACCCTGATTTCCGGACCATCCGGCTGCGGCAAGAGCACTCTGCTGTCAATCCTCAGCGGCCTGCAGAAGGTCGACAGTGGCCGCGTGCAGGCACTCGGCCGCGAACTGGGCGAACTCGACCTGCGCGCGCTGGAACGCTTCCGCCTGCAGAATACCGGCTTCGTGTTCCAGGGCTTCAACCTGTTTCCTGCGTTGAGCGCATTCGAGCAGGTGGAGCTGCCGCTGAACCACATGGGCATGTCGCGCGATGAGGCGCGTCGGCGCGCCCGCCTGTCGCTGGAAGAAGTCGGCCTGGCGCATCGCATGCGCCTGCGCCCGGCCGAGCTGTCCGGCGGCGAGAAGCAGCGCGTGGCGATCGCACGCGCCCTGGCCAAGGAACCCCAGTTGCTGTTCGCCGACGAGCCGACCAGTGCGCTCGATTCAGCCAACGGGCAGATGATCATCGACATCCTCCACCGCATCGCCAGAACCCACGGCACCACCGTGCTTTGCGTCAGCCACGACCCGCGCCTGGTCACGCACGCCGACCGCGTACTGGTCATGGAAGACGGCCGCATACTCAGCGACCGGCGCTCTGCCGCGCCGGTCATCGACAGCCACGGAACTCCGTCATGAAGTCGCACCACCCTTGCTCCCTCCCAGACCGTCCGACGCTCTACCCGGCATCGCTGCGACTGGGCGCCATCGCATTCGGTCTGTGCCTGCTGCTCAGCGCCTGCTCCCGCTCCCCTGACCCCGTGCCGGCTACTCCCGCACCTGTCGCCTATGCCGCGGTTGCACGTGGACTGGTCGATATCGAAGGCGGCCTGCTGGCCCTGTCGATGCCCCGGGAAGGCACCCTCACCGAGGTCGCGGTGCACGCAGGCGATCATGTCAAGAAGGGCCAGCTGCTGGCCCAACTGGATACTCGCCCGGCCGCGCTCGCTGTCGATGCCGCGCAGGCCCGACTGGCACAGGCAAAGGCACAACTGACGCTGCTCGGCGTCAAACAGGCTGCGGCCGAGCAGCGTGCCCACCGCCTGGTCGCCGCCGTGGCGGCGGGCGCCGGCGACGGCCAGAGCGCGGACGATGCGCGCGAAGCCGCCGCCCAACTCGGCGCCGAACGGCAGTCCGCCCAGGCGACACTGGAAATGGCCCGCCAGAAACTGGACGAGGCGCACTACGAATTGCAGCAACGCAGCCTGCGCGCCCCATTCGATGCCGACGTGGTGCAGGTATCGGCACAACCGGGGGCAACCGTTTCGCCAACCAGCGGCGCGTTGTTCACCTTGCTGCCGGGCAAGCCGCGCATTGTGCGTGCCGAGCTCAACGAAAGCTTTGTCGGTGTCATCAAGCCCAACATGCACGCCGAGGTGTCGGCCAACAACGATGCCAACGGGACGCGCTGGAGCGCGCATGTGCTGCGCATCAGCAAGGTCTACGGCCCGTCGACATTGGAGAATGACCCCCAGATCCGCGCCAATGCGCGCACCGTTGAGTGCGTGCTGGCGTTCGACCAGCCACAGAACCTGCGCATCGGCCAGCGCGTCACGGTGCGCTTTGAAGCCAGCGGCGCCGGCCCTGGCAGGGCCGTCCCGAAAGACTGAGGAAACCGCAACCGGCCACGATACGCGTCGAATGGCCGGTCTTGCGTCGCACCACCGGCCCCGGCATGCTCAAGGCGAACGCGTGATTCAGAAAACTGACTTTTTCTTCGAGGGTGGATCGAGCGGCGTGCTGCTGATTCACGGCCTCACCGGCACGCCGATGGAGATGCGCCTGCTCGGAAAGGGGCTGAACCGCGCCGGTTTCAGCGTCCACGGCATGCAGTTGGCCGGTCATTGTGGCAACGTCGATGATCTGCTCGCCACCGGCTGGCGCGACTGGTACGCCAGCGTTGAGCAGGCTGCCGATGCGATGCTGGAAAAGGTCGACCACCTGTTCGTCGGCGGGCTGTCGATGGGCGCGCTGCTGGCCTTGAAGCTGGCCGCCGATCGCCCCCGGCAGATTGCCGGGGTGGGAGTATATGGCGCCACCTTCCGCTACGACGGCTGGAGCATTCCGCGGCTGGCGCGGCTGTCATTCATGCTGCCCTTGCTCAAGCGATTCGGTATCGGTCGCGGGCGCAGCTTCATGGAGCAACCGCCATACGGCATCCGAGACGAGCGCCTGCGTGCCCAGATCAGCAGCGCCATGCTCGGCGGCGACAGCGCCGCCGCCGGCCTGCCCGGCAACCCGTGGTACTCGCTGGCCGAAATGTACCGCCTGGCCGCCAACGTACGCCGCCAGCTCCCGCAGGTCACGGCTCCGTGCCTGGTCGCGCATGCCAGCGAGGACGATGTCGCCAGCGTGAAGAATGCCGAACTGGTACTGCGTGGCGTCGATGCGCCCACCGAACTGCTGCTGCTGGATGACAGCTACCACATGATCACCATCGACAGGCAACGGCGCACCCTGATTGACCGCTCGGCCGCCTTTTTCGGCCGTATCGCGACCGGCGAAGACGCCCTGCGCGACGCCGCGTGACCATGCCCGGGAGCGGTTCCATCTCCACCCTGGTCGCCGGATTGTGGCTGTTGAACATCGTGCTCGACAGCGGTGGCCAACTGGCTTTCAAGGCCGCCGCCGGCAACCCGGCCGCCGGTGACGGACTGGCCCGCTGGAAGCACATGGCGGCCCGCCCCTGGCTGTGGCTGGGCGTGGGCTGCTATGTCATCGAGTTTCTGGTGTGGATCGCCTTTCTCTCGCTGCTCCCGCTGTCCGAGGGTGTGCTGCTGGGTTCGATCAACATCGTGGCCATCATGGTGGCCGGCCGCTTCCTGTTCGGCGAAAAACTGACCCGTCTGCGTGTCCTCGGCATCGCCCTGGTCACCCTCGGGGTGATGATCGTGGGGTTGGCCACGTGAGGCGCTTCTATCTGTTCGGTTTCCTGCTGCTGATGGGCTTCGACACGCTGGCGCAGATCAGTTTCAAGTACGCCGGCAATGGCGCCTTTCCACCGCAGGCCAGCCTTGCCTGGCTGCTGCGCGTGTTCGGGCAACCGTGGGTCTACGGCGCCGTGGTCGGCTACATCGGTGCGTTCTTCACCTGGATGACCCTGCTCAAGCACGCCCCGATCGGCCCGGCCTTTGCTGCCTCGCACCTGGAAGTGGTGTCCGTGATGCTGCTGTCGATCTGGCTGTTCGACGAGCACCTGACGCTTGCACGCGTTTTCGGCGCCATCGCGATCGTCGCTGGTATCGTCTGCCTCGGTCTGGCCGAGGATCGCGAGCACAGCGCCGACCCGAGCGAGAGCCGGGAGCAGGCAGCCAGTTAAGCTGTCGGCATGATCCATCGTCGCCAGGAACTGCCCCCTACCGCTGGCCTGCCGCTGCGCTGGCGAGATCTGCAGCCCGGCGCGCCGACGCTCGCCGACGATATCGCCGCCCTGCTGGGCACGCCACCGCTGCAGCTGGAGTGTTCCGGTACCGCCAGCCTGCTGGTCGCGCTGACCACCTTGCGCGAACAGCAGCCGCTGCGCCGCCGCGTAGTCGTACCCGCCTACACCTGCCCGCTGGTTGCGATCGCCGTGCACCAGGCCGGCCTGGAGCTGCAGCTGTGCGACCTGCGCGCCGGCCACTTCGACATGGATCCGGTCGCGCTGCGCGTCGCATGCGACGAACGCACGCTGGCGATCATTCCCACCCATCTGGCCGGTCGCGTGGCCGACGTGGATGACGCGCTGGACGTGGCACGTCGTGTCGGCGCCTACGTGATCGAAGACGCGGCGCAGGCGCTGGGAGCTCGTCGCGACGGGGTCAGCGTGGGCATGGCCGGCGACATCGGCTTCTTCAGTCTGGCTGCCGGCAAGGGCTTGTCGATCTATGAGGGCGGGTTGCTGCTGGCCAGAGATCCGGTGCTGCGCGCCCACCTCGCCGAAACCTCGGCGCGCATCGTGCCGCGCCGAATCGGCTGGGAATGGCGCCGCAGCATCGAACTGCTGGGTTACGCCGCGCTATACCGCCCGCGCGGTCTGGGTCTTGCCTATGGCGGCCCGCTTCGCCGCGCCCTGCATCGGGGCGATCCGGTCGCCGCAGTCGGCGACGACTTCGCCTTGAGCATACCGTTGCATCGGGTAGGCCGCTGGCGGCAAGGTGTCGGTGCCCATGCGGCACCGCGCCTGCCCACCTTCCTCAAGCAGACCCGCGACCAGGCGCAAAGACGACTGTCGCGGTTGCGTCGGATCGATGGGCTGGAGCTATTCGACGACCGCGCTGGCACGCAGGGAACCTGGCCGTTCCTGCTGCTGTTGCTGCCAGATCAGGCGCGGCGCGACCGGGCGCTGGATCAACTGTGGCAAAGCGGCTTCGGCGTCAGCCGCCTGTTTATTCACGCGCTACCGGACTATGCCTATCTGGCCGACCGGGTGCCGCAACAGGACGTCCCGCACGCGCGCGATTTTGCCGCGCGCAGCCTCAGCATCAGCAACAGTCCGTGGCTGACCGATGAGGATTTCGAGGTGATCTGTCGCTCACTTGAAATCGCGCTGAACTGAATCGGCGGCGACTGCAAGATCACGGTTGCCTCAGACTGCAGCTCGGGCCGCGAACTCGCAGAAACCGTTCGCTTTGAAACATTCCAGCCAGTACCCGGCAAATCATCGGCGATTCAATCGCCGCCGATGACAAACCCAAACAGTGTCCATCCGCCGAGACCTCGCTGGACATTGAATCTGACCTTGTTAGACATTGAACCTGACCGCATTGCCCGGGTCGTCGATGCTGCCGTTGAGCTGGACGATCTCAGCCCTGGTCAACAGATTCAGATTGTATATGGTCTGCCCTTTTTGCTCGTCGGCGAAATCCACCATGATGAAGTTCGGCAGGTATATCTGGAAATTCGTCGCATGCGAGTCCATCGCGAACGCCTCGGGAACACTGTTGCTGAGGTAGTTGTAGCCGCCCTCCGCCCACAGTTCCTTCAATCGCTGCTTTGATCCTGTGGTCCAGGCTTTCTTGTCCCTCTCCTTGATGCTTCGCACCATGCCGGTCTGGGTCCAGTACATCATGCGCAGCACATCACGCGAATAGTGCGCGGTGTTGGCATCGCCAAGAATCTTCCGCTGCTTGTCGATATTTTCGAGGAACTTGCCCTTGACCGGGGCCTTGAAGGCGTATTTGGAAGGCTGAGCAATGGAAGTCCCGCCTTTGCCGTAGTAGACAAGCCCGTTGATGTGGTCCGGCATGACCCCTTTGGGATAAAGACTGACGATTTGTGCCGCCCCGTCCGCAATGGTCTTTCCGGCATGGCTCAGCGCTGCAAATCCGTCCGGCATGAAGGCGCAAACCACCTTTCCTGCCATCTCGTCCAGCGTGTGATTGGCAAGGTTGCCGGTCTTCTTGTAGATCCGGTTTCCCAGCTTGGCCTGGCAAGCTTCCAGGATCAGTCCGTAGTTGGCTGATTTGTCGAACTTCAGTATCAGGAACTCCGTATCGTACTTGTCAACGAAGCGCCTTGCGCCGTCGAGGATGTCGTCCAGGTCCATGCCCCAGTCGCCGAGAACCATACGGGTGACCTCGATGTTGCGGGTGACACCGCCGACCGTCTTCGATTTCATCTCCGGCGTGTTCTTGCCATGGAACGCGGAGAGCTTGGCGCCACCGTGGCCCGTTCGCTGTCCCGAAATACGGACGTCGAAAATTCGCACGCCGCACTTGGCCTGATGGTAGATCGACTTGTTCTGGGTTTTCGCCCTGATGCCGCCCGAGGTGATTGCCGCATCGTGGCTTCCGGCCATGACGATTTCGTTGACTTTCTTCTGTCCGCCGAGCGAGTGGTATTCAATGGCCATGATGAATCTCCGTCGGAACGTGAGTGGTGGCGAACGTCCCGCTCGCCGTAACGGATGACCTGACCCAAATTGCCACGGGCAGCTCCGGGCCAGGGGCATGGCACATCCATAGAATCGGAAAGGCGTCGCGCATGTCGGCAGGTGGTACGTTCGGCAGCCGACAGCGTCGGGGAGCATGCCGCGGCGACAATCTGCGTTCGATCATCAAATTGCGTACCGAAAAGGGTTCCCCGCGTTCAAGCCCGAAGGCATGAAGGAAAGCTGCGGCCCTCGGGCGTGCTTCGGTCATCCGCCGGTACGCTGAAGAAGTGCGGCAGCAAATTGGCCGTAATTGTCTGCATTGACGACCGCATATCCTGGCTTGAAGCTCGCCAGCAGCTTGTCCAGCGGGATCGTGCTGGCCTGGATCGAGTTGTCAGTTGAGCTGCCGAAATTCCGGTCGCCTGGATCATCACTCTCGCGCGCATGCGTCCAAGCGCCGACGGAATTCACCGGGGGGACGTCGACTGCATCAACGGCACCATGTGCAAACTCATGGATAAGAGTGCCGACAGTCGCATCGGTCGTATCGCCGTAATTCATGCTTCCCGCCTTGAAAAAGGCGCGCCCCAGGAACACTGTAAGCGCCGACAAGACAGACACTTGGCCGGTTCCCGTGTCGGTAGTTCCGAGATTTCCGCGAAAACACGCGGCATAACAGCTCAGCCCGTAATCGGTATCACGCAGATCAACGATTCTTGGCCCTTTGTCGATGGCCAGTTTCAGCACCGTGAAATTGCGCGTCACCCGCTTGATTCGATCAGCATCAAAAGTGCCAAAATAGTCAATATAGGTTTGCTGCTCGATCGTGGGAGTAGCTGGAAATCCAGACAGCTTCTTGATCTTGATCATGGCCTCATGAGCGAGTGAAATCGCGGTCTTGGTTCGACGCAGCGCTTCGGTGATTCGACTCGTCTCTGCCAGGGTCAGGGGACCTTTATGACCGCTGACGACCTCACTGGTCCAAGGCCACTCAGCCGAACTGAAGGGTGAGTAGGCCCAACCTTCCATTCTGGTGTTGTTCTCTCCAATCCGGAATGTCTGGCCAGAAGGAAAGCCGGAAACCGCACCCTGTCGAACTTGTCGGAGATTTCCTCGACCAGTCGTAAGGGATGCTACAGATACGAGACTTCCTGATCCGAGTTCATCCTGTACTTGTTGCGCAAGCTCGGCAACACCACCTTTGGACTCCCATTTGCTGTCCGTGAACGTCCCGCCTTTCGGCGCGAATTTCAAATTCTTTTCATTCTTGAAAGCCTCTACGGCGAGGTTCAGGGCCGTCAATTTGTCTTTTGTGGCGGGCGGTGAATGATAGGCGCGCAGCGCCGAATCAATCGTCCCGATGGCACCGTTGCGTCGACTGAAAGTCTTTGCCGTCTTCTTCTTGAATGTCGCCAGCGTCATGATCGCCACAGCTTGAGCCTCCTTGAGAGCCACGCTTTTCTGAAAATGTCTCGCCCCTGGGAATCGAAGGAAAGAACGGAGTCGGATTTGCCTCTGCCTGGATCCATCGGCCCGGTCAGGCTACAGGCCTGGTCATATTCTTCCTCAGCCATCTCATCACCCAAACGCATACGAGAACTCCCCGTCTGTCACCCCCACCTGCACTTTCGCGATCTGCTCCCCTTCCATCATCCTGGTCAGGAACGCGCGCGAAATATCCGGCAGCATCGAGTTGGTGAGGATGGCATCGATCATGCGGCCGCCCGACTCGGTCTCGGTGCAGCGCTCGACCACCAGTTTCACCACGTCCTCGTCGTATTCGAACGGGATCTTGTAGCGGGCCTCGACGCGCTTCTTGATGCGGTTGATCTGCAGCTTGACGATCTTGCCCAGCATTTCCGGGCTGAGCGGGTAATACGGGATCGTCACCAGACGTCCGAGCAACGCCGGCGGGAAGATCTTCAGCAACGGTTCGCGCAGGGCTTTGGCCATGCCCTCGTGATCGGGCATCAGTTCCGGGTCCTTGCACAGGCCGGCGATCATGTCGGTGCCGGCATTGGTGGTGAGCAGGATCAGGGTGTTCTTGAAATCAATCGAGCGCCCCTCACCGTCTTCCATCACGCCCTTGTCGAAGACCTGGAAGAAGATCTCGTGCACGTCGGGGTGCGCCTTCTCGACTTCATCCAGCAGCACCACCGAATACGGCTTGCGTCGCACCGCTTCGGTAAGCACACCGCCTTCGCCATAGCCGATATATCCCGGAGGCGCACCTTTCAACGTGGAAACGGTATGCGCCTCCTGGAACTCGCTCATGTTGATGGTAATGATGTTCTGCTCGCCGCCGTACAGCGCTTCGGCCAGCGCCAGCGCGGTTTCGGTCTTGCCGACGCCGGAGGTGCCGGCCAGCATGAACACACCAATGGGCTTGTTCGGATCGACCAGGCCGGCGCGCGAGGTCTGGATGCGCTTGGCGATCATCTCCATGGCGTGATCCTGCCCGATGACCCGGGCGCCCATCAGCCCGGCCAGGTTCATCACGGTCTCGAGTTCGCTCTTGACCATGCGGCCGACCGGGATACCGGTCCAGTCCGATACCACCGAGCCGACCGCCTGATAATCGACCGAAGCGAGAATCAGCGGAGATTCGCCCTGCAACTCGGCAAGCTGGATCTGCAGGCCTTGCAACTCCTCCAGTGCTGCAGCGCGCTCGGCGCCATCGAGTGCAGCCTCGCCGGTGGGAGGCGTGCCCTCCGCAGCCGCTTCCTGGTTGGCCGACTCCTCCAGTGCGCTGCCAGTGCCTTCAACCGGTGCGTTGGAACCGCGCAGCTTCGACCGGATATCCAGAATCCTCTCGACCAGCTCCTTCTCGGTGATCCAATTTGCTTCCAGCGTCTCCAGCCTGGCCTTCTGCGTCGCCAGCCTTTCGTTGGCGGCTTCCTCGCGCGCGGCAACATCGACACCGACATTTTTTTCGCGACCAATGATGCCCAGCTCGGTCTCCAGCGCCTGGATGCGCTTGCGCGTGTCGTCAACTTCCGCCGGCACCGCATGCTGGCTGATCGCCACACGGGCGCAGGCGGTATCGAGCAGGCTCACCGACTTGTCCGGCAGCTGGCGTGCGGGAATGTAGCGGTGCGACAGCTTGACCGCAGCCTCCAGCGCCTCGTCCAGGATCTGCACTTTGTGGTGCTTCTCCATCACGCTGGCGACGCCGCGCATCATCAGGATTGCCTTTTCCTCGCTGGGCTCGTCGATCTGCACGGTCTGGAAACGGCGGGTCAGTGCCGGATCCTTCTCGATGTGCTTCTTGTATTCAGCCCAGGTGGTGGCGCCGATCGTGCGCAGGTTGCCGCGCGCCAGTGCCGGCTTCAGCAGGTTGGCCGCGTCGCCGGTGCCAGCCGCACCACCTGCGCCGACCAGGGTATGCGCCTCGTCGATGAACAGGATGATTGGCCTGGTCGAGGACTGCACTTCCTCGATCACCTGCTTCAAGCGGTTTTCGAACTCACCCTTCATGCTGGCGCCGGCCTGCAGCAGGCCCACGTCGAGCACCCGCAGTTGCACATCCTTCAGCGGCGGGGGCACGTCACCGATGGCAATGCGCATGGCGAAGCCTTCGATCACCGCGGTCTTTCCGACACCGGCTTCGCCGACCAGCATCGGATTGTTCTGGCGCCGACGCATGAGGATGTCGACCAGCTGGCGGATCTCGTCGTCGCGACCGACGATGGGATCCATCTTGCCGCTGCGCGCCTGCTCGGTGAGGTCGATGGTGAACTGCGCCAGCGCCTCCTGCTTGCCCATCTGTGCCGGCGACATGGCGCCGCTGGCTTCGCCCGGTGCGTTGCCGCCACCCATCTTGAAACCGTCATTGGCGCTCTGACCGTCTTCGGGCGAGCCAGCCACCACTTCGGCGAACTTCTCAACCAGTGCCTCGGGCTTGATCTTGTCGAATTCGGCCGAGATGTTGACCAGCGCATTGCGCAGGTTGCGGGTGCGCATGCAGCCGACGATCAGATAGCCAGTGCGTACCTGCGCCTCGCCGAACATCAACGTGGCGAACACCCAGCCGCGCTCGACTGCCTCTTCGACATTGCTGGACAGATCGGAGATCGACGATGACCCGCGCGGCAGGCGATCCAGCGCGTCGGTGATGTCGCGCGCCAGGTTCGACGGATTCAGATTGAACTGCTTGATGATGCGGTGCAGATCCGAATCCTGCAGCTGCAGAATCTGATGAATCCAGTGCACCAGTTCCACGTAGGGATTGCCGCGCAACTTGCAGAACACGGTGGCACTTTCAATGCCGCGAAAAGCGAGTTTGTTGAGCTTCCCGAACAGGGCGCCGCGACTGATTTCGGCCATGGTCTTTGATCCTTTGCGGTAGTTGTCGATCCAGCTGAATTGTTGCGAAGTCGGTCTTGTGTCAGTTCGTCGTGCTTGCGCTGCAGGGCGACGTCGATCCGGGTGACGGCCACACGAAAGCTCAGCCCACCGGTTTCAATACCACCTGGTCGGCATCGACATCCTGCTGCGGCTGTCCCATCCACGTGCTGAGGCCCATCCGTCCGTTCTGGCCCAGCCGGGTCGCGGGCACATCGGAACGCTTCAGCACCAGTTGCACGTCCCAGGCTTTTTCCTCACCCACGTATGTTTTCACGGCTGCCACCAGTTGCCTGAGCGCTTCACCGCCCGGCAGAAAATTGTTGAACTCGGCCCGACTCAGCGGGCCCAGTCGCAGTCGAAACCGCTGCTGACTGCCCCACACGTATTCACCGGTGACGGTCGTGAGCCCCAGTGCGGCGACATCGCCAGACGCGCCGAGGCGCAGATGGGATTCCGCTGGCAGCCGCATCCATTCGGTCACGAATTCAACGATGCCGACGGGAATGCGGAAGAAGCGCTCGAGCAAACCCTTCAGGCCCTCGGCATTGCGCGTCTGCTGCAGCAGGCGGCCGGCGAAGAATCGCTTGAACTGATCCGGCAGCGCATCGCGGTCATCCAGGTTGGGGGTGGCCAGGCCGACCAGGGCCCCCATGTACAGGCGGAAGCGATCCTCAGCCGGGCGATCCAGGTGTACCGTCGGCTGGGAATCGGCCCAACTGCGGTAGAACAGGCTCATCATGCGATGGTGGAAGATGTCGGCGAATGCGCTGAAGGTGCGATCCTTGGCATTGAGCTCGCGGTCGATGGCGTACTCGGTGAGGTGCAACGGCAGCGGCGCATTCGGGCCGAACAGGCCGAAAAAAAGACCGTGCATGCGCGCCGGCTTGCCGACGCCACCAGGCTGATAGCGATCGACCATCTTTGGCGCAAAGGCTAGCGACGGGGTCTGGCACAAGCGCACGAAATCGTCCGCCGCCTTGGCCGAATGACCCAACCGGGGCCACTCGGGATTCGCGCACTCGAGCCGCCGGATGGCTTCGAAAAATTCGAAGTCCTCAGGTCGATCGCGCAACGCATTTTCCAGCGCTACAGCGTCTGCCTTGTTCCGAGCCTGGCGGGCCATCGGGCGACCTCGTTTCGTTCCAATGTGCGCAGAACGGTTTCAGTGAAGGAATTGATGGATACATAGCGCGCAAAAAACTGCTGCATGACCGCACCCAGCAGGAACGCGCCGGTGCCTTCGAACGCACCATCGTCACAAGTGAGCGTGATCTCCAGCCCACGACCAAAGGTGATCGGCCCGGGCACCGGTACGCGCCGCACGATGGGCTGGGAGCTCACCGCCTTCACACCCTCCACCTGGCGCAGGGCGCTTGAATCGAACTCGTCGCAGTACAGGGTGAGCATCTCGCGCAAAGCGGTAGCCCCTTCGCCACTGTTGTTTTCCAGCAGGGACACGTAATTCAGCTGCAGGTGACTGAGCAGGCGCCAAGCCGTCTCGCCGGTTGCCACCGGAGCACGGGGCTTGGTCGGGCCGGCAACGCAGCGAATCGATTCAACCGGCGCGCCGGTTTCCAGTGTGAAATCGGTTTTGGACTTGCCCACCGGCATCTGCAATGGCAGGTCGCGGTTGGTGCACATCAGCTGCATGCCGATCTGTCGCAACTCGGTGGAGTACGGTGCTTCCCTGGAATCGACCAGAGCGATGAACATCTCGTTGCCGATGTAGCTGGAACGTGCCCCCTGGCGCTTCTGGCGAGACGAAATCAGCCTCGGTTCGCGGCGAATGGTGTAGTACGCGGAATGCTGGCTATGCCAGGTCCGTTCATCGCAACCGTAGAATGGCAGAAAGCGTTGCTCCGGCTCCTGGCGGTCACCGAAACCCTCGACGTTGCCGATGCTGTGGATCTCGAAATCCATCGGCCGCGTGCGATCGGCAAGAATGTGGTATTCGGTCTTGCCTTGTTGCAGATGGATACGATCGGCGCGCCGCGGAAACAGGTTGATCGCCGGCGTGCAGAACATGCGGAAATTGTTCAGATCGATGGCATTGTGCAAGCTGGCCACGCTGCGATCGAACAGCACCACGATCTCGAATTCACTGCCCCTGGACCGCGCCAGCAGCGACTTCAGTCCGGTGAACTCGGCGAACAGGAAGCGCTCTGGACAGGCGAAGTATTCCTGCAACAGGCGGTAGCCACTGAACGACCGACCGCTGTACGGAATCAGCGCTTCGTCCTCGTCGAATCCGCGGCGGTGAATGCAACTGCCGTCGTGGCTCAGGCTGATCTCGCCGCTGGCGCCCTGTGCCCGCACGATGTAGCAAACGGCGTTGCCCAGCAACTGCTCGTACAGGCGCTTGGGCAATTCATCCGCACCGGCAATGAATATCGGCAACTTGTCCAGCGCCAGCATGTTGGCCTGGGCGCCTGCGGTCACGTGGAACTTCAGGCGCAGGCCGGCGCGCACGGCCTTGCCTGCAGGCAAGGCCACACCAGCCGCGGCGATCGCCGCTGGCGTCTCGAAATATTTTGCCTCGGTCAACTCCAGCGGCCACAGCGTGACGTCGTGAGCGGTACGGTACTCGCAGGCGGTACGGTCGTCCTTGCCGACAAGACTGCGCAAGGCAGTATGTCGCGCCACCGTGTGACCAGCGAGCAGCCCGCTTTCCTTGAGGTCGGGTTGCATCTGTACCACGGCCATTGAAGGCACTGGCGCGAGGTAATGCGGGTAGATCATCTCCAGCAAATGCTGGGTGAACACCGGATACTGCGCGTCGAGCTTGAGCTGGACCCGCGCCGCCAGAAAGGCAAAGCCTTCCAGCAGGCGCTCAACGTAAGGATCGGCGCACTCGAAACCCTCCAGACCCAGCCGCCCGGCGATCTTGGGATACTCGCGCGCAAACTCCCCGCCCATTTCGCGGACGTGTTGCAGCTCCCGGTTGTAGTAGCGCAGCAGTCGGGGATCCATGGATGATCAGCCGAAGCCCTCCGATACCTTGAAGCTGCCGGTCTCGAGGTCGACCTCGGTTTTCAGGTAGAGATTCAGCGGGATCGGCTGCGCCCACATCTCCGATTCGATATTGAAGATGAGCGCCTGTCGATCCATGCGCTTGGACAGGGCATTCGCGGTAACGCGGAGCGTATTGCCGGTCAGTCGCGGCTCGAAGGCGAGGATCGCATCCCTTACCCGACGCTGCAGCACCTCCGGATTGATCCCCGAAAGGGCCACGCCGGTCAGGTCGGGAATACCGAAATTGAGCACCGATCGCGCCACCTCCGGGTAGTCGGCCAAGTCAACATCGGCATCCATGCTCACGCAATTGAGCAGCCATGAGATGTCGCGTGTGACGCAATCGCGCAAGCGGGTGGCCGAAATCACCCGCTTCTCCCGGCTCTCCTCCAGTTTGCCCGGTTCGTCATCCGTAAGGCGATCGAGCAGCGACGGCTGAAGTCTTTCCTGTGTGGTCAGTTCAGCCATGGGAAGTGCAGACTCCGGTCATTTGACGTCGAAGGTGATCAGCCGCGCGTCGAGCAGCGCGTGATCCGCTTCGTCCGTAGCCAGCATGCGCTGCCCCAGACCCACCTGCAGATCGCCGCCGGCATCGATCCATTCGGTTTTGCGTGCGAGCACGAGCTCATGATCCTCGGCCCGTTCGGTACCAGGATAGCGGCTGGGTATGAACCCTATGGCCTGCCCGCCATTGCTCCAGGTGACTTGCACCGGCACCCAGATCTTGTCGCGAAGGTCGCTGGGCGCTTCGAATTTCAGCTCCCGCAGGCGCGAAAATGGCACCCAGGAATAACCGCCATTGACGATGATTTCCAGGCATGGCCCGAGCCTCGGATCGGCGTCCGCGATCCACTCGAACGGCGCGCCATCAATGCTGCCAGCTACCGCAGACGCTTGCTCGAATGCCTGTTCACGCAGGGTGGCCGCCTGCTCATGCCTGCCTTCAACATCCAGCTTGAGCGCCTGCAGCAACAGCGCCAGCCACTGCTCCGGTTCACCGATGATTACCGGCATCCGTTTGCCCGCAAAGACGTCGGCACGAACCAGTTCGCCCCGCAAGGCTTCGGAATAAGCGCCCACCATCATGGCGTTGAGCGGATCCAGCTCGCCGCACACGTTCAACTGATTTTGCGCCCGCTCCCATTGTCCCAGCAGAGCCAGCAACTGGAATAAAAAAACCCGGCGCTTGGCATCTGCCGGGTTGTTGCGTACTTCCGCGGTGAGCAGTTGCAGTGCTTCGTCAGGCCGACCTTCTTTGAGCTTGCTTTCTGGCGTCATGTGATCCCTCGGAGAACCTGCCATCTGCTTTCACTGCGAAAAGACAACCCACCGGGATATCCGGATTGGAACGGCAAACTCAAAAACACGGCCTCTTCAGCGCCGCGCGGCATCAAGAGCCGTACGCGACGCCGATTCGGCGCTGGAGCCTGCCCCGGATACTCCGTGGGTTCGGACCGCCAACCACAGCGAGTGATCGCTGTATCAGGTGTCGCTGACCGCTTCCATGTCATAGGTGGTCTTGCCGGTCGAAGCGACCGAACCATCAGCCTTCTGGCCGAAGTGCTCGAAGGTGAACTTGCCAAAGGTCAGCGAGATGTTCTCGGTGATCATGTCCTCACCACCGGAGCCACCCGTGCTGTAGCTGGTCACCATGACGTGTTCCATCGTGACAACCAGGAAATCCTCCTGCTTGCCGCCCGCCTTGGACATGTACAGCGTGGCCTTGTCCATGTGAGCGCCCGTGACGAGAGCCTTGATGAACTGGGTCGAGCTCTTGTCGAGGTACTTGGTGAAACTGATGTCCTGGACGTTCGCCTTGCCGGCACCGCCGCCGGAACCGCCGCTGGTGAACGAACCACTCTGCGACATCCCCCACGACCACGCCAGCAGCGGGATTTGATCGGTGTGACCCTTGTGCTTGGAATCGCCCGTAAAGGTAACCGAGCCACCTTCCAGTTTCAGATGCATGTCTAATGCCATCAGAGTTCTCCTTAGACTGTATGTGTCAATTGAACCAGCCAGACCGGCATGTCAGCGGCCTCCTGCTGGCGTGTGTTGTGACGCGATTACTGCACTTGCCTTGAAAAACGACGAGCCCGCAAATCAGCTCTTGGCTGCCGAAGGCAGCCTTGACACCAGCCGCAGCGAAACCGTCAGACCCTCCAGCTGATAGTGCGGCTTGAGGAAAAACTTGGAGGTGTAATACCCGGGTGCGCCTTCCACCTCCTCCACCACCACTTCCGCTGCGGACAGCGGCTTGGTCGCCTTGGTCGACTCGCTGGAGTTCGCAGGATCGCCATCGACGTATTGCGATATCCATGACGACAACCAACGCTGCATGGCGTCACGATCCTTGAACGAGCCAATCTTGTCGCGCACGATGCATTTCAGGTAGTGGGCGAAACGGCAACAGGCGAACATGTAAGGCAGACGGGCGCCAAGCGCAGCGTTGGCTGTGGCATCCGGATCGTCATACTCGTCCGGCTTGCTCAGCGACTGGGCGCTGATGAACGCGGCCATGTCCGAGTTCTTGCGATGCACCAGCGGCATCATGCCCATCTTGTCGAGCTCGGCGGAACGACGATCCGTGATGGCGATCTCGGTCGGGCACTTCATGTCCACACCGCCATCGTCGGTCGGGAAAGTATGCGCAGGCAGCCCCTCCACCGCTCCGCCGGACTCGATGCCGCGAATGCGCGAGCACCAGCCATATTCCTTGAACGATCGGTTGATGTTCACCGCCATCGCATACGCCGCATTCTGCCACGTGTACTTGGCTGAATCGGCGCCGGCGGTATCCTCCTCGAAATTGAACTCCTCGACGGGGTCGGTCTTCGCGCCATATGGCAGGCGTGCCAGCGTGCGCGGCATGGTCAATCCGATGTACTTGGCATCGTCTGACTCACGCAGCGAACGCCACGCGGCGTAATCAGGCGTGGAGAACACCTTGGCCAAATCCCGCGGATTGGCCAGTTCGTTCCAGCTGTCCATGCCCATCAGAGTCGATGCCGCGGCGGAAATGAACGGTGCGTGCGCGGCAGCGGCTACCTGCGCAATACCGGAAAGCAGCTCGACATCGGGCGGGCTATGGTCGAAATAGTAGTCACCCACGAGACAGCCGTAGGGCTCGCCACCGAGCTGGCCATATTCTTCTTCATACAACTTCTTGAAGATCGGGCTCTGATCCCAGGCCGTGCCCTTGTAACGCTTCAGGGTCTTGGCCAGCTCCTTCTTGGAGATGTTCATCACCCGGATCTTCAGCTGCTGATCCGTCTCGGTGTTGTTGACCAGGTGATGCAGGCCGCGCCAGGCACTTTCCAGTTTCTGGAAGTCGGCGTGATGCATGATCAGGTTGATCTGTTCACTGAGCTTGCGATCGATCTCCGCGATGTATGCATTGATGGTCTGGGCGACATCCTCCGAAACGATATCGGATCGACTCAGCACCTGCTCGGCCAGTGTGCGAACCGCGGACTCCACTTCTTCCTTCGCTCGATCACTCTTGGGCTTGAACTCCTTGTTCAACAGCGCAGCGAAATCGCCGGCATCCAAGGTCTGAACGGCACCGCCCTGTTCGGCTAGTTTTTCGGTTGCCATGCCTGCTTACTCCCCGTCTTTGTTGGTGTCGTCGGCCGGCTTCGGCGCTGAAACCAGCGACTGCAGCAACGCCGGATCCTTCAGTGCCTGGGCAATCAGGTTCTCTGCGCCGGCCTTGCCGTCCATGTAAGTGTCGAGATTGGCCAGCTGGGTGCGCGCTTCCAGCAGTTTGGCCACGGCGCCGACCTTGCGAGCCACGGCTGCCGGGGAAAAATCGTCCATGCTTTCGAACGTGATATCCACCGCCAGATTGCCTTCGCCGGTCAACGTGTTCGGCACCGCGAATGTCACCCGCGGTTTCATCGACTGCAGGCGGTTGTCAAAATTGTCCACATCAATTTCGAGCGCCTTGCGATCCTCGACCGATGGCAGTTCACCGGCATTGGCACCGGAAAGATCCGACATGACGCCCATCACGAACGGAACCTGCACCTTCTTCTGCGCGCCATAAACCTCAACGTCGTATTCGATCTGGACGCGCGGAGCACGATTGCGTGCGATGAATTTCTGACTACTTTGCTTGGCCATGCGACTCTCCCGGTATGGTTTCTTCGGTTTTCGAGATGCAGCAATCATTGTTTCCGGCGTGGCGCGGTTGCGAGCCGCCACAGGGAAGCAGAATGTCATTCGACGGCAGCGGCACGATGCATGTGCCAAAACCACCGTGCCATGATTCAGAAATAATGTGCCCTGCCCCCATTTCGGCCTGACGACACAAGTTGAACATCAGAGCCCGGCAAACTGCCCGCGAGAGGCCGACCGTGGTGGCCAGCTGCCAGCTGCTGCCGTTGCCGCACGCAGAAGAACCGGGTCAGCGTCCTGACTGGACATGCATGATGGACGCAAATCTAAGGAATCCCTTGCCTGGCAGCGTCTGTCAAATATCAAGCGTGTGCCCCTTCATTACATGCAGCGGATACAGCATCGGCTGCTCAATTCGTCATTGGCTCAGAAGCATTGACACCCCCCGGCGTCGCGCTCTAGATATCGGGTAATCGCAATCCCCGCCCGTGCATCCTGCCATCGTTGCGTGCCTGCATCGGTGGAGGCCCTGCAGACTTCAGGAGCACTCCAGCTCTCCCGCCGTGCCGATGAAAATTGACTCCAGATGACATCGAGACG
>JAJXYE010000316.1 GCA_021780735.1 Pseudomonadota bacterium | reverse complement strand
GGGTCTTGCGGGTCATCGGTGGGATACCTCGGCCTATGCCAGGCCATCCAGTTTAGCCGATGCCGCTCAGGCAATTCCGGCTGGCAGCTGCATGGTGATGCAATGCAGGCTGCCGTTCTGCCAGATCAGCGGCCGGCACGGCACCTGTACCACCTCGCGGCCCGGATGGGCGCTGCCGACGATGCGTGCGGCTTCATCATCGGCCGGGTCGCCGTAGGCAGGCACCAGCACGGCGCCGTTGACGATCAGGTAGTTTGCATACGACGCCGCGAGGCGGCGGCCATCGTCAACAATGGGCATCGCCCACGGCAACGGATGAAGCCGGTACGGCCGGCCATCGGTGGTGCGCAATGCCGCCAGTTCATCGGCCATGCGTCGCAGCTCGTCGTGATGTGGGTCGGCCGGATCGGTGCAGGCCTGGAACACGATGGCGTCGCCCGGCGCAAATCGTGCCAGCGTGTCGATATGCGCATCGGTATCGTCGCCCTCGAGATAGCCGTAGTCCAGCCACAGCACGCGATCGGCGTGCAGACTGTCGCGCAGGATCGCGCTCATGTCTTGGCGTGACTGCTGCGGATGGCGTTGCACCAGGCAGCGCCAGGTGGTCAGCACGGTACCGGCGCCGTCGCTTTCGATGGCGCCGCCCTCCAGCGCCCAGTCGATGCGCTTGTGCACCGCCGTGCCGAACACGCCGGCCTGCACCAGCCCGGCCACCAGCGCGTCGTCCTGCTCGGCGCCAAACTTGCCGCCCCAGCCGGTGAAGCGGAAATCGGTCAGCTGAAAGCCCTGATCGCCGGCGCTGAGGGTAATCGGGCCCGAATCGCGCAGCCAGGTGTCGTCATAAGGCAGCGCCACGAAGCGCACACGATCCAGATCGACGGCGGCATCGCGCAGCAGCGCGGCGACATGCAGGCGCAAGGCCTCGTCGGCCACCACGATGATCAAGGGCTGGAACCGGGTGACCGCCGCGGCAAGGGCGACATAGGTGGTTTCCACACTGGCCAGCCGCTCGGCCCAGTCGGTGCCGGCATGCGGCCAGGCGATCAACACGGCGGCCTGCGGCTCCCACTCTGCCGGCAGGCGCAACGATGGGTCGGTCATGACGGAATTCCCGCGCGTGGCGTGTGGCGCCTGCACTGGCGCCGGGTCGCGCATTTTACACGGCGACCATCTGGCGGGGCGATGGCGGGGCGCCGGTCAAGCGGGCGCACCAGGGCCATGCGCCAATGAAAACGCGGCCCGCGTCGCCACGGGCCGCGTCGGTCGGAGTGACGATCAGTTGACGCTGGTGGGGTGGGTGTTGTTGCCGGCCGGCGTGTTCAGCACCGAGTGGATCACGTGGTTGTGCTCGAAATACACGATGAAGCCCGGGTACTCCCAGCGATTGATCAGCGGATGCCTCTTGGTATCGCCACCGCGTGGCGACAACTTGCGCTGCGGTGCACCCCAGGTCTTTTCGACCTGGCTCATGGTCAGCCCGCGGCGGGGCAGGTTCATGGTCTTTTCCTGCTGCACGCGATGAATCAGCAGGCTGTCGCCATGCCTTGACTTTGCGGCGTGAGCCGGCTGTGACAAGCCGAAACCGGCGACGGCGACCATCATGGCGATGACCGGCAAACTGCGCGTGAACTTGACCATGGCTCCCCTCTCCATACAAGGCTGTATGCGGCGTCGTTGTAGCAGAACTGCTGAAGCTGCGCCATGCCGGGCTGCGCCGATTGCGATGGGTTCGGCATTCGGCCAGCGCATCGGCGTGACTGGCTGGTTGGTCGAGAATAACTCCATCACGGCTATCATGGGCGGCTGCGGGCGCATGCCTGTCCGGTCTGGATGCTGCTTTTCATGATTTCGTTTCGACACTTTGCCTTGCGCCGAGGCACCCGACTGCTGCTCTCGGACATCGACCTGGTGATCCAGAGCGGTTGGCGGCTGGGCGTGATCGGCCGCAACGGCTGCGGCAAATCGAGCCTGTTCGCTGCGCTGCAGGGCAAGCTGGACAGTGATGCCGGCGAGCTGGACATGCCGGGCAAGTTGCGGCTGGCGTCGGTGGCGCAGGAGACGCCAGCACTGCCGGACGCCGCGATCGACTACGTGCTCGGCGGTGACGAGGAGCTGGCGGCAGCATTGAACGCCGAGGCCGAGGCCGGCGAGCGTGGCGACATGGAGGCGATGGCGAAGGCGCACCAGTGCATCGAGGAGTTGCATGGCTACGACGGCCGCGCCCGCGCCGGGCGGCTGATGCACGGCCTGGGCTTCCCGCCGGAAACGCACGAGCGCGCGGTGCAGGAATTTTCCGGCGGCTGGCGTGGACGGCTGAACCTGGCCAGGGCACTGATGTGTCCGTCTGACCTGTTGCTGCTGGACGAACCGACCAACCACCTGGATCTGGATGCGGTGCTGTGGCTGGAGGAGTGGCTGCGCCGCTACCAGGGCACCTTGCTGATCATTTCGCACGATCGCGAGTTTCTCGACGGCGTGATCACTCACACCCTGCATCTGAACGATGGCAAGGCCAAGCTCTACACCGGCAACTACAGCGCGTTCGAACGCCTGCGAGCCGAACAACTGCGCCAGCAGCAGATATCGCATGAGCGCGAGCAGGCCGAGCGCGCGCATCTGCAGTCCTTCATCGATCGCTTCAAGGCCAAGGCGACCAAGGCCAAGCAGGCGCAATCGCGGATGAAGCGACTGGAAAAGCTTGCCGGCACCGAAGCGGTTCGCGCCGAGCGGCCGTTCAGCTTCCAGTTCCCGGCGCCGGGGCGCCTGCCTGATTCGATGCTGCAACTGGAGGACATCACGGCTGGCTATCTCGCCGATCCGTCCACCCGCGAGGGCGCTGACGAAGTGGCGAATGTCGTGCTGGCCGACGTTCGCTTCAGCCTCGAGGCGGGCGAACGGATCGGCCTGCTCGGTCCCAACGGCGCGGGCAAATCCACCCTGGTCAAGACCCTGGTCGGTGAACTCGAACCCTTTGGTGGCGAGCGCAAGTCGCACAAGGATCTGAAGATCGGCTATTTCGCCCAGCACACGGTGGAAAGCCTGCGCGAAGGCGCCAGTCCGCTCGATCATCTGCTGGACAAGGCGCCCGGTGTGGCAACCCAGGTCATGCGGGATTTCCTCGGCACCTGGAACTTTGCCGGTGACCGTGCGTTCGAGTCGGTCGATGGTTTCTCCGGCGGTGAACGGGCGCGCCTGGCGTTGGCGCTGATTGCATGGGACAAGCCGAACCTGTTGTTGCTGGACGAACCGACCAACCATCTGGATCTGGACATGCGCGAGGCACTGGCCGATGCGCTGGCCGACTTCGATGGCGCGCTGGTGCTGGTCTCGCATGATCGCCACCTGCTCGGCATGGTCTGCGACAGTTTCTGGCGCGTGGCCGATGGCGTGGTGGAAAGTTTCGACGGTGACCTGGACGATTACGCGCGCTGGCTGAAGACCCGTGGTGCCGCCAGCAAGAAGGCGGCCAAGGCAGGTGCGGCGGCGATCAGCCCGGTGGTGACGGTCGAGCCGGAGCTGTCACCGGAGGAGCGCCGGCGTCAGGCGGCCGCCCGGCGCGAGAGCGAAAAGGCCTCGCGCCAGCGGGTGAAGCGGATCGAAACGCGCAGCGCCAGCATCGACAGCGAGCTGGCTGCGCTGGAGGCGCAACTGGCCGATCCGGCCACCTACCACGGCTCCACCAGCGAGATGATGCGGCTGGGTCTGCGCCAGACCGAGCTGCGGCAGGAGAAGGAAGCGCTGGAAACCGAGTGGCTGGAGCTGGTCGGGCAACTCGAAGCCTAGGGACGGGATGCGAGCATGAAGCCGGAGCAAACCCTGCAGCTGTGGCTGCCAGCGCTGAAACAGTTCGAGCCGGACCACCCCCTGCGTCGATGGTGGAGCCGCGGCGACCGCCTGGGCCAGGGCAGCATCGGCTACATGGCAGGTCTTGCTGCGTACTTTTCCGGTGCTGGCGCGGACTTGCCGGCCGCTGCGATCACCCGTGAATTTGTCGCCGGTGACGCGGCGGACGCCGTCTGGCTGGCAGCCGATCCGGCCTGGGTACAGCCGGACATGACGGGCGTGCGCCTGCTTGCCTGTGGCCAGTTGCAGCTGCAGGAGGATGAGGCCGACGCGCTGGCCGACACGCTGCGCCCGCTTTTTGATGAACTCGGCATGCGTCTGCGGGTTTCCACGCCGGATCGCTGGCATCTGCAACTGCCACCCGGGCTGTCGCTGCCGCGCTTTGCGCCGCCCGAGCAGGCGCTGGGTGAAGATCTTGCGCAACACCTTCCCGCAGGCGAGGAAGGGCGTCGCTGGCGCGTGCTGCTGAACGACATCCAGATCAGCCTGCATCAGCATCCGCTGAATGCGCAGCGACAAGCCAGAGGCCTGGCCCCGGTCAACAGTCTCTGGCTATGGGGCGGCGGCGCGTTGCCCTCCGGCGTGCAAAGCAAGCTGCGGCAAGTGGTCAGCGACGACCTGCTGCTGCGTGCGCTGGCAGGGTACACGGGCATTACCGGGCGGGCACGCGAGCCCGAAGTGGTGGCCGCCGCCGCAGCGGGCTGCCTGATCGACCTGCAGGATCTGCCAGCCAGCGAGATCGCCTCGACCTGGTGGCCCGCCTTGCAGTCGCTGTTGCTGCGCCATCGGCTGGTGCTGCACTTCGCCAGCGGTGATCGCTGCCTGCACAAACCGTGGCATCGCTGGCGGTTCTGGCGTGGGGCAGGGCATTGAGCGCCGTTGAGCTGCGCCGACGCAGGCTCGAGGGCTCGCCCAGCGGCTGGCCCGCAACCGTCCATCCCGTGTTGCAGCAGATCTATGCCGCGCGGGGCGTGCTGACTCCGCTCGAGGCGGAGCATCGGCTGGCGCGCATGCTCTCGCCACAGACCCTGGGCGGCATCGATCGGGCGGTGGACTTGCTGGTCGAGGCGATCCGGGGCGACTGGTCGATCCTGATTGCCGGCGACTACGACTGCGACGGCGCCACCGGCACCGCCGTGGCGATTCGCGGACTGCGCATGCTTGGCGCCAGGCGCGTCGACTACGCCATCCCCAACCGCTTCGTGCACGGCTACGGGCTGAGCCCGGCGTTCGTGGCGTCGATGCAGCCTTCACCGCAACTGATCGTGACCGTCGACAATGGGGTAGCCAGCGTGGCAGA
>JAJXYE010000404.1 GCA_021780735.1 Pseudomonadota bacterium | reverse complement strand
CGTGCCCGCACCCGCCAGCGAAGGGAGCAGCAAGGCGAGCGCCCCGGCAGCCGCGCCCGCACCGCCAAAGGCGGCAGAAACAAAGGCGCCTGCTGCTGCCGGCGCCACCGGCAAAACCGCCGACATGGAGTGCAAGCTGGTCGTGCTCGGCTCCGGTCCGGGAGGCTACACCGCCGCGTTCCGCGCCGCCGATCTGGGTGTCGACACCATCCTGGTCGAACGCTACGCCAGCCTCGGTGGTGTCTGCCTCAACGTCGGCTGCATTCCGTCCAAGGCCTTGCTGCACGCCGCCGCGGTGATCGACGAGGCCGAGGCCATGGCTGCGCACGGGGTCAGCTTCGGCAAGCCCAGCATCGACATCGACAAGCTGCGCGACTTCAAGAACAAGGTGGTCGGCAAGCTCACCGGCGGCCTCGCCGGCATGGCGAAACAGCGCAAGGTGCGCACGCTCCAGGGTGTCGGCAGCTTCGTGTCGCCGAATGAAATGGAGGTGCAGACACAGGACGGGGTGAAGCTGATCCGCTTCGAGAACGCGATCATCGCCGCCGGTTCGCAATCGGTGAAGCTGCCCTCGTTCCCGTGGGACGACGAGCGCATCATGGATTCCACCGGCGCGCTGGAACTGCGCGACGTGCCGAAGAAACTGCTGGTGGTCGGCGGCGGCATCATTGGCCTGGAGATGGCCACCGTGTTCGTGGCGCTGGGCAGCGAAGTGACCGTCGTCGAGTTCATGGATCAGCTTATTCCCGGCGCCGACGCCGACCTGGTCAAGCCGCTTTCGCAGCGTCTGGGCAAGCGGCTCAAGGGTATTCACCTGAAGACCAGGGTGGTCGAGGCCAGGGCGACGAAGAAGGGCATCGAGGTCAGCTACGAAGGCGACAGCATTCCAGCGACCACGCTCTTCGACCGTGTGCTGGTGTCCGTCGGCCGCTCGCCGAACGGCGGCAAGATCGGCGCCGACAAGGCCGGTGTGGCGGTGACCGAGCGTGGCTTCATCAACGTCGACTCGCAGATGCGCAGCAACGTGCCGCACATCTTCGCCATCGGCGACCTGGTAGGCCAGCCGATGCTGGCGCACAAGGCCACGCATGAGGCAAAGGTCGCGGCCGAAGTGGTTGCCGGGCAGAAGAGCCACTTCGATGCGCGGGTCATTCCGTCGGTGGCCTACACCGATCCGGAAATCGCCTGGGTCGGCGTGACCGAGCGCGAGGCGAAGGAGAAGGGCCTGAAGATCGGCGTGGGCAAGTTTCCGTGGGCGGCCAGTGGTCGCGCCATCGGCATCGACCGCACCGAAGGCTTCACCAAGCTGCTGTTCGACGAGGAGACCCATCGCGTGGTCGGCGGCGGCATCGTCGGCGTGCATGCGGGTGACCTGATCTCGGAGATCGCGTTGGCGATCGAGATGGGCAGCGAGGCAGCCGACATCGGCCTGACCATTCACCCGCATCCCACGCTCAGCGAATCGGTCGGCATGGCGGCGGAAATCTACGAAGGCACCATCACCGACCTGTACATGCCGAAGAAGAAATAGCCGGCTCGGCTGCAACGAAGAGCCCGGGTATTCCCGGGCCCTGCGGTTACGCGGCAGTTCCGCATGCCGCCAGCACTGGTTCGGCTTGACCGGCCGCGCTGGATGTCGCAAGGGCGAACATGCGGTCGTGCTTGTCGGCACATCAGGCGGGCAGTGCGTAACGCTTCTCGCGAAACAGCCGCAGGCATGCATCGACCACCTCGGCGTCGAACAGGCTGCCGCGTCCCCGCTCGATTTCCGTCAGCGCCCGGGTGATGCCCAGCTCCGACCGATACGGTCGGCGCGAGGCCATCGACTCGACCACGTCGGCGACCATCACGATGCGCGATTCGAGCAGGATGGCCTCGCCACGCAGTCCCAGCGGATAGCCGCTGCCGTCCATCCGCTCGTGATGCTGCCAGGCGACCGCGGCCACCGGCCAGGGCAGTTCGATGCCCTGCAGGATCTCGTAGCCGGTTTGCGGATGCTGGCGAACCCGTTCCCACTGGGCGGCAGTCAGCGGCTCAAGCGTGGTCAATGTCTCCAGGGGAACACTGATCTTGCCTATGTCATGCAGGCTGCCGGCCACCTGCAGGCCCTGCTGGCGACGCTCGTCGAAGCCGAGTTCGGCGCCGATTGCCGCGGCGATTTCGCCGACCCGCCGGGAATGGCCCTGGGTGTAGGCGTCGCGCAGTTCGGACAGGTTGGTGGCTACCCGTACGGTGCTCATGAAAGCGGCTTCGAGCTCGGCCAGATGCTGTCTGGCCAGCCGTTCCGCGTGTACTTTGTCGGTGATGTCCTGCATCAATCCCACAATCGCGCGCCGGCCATGCAACGAAGCGGCTGCGCCATGCGCGCCGACCTCGATCTCACGCCCATCCTTGCACACCGCGGTGAAGGTATAGCTGATCTGATCCACGCCTCCCTTGAGGCGCAGGCCGATGTTTCTGGCGACAGTACCGCGATCCTTTTCGGCCACGATCAGCGACGGCTCCTGGTCGATCAGCTCGTCGGTTCTGTAGCCGAGCATCTGGGCCATGCGCGGATTCACATAGCGCATCCTGCCATCCTGAATCAGGTAGACCCCGGCAATCGACTGTTCGATCAGGCAGCGATAGCGCTGCTCGGATTCGCTCAACTCGTCCAGCGCCTTTCGGCGTGCCGCCTCGTGGGTGAAGTTGTCCAGCGCAAAACTGATGTCCGCCGCCATCTGCACCAGCAACTTGCGCGTCTCCGGGGCAAAGGCATCCGCGGCGTGGGCAAACAGCACCAGTACCTCGGTGGGGATGCCGTCGCGTCGCAGCGGCAGCACGGCCGCCGACCCCAGGTCGAAACGGGTGATGCGCTGATGCCAGCCCGCATCGCGCGCGCTGTTCGCAAGCTCTTCGCGCCAGACCGGTCGATCCTCGCGCACGGCCTGCATGGCCATCTCGAGGACGAGCGGGCTGCTGCCCGCTACCGTGTCCTGCAGGCCGTCCAGGAATTCGTCGGAATGGCCGCCCGTATTGGCGACCACCCGGTACGCCCCGCTGTGGGGATTCACCTGGCCGATCCACGCCAGTTTCATGCCGCCGCTTTCCACGGCGATGTGGCAGATCTCCTGCAGCAACGTTTGCTCGCTGCTGAAGTGCACGATCGCCTCGTTGCACTGTGACAGGGCCGCGTACAGTCGCGTCTGCTGCTGCAGTTTCCGTTCGCTGGCCCGGAGTGCGGTCATGTCGTGTACCGTTCCGACCAGCTGTGTGCAGCGGCCATCGGCGCCCAACACCGGGGCAATGGTCACCACGCCGGTCTTGCGTCCCGCCGGATAATCGGCCGTGGCCTCCCAGCTCACGGGCTCGCCGCTGGCGCGCGCCTGGCGACATTTCTTCAGCACGAAGGCCATCGCCGCGGCCGGGACAATCTCCTCGAGCAAGGCACCCGCCAGCCGTTCCCGCGTCAGGCCGGTGGTCTCGAGAAAATTGCGGTTGACCGAGGCGAAGCGCAAGCGGTCACCCGCTTCCACTTCGAGCATGAACAGCGGGCAGGAGGCGTGGTCGTGAACCAGTGCCAGAAGCGTTTGGTGGGAGCGAAGTGCCTCAAGGGCCTGCAGTTTCGCGGCATTGGCGTGGCCAAGCTGCGTCTCGCTGGCGCGCAGTTTGCGGAAGACCAGGTAGTAGAGTGCCGGCGCCACGGTGAGCGTCAGCACGGCGGCGTTCACGGCGTTCCAGCGGCTGTTCGCCATTTCCAGCCACATCGGCGGCGCGAACCAGGCACGCAATACGTACAGCAGCAGGAATTCCGTGCCGAACACCAGCAAGCCGACCAGCGTCGTCACCCCCAACGGACTGCTTGCCCAGGCTAGCCATTTCCTGTGACGCATCGCCCGCACCCCATCCGGTGGCTGATGTCGTCGCTATGCTACAGATATCGGGCGTTCGCGTCGCAAGTACTTTGTGCCTGCCGCAGCCCTGCAGCATGAAAATGCGGGTGGCGGACTTCCGCGACCGGACTTGCCAGGAACTTCCGCGAAGCGAGCCGCTTTTGTCGGCCTGATCCTGTGCAGTCGTGCGGACGCCGCAGTGGCGGAGATCGGCGAACGCGCCAGTCGCGACCCGCGCTTGCCGAAAGGGAAATGGCCGTCATCGGCGCAACCAGAGCCCGGGCATGCCCGGGCTCTGGTTGGGCTGTCACGATGCCTGTGCGCTGGCGACCGTGAGCGGCTTACTGATCCGCCGGCGGCGATGGCTGAGCCTTGGACTGCCACCGTTGCTGGCGACGTGCCTGCGCCTGGGCCTTCAGCGTGGCCGCCTGCGCCTGCTGTGCCGGGGTCAGTACGGCGTAGATCTGCGCGCGCAGGTTGGCCATCTGCTGTACCCGTGCCTGGGTGGCCTGACCTTCGGCCTGAGCCAGGCTGGCCGCGGCAGCCTGGTAGCCGACCTGGTTCGGGGTCATCGACTCGAACGCGCTGCGCTGCTGCCGCAGGGCCTGCCATGACGCCTTGTTCTGCTCGCGGTGGGTGCTGATGATCTGCTTGACGCTGGCTTTCTGCGCGTCGCTCAGATTCAGTTTGTGCAGCATCATCATCTCGCCGTGATGGCCGCGCTGGCCATGCCGACCGTGGCCATCGTGAGGTGCGGCGACCGCTGCCGTGGTGCCGATCGCCAGTGCCGTGGCGAGGGCCAGGCCGAGGAATGTCTTCTTGCGCATGGGAGTCACCTTTGTCGTGGGGGGGGAATGTACGCCACCATTTGACGACGCCACGACGTATATGTTCTTTGCGGACAGGTAAAGATGCGTAAAGCACGTGGTGTCCCGGGCGAGGTGCCGGTTCAATGGTCAACATGCACAACCCGACGCCTTCACGCATCCTGATCGCTGACGACGACCGCGCGCTGTGCCGTCTGCTGGCCGACTATCTGCAGCGCGAGGGCTTCGTGGTGGATGTGGCGCACGACGGCGAGGCGGCGCTGGCGTACCTGCGCAACCCCGCGCAGCGTCCCGACCTGCTGATCCTGGACGTGATGATGCCGGGCCGCGATGGCCTGGACACCTTGCGCGAGCTGCGCATGCAGCACCGGTTGCCGGTGATCATGCTGTCCGCGCGCGGCGAGCCGGTGGATCGGGTGATCGGGCTGGAACTGGGTGCCCATGACTATCTCGC
>JAJXYE010000127.1 GCA_021780735.1 Pseudomonadota bacterium | reverse complement strand
CAGAGCAGCCCCCCCCCCGTAAGGTTCACCCATTCCACAGCGTGACTCACAACGATTAGGCGAGGCGACAATCATGGGCAAGGAAATACCGGACCTGCAGCTTGAACTGCAGCAGATGCAGGCAGTCAATAACGCTTTGAACCGTGTCCAGGCGGTGATCGAGTTTGACTTGAAAGGCAAAATTCTCGATGTCAATGAAAACTTCCTGGCCCTGCTCGGTTACTCGCTGGAAGACCTCCGTGGTCAGCACCATCGGATCCTGTGCGAGCCGACGTACACGGCAAGTGCCGAATACAAGAAATTCTGGGAGCGTCTGGCGGCTGGCAACCTCGACAAGGGCGAGTACAAGCGCATCGGCGCCGATGGTCACGAGGTCTGGATCAACGCCTCCTACAACCCGGTGATGAACAGCGACGGCAAGCCGTTCAAGGTGGTCAAGTTCGCCACCGACATCACCGCCGCGCGCAACGAAGCGGCCGAAGTGCAAGGCAAGATGACCGCGCTGGACAAGTCACAGGCGGTGATCGAATTCGACCTCGATGGCCATGTGCTGCACGCGAACGCCAACTTCCTTGCCGCGGTGGGCTATACGCTGGATGAGCTGAAGGGCAAGCACCACCGGACCTTGTGCGACGACGCCTACACCAGGACCCATGACTACACGGATTTCTGGGCCAAACTGCGCAGCGGCACGTTTGACAGTGGCCGCTACCAGCGGAAGCGCAAGGATGGCAAGACACTGTGGCTGCAGGCGAGCTACAACCCGGTCCATGACGCCAGCGGCCGTGTGGTCAAAGTGGTCAAGTTTGCCGCCGACGTCACCGCCGAGGTCGAAGAGGCGGCCGAAGTGCAAGGCAAGATGACCGCGCTGGACAAGTCACAGGCGGTGATCGAATTCGACCTCGATGGCCATGTGCTGCACGCGAACGCCAACTTCCTTGCCGCGGTGGGCTATACGCTGGATGAGCTGAAGGGCAAGCACCACCGGACCTTGTGCGACGACGCCTACACCAGGACCCATGACTACACGGATTTCTGGGCCAAACTGCGCAGCGGCACGTTTGACAGTGGCCGCTACCAGCGGAAGCGCAAGGATGGCAAGACACTGTGGCTGCAGGCGAGCTACAACCCGGTCCAAGACGCCAGCGGCCGTGTGGTCAAAGTGGTCAAGTTTGCCGCCGACGTCACCGCCCAGGTCGAGCTGGAACAGCTGGTCAAGCAGCGCGCCGAAGAAGACCAGCGCAAGGTCGACGACCTGCTCAAGACGGTCAAGCGCGCGGCAGGCGGCGATCTCACCGGCGACATCGTGGTCGGTGGCGAAACCCCGATCGACCAGCTTGCCGGCGGCATCAAGCAGATGATGGATGACCTTCGCAAGGTCATCATCAAGGTGATCCAGGGCACTAAGAGCTTCTCCGTCGCCTCGACCGAAATTTCCGGTCAATCGAATACGATGGCCAGTGGTGCGCAGTTGCTGGGCGCCACGGTAGAGGAGATGAACGCCACTATCGAGGAGCTGACCGCATCGATCAACTCCATCGCCGACAATGCGAAAGGCGCGGACCAGCTGGCCAAGGACACCCAACAGGAAGCCGAACGGGGTGGCAAGGCGATCGACAAGTCGATCGAGTCGATGGAGCTGATCAACAAGTCCTCCGAGGACATCAGCGAGATCATCAAGGTGATCAGCGAGATTGCCAGCCAGACCAACCTGCTCGCCTTCAACGCGGCCATCGAGGCGGCCCGCGCAGGCGAACACGGGCTGGGCTTCTCCGTGGTGGCCGATGAGGTACGCAAACTGGCCGAGCGCTCGTCACAGGCGGCCAAGGAAATCTCCAAGCTGATCAACGAGTCGGTCAAACGCGTGGTGCAAGGCGGCGAGATCTCCAAGCAAGCGGGCGAGGCATTCGAGAAGATCGTGTTCGGCGTTTCGCGCACCACCCAGGCGATGTCGGAAATCTCGTGCGGTGCCGACGAGCAGGCGGTCGCTGCCCGCGAGGTCGCAACAGCCGTGCAGCAAATCGCTGAAGAGACCGAAAAGTCGGCGACCACCTGCGACAACATCGCTCGCTCCTGCGGCTCACTGATGAAGGAAGCTAGCGAGCTCAGCCAGACCGTCAGCCACTTTGTGGTCTAGGGAATCAGGCAGATGGACCTCGATCTCGCGGTAGATACCGGCACGCAGAACGCACTGCTCGCCCAGGTGCATCGGCATACCGGCATCTTCATGGCCGACCGCAAGTGGACGCTGCTGCAAGGTCGATTGCGGCGGCGGCTGCAGGAGCTCGCGCTGAAGAGCTATCGCGAGTATCTGGCACTGCTGGAGGACTCGAAGGACGAAGTAGGTTATTTCATCGACCTCGTCACCACCAACGAGACCTCGTTCTTCCGCACGCAACGGATCTGGGACTATCTGTGGCAGGACTTCCTGCCGACCTGGCAAGCCGCCCACCCTGCAGCAACCCTGCAGGTGTGGTCGGCGGCCGCCTCCACCGGCGAGGAGGCGTACACGGCGGCGATGCTGTTCGAGGAATTCCGCCTGCAGCAGCCGGGCTTTCGCTACCGCATTCTCGGTACCGATATCGCCCGGCGGGTCCTCGAAGCCGGTCGCGCCGGCAAATACCACGGCCGCAACATTGATGGGCTGAGGAAGATCCGGCCCGCCCTGCTGGACAAATATTTTCGCCAGGAAGGTGACCATTTCAGCGTGATTCCGGCGCTGCGTGCCGGGGTGACGTTCCGCGAGCATCACCTGTACAAGCGGCTGGCCGATCCGGTCCGATTCGACCTGGTACTGCTTCGCAACGTGCTCATCTACTTTGACGAACCCGGGCAGGAGAATGTCCTCGAAAAGGTCAGGCAGTCGATGGTTCCCGGTGGCGTGTTGCTGGTGGGCGAGTCGGAGTCACTCGGCCGCATCCGCTCGGGCTTCGTCTACCGGCAGCCGCTGATCTACTGCAACGATAAAACACCGGCATGAAAGCAGGTCGCGAGATTCATGTGCGCATGTGCGAGATGGAGACCGGCAGCGGAGGCGACTTGTTGCGAACCACGTTGGGATCATGCGTCGGGATCGGCCTGCTTTGGCCCTGCCGCGACCTGTGCGGACTGGCCCATTGCCTGCTTCCCGAGGGCTTTAGCCATGAAGTGGAAAAGCGTGCGAAGTACGTGACGGAGGCCATCCCGTTGCTGTTATCTCTGATGGGCGCCGCTCCTTCTCAGCGTCATCAGCTGGAGGCGGTCGTGGCCGGTGGTGCATGCATGGTGACCAACGCCAAGCCTGCACCCTATGGCCTGATCGGCGAACAGAACACACGCATGGCCACGAGACTGCTGGAGCAAGCCGGCATCCGCGTGGTGCACACAGATGTCGGAGGTACACGAGGCCGCCAGTTACGTATCGACTGCGCGCAGAAAACCTACCTGGTCAACACCATTGACCGCACTCACTGACGGACAAATGCCATGGAACTTCTCACAACCCACTCATCGGTCGACGACAGCATGCAGTTGTTCGGCTCGTTTTATCTCGGCGAAATCGAGCTGGCGCTGTCCGCCAGCGTGCTTCACGAGGTGGTCAACTACCCTTCGTCAATGACCCGCGTTCCGATGGGACCGCCGTTCCTGCTCGGATTGTTCAACCTCCGCGGCGCCTTGATTCCTATTGTGCAGCTGTCCCAATTGCTGCAGCTTCCGGCCGCCAATGCCGGCGACGAAAGCAAGATTGCGATCATCGAAATCGAGGGCGCACGCGTCGGGCTGCTGTTCGACCGCACCGGCGAGATCCTGCGCGTGCGCGGCTCCCAGGTGATCCCGTTCGAGCAGGAGGATGACCAGGGTGGCATGATCGAGGGGGCGATCAGGATGGACGGCGGCGACCGCATTCTGCAGGTGCTGGCGGCAGGCAAGCTGGTCAGGCTGCGCGACATCCCACGCCTGCAACAGAGCACCAGTGAACGCCACAACCTGGCACGCCGGGCTGGCCAGGGGCAGCGGCACCAGAGCGTATCGTTTCGGGTAGCTGGTACCCGCATGGCGCTGCCCATGAGCGCCATCCATGAAATCATCCGCGTCCCCGCACTGCAGCGCACGGTGCTTGCCGATGAACGCTGTTTGGGGCTTCTCAACCTGCGCGGCCATACCGTGCCAGTGATCGATTTCGCCCGCTTCCTGTGTCTTGAATCGACGGCAGCCACGTTGATGGAGGGTGCCGCAAAAAACGTAGCGGAGATGGACGACGAGCGCAGGATCATTGTGATCAAGCAGCAGAATGTACACCTGGGCATGCTGGTCGGTGAGGTGGAGAGCATCGTCGGCTATGTCGAGTCCGAGCTGCTGCCGATCCCTTCGTTCAACCAGGCCGGCCGCTCTCTTTTCGCCGGCTGCATCAGCAACGGCAACGAGAGCGATATCATTTTGGTCGACCCCGACGCACTGCGCAAAGACCCCGCCATGGTCGAGCTTACCGCCGGCCATCACGCGCTCTACGAAGCGGTCGACGGTGACCAGAGCGGCGTGCATGGAGACAATCGCGTGGTACGCGAGACCTACGTCACCTTCAAGTTGGACCAGCTGATGGGCCTGCGCATCGAGCAGCTGCGCGAGGTGATCGATTACTCGGACGAGCTTATGAGGCCGCCGGGTGCGCCGGACTATGTCCGCGGCATCCTCAACCTACGCCACAGGCTGGTGACGGTGGTCGACCTTCGCGCGCTCTACGGCATGCACGCGATGGGCGATGCGGCCATGGCGAAGATCCTTATCGTGGAGCAGGACGGCGAAAAATACGGACTGATCGTGGATGCGATCCAAAACATCGTGACCATCGATCGCGCCAACAAGATCCGCGTGCCAAAGGTGTTGCTCAACCAGCTCGACAACGCGCTGCGCAACGACCTGCATGAGGTGGTCGACATGCCCGACCACAGCACGCTGATGTTGCTCGATGCCGCACCGCTTGTGCAGCGACTGGTCGGCAACAGCGTGCACTGACCAGACCCGCCAGGACGGCGTCAATCAAGACACGCCGTCCTGGACAGGCTGAGCCGTGAGGGTCTACCCCGCCGTGGTGCAGATGGATGCAGTGACCCAGCAGAACGCCGGACTGGTTGAGGAAGCTGCCGCCGCCAGCCAGCCATGCATCGGCAGGTGTACGAGCTGC
>JAJXYE010000217.1 GCA_021780735.1 Pseudomonadota bacterium | reverse complement strand
TGCGTACAAACGGCGAGACATAGTTGCCGATGATCTTGATACGGTCGGACATCCTGGCGCTCCGGGCTTCGGCGATGGGTCAGCGTGAACGCGCTGACCGGCTTGCGTCAAGCGGCCCGGATACGCCGTTGCTGCCAGCATCGGATGGCGGCGGTGATGGCTCCCTCTTCGCCGCTTTCAGCCGGTTCTCGTCGATTTTGCCAGTCCCCTGGCCAGGGCGTCGTCCAGCAATTGCTGGATCTGCCGATCGATCCGGGAGGCGGCTTCCCGCTGGCGCTTTTCCATGGACGCCTGTTGGCTTTCGAGTTCTGCCTGCTGCTGCTCGAGGGCCTGCTGTCGACCTTGCTGGGCCTTGCGCAGCGCCAGTTGCCGCTGCTCCAGGACAGCCTGTTGTGCCTGGATGGCCCGACGGTGCGCCTCGCTGGCAGGTGTGGCAGGTTCGCCCGCCACGGCCTGTTCCGCCATGCGTGCCTGTTGTTCGGCCAGTTGTGCCAGCTGCTGGGCGATCGCACTTTCGCCCGCAGCCAGCCCTGCCTGGCGTCCGGCGATCTCGCCCTGCCGCCCGGCCAGCCGGCCTTGCCGTTGCGCCAGTTCGGTGAGTGGCTGATAGATCGCGCGTGCCCGCTGCAGCATCGCCGGATCGCGGATCACGTAAGCCTTGTCGCCGCGGCGAAACCACAGCATGCGGGGCTCGGTTCGTTGCAGGCGCCTGGCCGCGGCCAGGTCGGCGTCGGTACCGTTGATGGTGACGGTGTCGCCATCGAACAGGGCGAAGCCGTTGCGCGCCTGGTTCGTCGTGCTGATCGTCACCTGTCGCGCGGAGAAGCCGAAATCCCGTGGTGGCGGCGGGGGAGGTGGCGGCGGTGGGGGCGGCGCCAGTGGCGGCGGCGGTGGTGGCGCAGCCGCTTCCGGCGCAGGTAGCGCGTTCATCGGCGGTGCTGGTGGTGCGGGCAGTGCCGGTGGCGCCACCGGTGCCATGGCTTCGGTGCTGGCCACCGGTGGAGTTGCGCTGCCGTGTTTGCTGCTGGCAGCGGTGACGCGATAGGGCAGCACGCCGGCCGCGGCGACAAGCGCCACCAGCAGCCATCCGCGCAGCTGTCGGCGGGAAACGGGATCAGTATGCTGAAGCATGGTCAGTCGCCTCTTCAGGTTCCGGAACGTGGGGGACGCGCCGGCCAGGCCGGCGTGCATGGGGTGGGATACGCCCAGGCGCAACAGCAACTGGGCGTAGGCGTGGGGCTTCATGCCGGTTTGCTGAAGGACTTCGGCGTCGCAGGCGGCCTCGCGCTCGAGCGCGTACTCTCTCAATGCCCAGGTCACCAGCGGGTGGAAAAAGAACAGCCGCCGCGCGATCGCCGGCAGCCAGCCCAGCCACAAGTCGCCGCGCCGCAGGTGGGCCAGTTCATGCGCGATGGCCATGGCCGACTCGGTCTGCGTCAGCGCGTGCAAGGCTGGCAGCAGAACCACTGGCTGGCGCAGGCCGTTGACCTGCGGCGAATCGATGTCGGCGCAGACATACAGCGGCGGGCAGCGGCGCAGACCCAGTGCGCGGGCGCGCTGTGCACACAGCGATTGCATGGAAGGATCGTCCAGCGGTTCGGCGGTGCTGAGCAACTGCCGCGCGTGTCGCCACTGCCGCGCCAGCAGCAGTAGTTGACCCAGCATCGCCGCAAGCCAGAGCAGGGTCAGCAGTTCGCGCCAGCGGAGGGAGCCGCTCGCCACGGCTTCGGCCATCGGCTCATCCTGGCGCGCTGTCGACATGGTGCGAACGGCGAAGGGCGTTGCGGTCTCCTGCAAGATCATGGCTGGTCTGGATTCGCCCGGTGTGCCGGCGACCGCCGGCGCATCCGGTGTCAGCAGCGGCAGCGCCAGCGGTGTGTGCCAGCAAAGACCGAGCAGCAGTTGCAGGCTGACCAGCCACCACAGCGTGCAGCGCACGGCGGCAGGCAAGCGAGGCAGCAGGCGCACGATCACCAGCACGACGGCGATCAGTATGGTCGCCTGGATGGAAGTCCAGAGCAGGCGGGTCAGCAGGACGTCGGCAAGGTGGTTCAGGACGTCCATCTCAAGCGTCCTTGCGGCGGGACTGCAGCTGCGCGACCAGCGCCTCGAGCTCGGCCAGCTCATCGTCCGACACCTCGGCGCGTTCGGACATCCAGGCCACGAACGGCGAGACCGAGCCGCTGAGTGTCTTCTCGACGAAGCTGCCGACGGCACTGCGCACGGCCTCCGCTGCACCGGTGGCCGTGCTGTACCGATACATGCCCTTCAGCTGGCGGCGTTTGAGGTAACCCTTGGCACGCAGCCGCTCCATCATCGTCAGCACGGTGGAGCGGGCGAGTCCACGTGGTTCGCCAAAGTCGGCGGCCACCTCACCCGCCGAGGCGGATTCGCGTTCTTCGATATGCTGCAACAGCGCCAGTTCCTGGTCGCCGATGGAAGGCTTGCCCATGATTCCATACCCGTTTGACTACACGTGTAGTCAAACTACGCCATGGCTACACGTGTAGTCAAGCAATTCCTGCGCTGACCTCAGAACGCCATGTCGAACGCGACCTCGCCTTGCACGCCCACCTGGTAGGACGACACCCGGCGTTCGAAGAAATTCGTCAGCTCCTGCACATCCTGCAGATTCATGAAGTCGAATGGGTTTTTCGCGCCGTACCTTGTGGGCAGATCAAGCTGGGTCAGGCGCTGGTCGGCGCAATATTCAAGGTATTGGCGCATGTCTTTCACGGACAGTCCGGCGACGCCGCCGGAAAGCACGTCGGTGGCGAACTGGGTCTCGCAGGCAATCGCTTCGTCCATCATCGCCTCTACCTCAGCGCGCATGGCGTCATCGAACAGTGCGGGCTCCTCTTCGCGCACCGTGCGCACCACATCGAAGGCGAACGCCATGTGGCCTGACTCGTCGCGGAATACCCAGTTGGTGCCTGAAGCCAGTCCGTGCAGCAGGCCACGCGAGCGCAGGAAGTAGACGTAGGCAAAGGCAGCATAGAAGAACAGCCCTTCGATGCAGGCAGCGAAGCAGATCAGGTTGAGCAGGAACTGGCGGCGTTGCGCGCGCGTGTCCAGTTGCTGCAGCTCCTGGATCGAGTCGATCCACTTGAAGCAGAACTCGCCCTTGGCGCGGATCGAGGGAATGTTCTCGATCGCGGCAAAGGCCATGTTGCGTTGCGCTGGATCGGGAATATAGGTGTCGAGCAGGGTGAGATAGAACTGCACGTGCAGCGCCTCTTCGTAAAGCTGGCGCGACAAGTACATGCGCGCCTCCGGCGCATTGATGTGCCGGTACAGGTTCAGTACCAGGTTGTTGGACACGATCGTGTCGCCGGTGGCGAAGAAGGCGACCAGGCGATGGATCAGGTGGCGCTCGGCGTCGGACATCTTCGAATTCAGGTCGGCGGTGTCGAGCGAGAGGTCGACCTCCTCCACCGTCCAGGTGTTCTTGATCGCATTCCTGTACATCTCGTAGAACGGGGGATACCGCATCGGGCGCAGGGTGAGTTCAAAGCCGGGGTCGAGCAGGCGGCTGGTGTCATCGGTCATGCGGTGCTCCTGGGACGCTGCGGGGGCAGGCGTCGCGCGAATGATGGTGCCGCGTCCGTGCGGCGGATCCATCCATGAGGGAACGAGCTTTCGGGTCGGCTACTGGCAGGCTTCGCAGTACTCGGGGTTTTCCAGCGAGCAGAACACGGCCGCGTTCGCCTGCGCCTGATCGACGGGCGCGCTTTTTCTGCCCTCGCTGACCGTGGTCTTGGCGATCTTCGTGGCTGGCCTGGAGCGCAAGTAGTAGGTGGTCTTGATGCCGGCTTTCCACGCGTACATGTACATCGAGCTCAGCTGCCCGATATGGGGGTTTTCCATGAACAGGTTCAGCGACTGGCTTTGATCGATGTAGGCAGCTCGCGCCGCGGCCAGATCGATGAGAGCCTTCTGCGGCAGCTCCCAGGTGGTACGGTAGATCTGGCGCAGGCGTTCGGGAATCGCGCTGATGCCCTGGATCGAACCTTCGGCCAGCTTGATCTGGTCGCGTACCTCCGCTGTCCACAGGCCCAGCGCCTTGAGCTCGTCCGAAAGGTGCCGATTGACCACCAGAAAGTCTCCCGACAGCGTCTCGCGCTTGAACAGATTGGACACCATGGGCTCGATGCACTCGTGGCAGCCGGCGATCGAGGCGATGGTGGCCGTGGGAGCGATCGCGATCAGCAGCGAGTTGCGCAGGCCGTGGGCCGTGATGCGCTCGCGCAGCGCATTCCAGCGCGCGCAGTCACTCGGCGTGACCTGTGGCCAGTAGTCGAACTGCAGCTCGCCGCGGGCAGCGCGGCTCTCGCTGAAGCCGGGGTGCGGACCGCATGCCTCGGCCATCTCGCTGGATTGCACCAGGGCGTGAAAGTAGATTTCTTCGGCGATGCGGGTCGACAGCTTCAGTGCCTCGGCCGAGTCGAACGGCAGCCGCAGTTGGAAGAACACGTCCTGCAATCCCATCACGCCAAGGCCGACCGGCCGCCACTTGCGGTTTGCCACGGCGGCGCTATCGATCGGATAGAAGTTCAAATCGATCACCCGATCGAGCTGACGTATGGCGGTGCGCACGGTCGAGGCGAGCTTGTCGAAATCGAAGGCTCCATCGAGCACATGGCGGGCGAGGTTGACCGATCCCAGGTTGCACACGGCGGTCTCGCCCGCACTGGTGACTTCGAGGATCTCGGTGCACAGGTTGGACAGGTGGATCACGTTGGCGGGATTGGCCGTCTGGTTGCTGGTTGCGTTGCAGCGATCCTTGAACGCCATCCAGCCGTTGCCGGTCTGCGCCAGTGTGCGCAGCATGCGCGCGTAGAGCTCGCGCGCCTTTACCGTCTTTACCGCCAAACCGTCGGCTTCAGCCCTCGCGTAGGCGGCCTCGAAGGATTCCCCCCAGCTGTCGACGAAGTGCGGAACCCGCTTGGGATCGAACAACGACCAATCGGCGTCGGCCTCGACCCGGCGCATGAATTCGTCGGGAATCCAGTTGGCGAGGTTGAGGTTGTGCGTGCGGCGCGCTTCGTCGCCGGTGTTGTCGCGCAGCTCGAGGAATTCCTCGATGTCGGCGTGCCACGGCTCAAGATAGACGCAGGCTGCTCCCTTGCGCTTGCCGCCTTGGTTCACTGCGGCGACCGAGGCATCGA
>JAJXYE010000256.1 GCA_021780735.1 Pseudomonadota bacterium | reverse complement strand
ATCAATGATCAGCGCGTCACTGCCGGCAAGCAGGGTCATCGCGGCAGCGTAGCCATTCGCCACAAAGTCAGCCGGAAGAAAGCTGCGAATGTCCAGGTAACCGACGTTGCCCGGAAGTCGCTCTACTTTGGCGATGCCGTAGCCGAACTGGCTGAACATCGCTCGCTGCCGCTCGATCTGTTTCGCAGTATGCGGCGGTTGGCTTTCGTCCGCTTTGAACGTTGGATCGTAAATGACCCGCAGGTGCCGATCCTGCCCGGCTGACTGCAGATCATGGGTCAATGCCTTGGCAAACGTGTTGGTCGTTGCGTCGCGCTCGTAGGCATTGCCGGCAACCTTCGCATCGAGTGCAACAGCCACTTTGCTGGCGACGTCGGGGAATACATAGTTCGCGCGCATCTGCTTATTGAGACTTGCTACAACTGCATGGCGCGCAGCTGCGTCGATCGGCGCGGCGGAAGGACGTACCTGTGCAACCGCCGCAGCGAGAGGCACCGACAACAACACGCACGACGTGATGACACGACAAAAGCGCATGCATACTCTCCCTATCAAGCAGCCATCGATCGAAAGGACCCTGCGCGGAACTGGCGCTTCGCCTCGCCGTCAACATGACGCGCGCAATGGGCAACCTTGCCAAGGAAACTCTGATTTTGCATGGCTGTCAAAGCGTGCACCTGTCCGAGAGATTGTAGACGATGCCCGATCGGCTGACCTTGGCGACGCCAGCCGACGGTGGGATTGAAGCCCACCGCAAGGCCACTCGACGGGACGTGTTCCTGGTCGAGATGGAGAAGATCGTGCCGTGGTCGGAGCTGTGCGCCGCGATCGAACCGTTCTATCCGAAGGCGCGTCCGGAAGGCGGTCGTCGCGCGGTGGGCTTGGAGCGCATGCTGCGCATCCATTTCCTGCAGCAGTGGTATGCGCCGAGCGATCCGGCGGTGGAGGACGTGTTGTACGACTCGGCGTCGATGCGGCGTTTTGCGGGGATTGATTTGGGGCGTGAGCGGGCGCCCGATGTGACGACGATGTGCAAGTTCCGCCACCTGCTGGAGAAGCGCGGGCTGGCAAAAGAGTTGTTCAAGGCGGTGAATCGGTATCTGCACAACAAGGGATTGAAGCTCTCGCAAGGCACCATCGTGGACGCGACGATCCCGGGTGCACCATCGTCGACGAAGAATCGGATCAAGGTACGTGATCCGGAGATGCAACCGCGACAAGGGGGCGGAGGAGATCAGGGCCTCACCGCATGTCGGCTTCGGCTCAACTTCCGCCCTCCGCCATTTGCCCAGTCGACATCGCCCCTGTCGCGCACGCCACGCCTCACTCCGCCCGATGCTCCAGCGCCAGGTATTCCTCGCTCTGCATCTCGATCAGGCGCGATTCGGTGCGGCCGAATTCGGCGCGCAGGCGCTGGCCGTCGTACAGCTCGGTGATCGGCGCGGCGGCGGACAGCACCAGCTTGACGTGGCGGTCGTAGAACTCGTCGACCAGTTGCACGAAGCGCTTGGCCGCGTCCTCGCTGTAGATGGTGAACTGCGGCACGTTGGCGATGATCACGGTGGCGCCGGCCTTGGCCAGGGCGATGTAGTCGGCGACGGCGCGCGGACCTTCGCACAGCGCGGCGAACTCGAACCACAGGATGTCTTCGGCGCGCTTGTGGAACGGGATGTCGCGGCCGTTGATGTGCAGCATGCCGTCGTGTTCGATCGGGCCGCGGGCCTGGTGCAGGAAGGTTCGCTCCAGCGTGCGATGCGCCTCGGCTCCCGGCGGGGTCAGATACACCGGCGCCTGGGTCAGCGCGCGCAGCCGCCAGTCGTGCGAGGAGGCGACCTCGACCACGTGGCAACGCTTCTCGATCAGGGCGATCGCCGGCAGGAAGCGGGCGCGTTGCAGACCGCCCCAATACAGATGGGAGGGCGCGGTATTGGAGGTGGTGACGAGCATCACGCCCTGTGCGAACAGTGCATCGAGCAGGTTGGCCAGGATCATCGCGTCGCCGATGTCGTTGACCAGGAATTCGTCCAGGCACAGCACGCGGCAGCGCGCGGCGATGCCGGCGGCGACCTCGACCAGCGGACTCTGCCGTTCGCCCAGTTCGCGCAGGCGCGCGTGCACCTCGCCCATGAAGCGGTGAAAGTGCCGACGCAGCACCACACCGTGCGGCAGGCTGGCGGCGAACAGATCCATCAGAAACGTCTTGCCGCGACCCACCGTGCCCCACAGATAGAGCCCGGGCACGACAGCGGGCGGTTCGTTGCCGAGCAGCGACTTCTTCAGCCGGCCGAACAGACCGCTGTCCGTTGCTTGCGCGGCACACAGGGCGGCGTGCATGCGATCCAGCTCGGGCAGCAGGGCGAGCTGGGTCGGATCGGATTCCCAGCGATGCGCCGCCACACCTTCGTGATAACGCGCGCTGGGCGCGAGCAATGGGGTTTCACTCATGGACGGTGATCAGGCCTGGCGCAAAGGTGGCAGCCAGCCGCGCACCGCATGCTTGATCGCACCGCGCAGATCCATCAACCGGCGGTGGAAGAAGTGGCTGGTTTCGGGCATGCGAACCAGCTCGGGTGGTTGCGCCAGGGTCTCGATCCAGTCGAACACCGCCTGCGGCTCGACGATTTCGTCGGCCTCGCCCTGCACCACCAGCCACGGACAGGTGGGCAGCGGGATCCGGTCGAAGTTCCAGCGCCCGACCGGTGGCGCGATGCTGATCAGCGCATCGGCGCGCAGGGGCGCCGCTTGGGTCAGGCTGACGTAGCTGCCGAAGGAAAAGCCGGCCAGCCACAACGTGTCGTGCGGACGCACCTTGCGCACCCACGCCACCACGGTGGCCAGATCGTCGCGTTCGCCGCGGCCCTTGTCGAAGTCGCCATCGGAATTGCCGGCGCCGCGGAAATTGAAGCGCACCGTGTCCAGGCCCGACTCGCGCAGCGCGCGCTCGACCATGGTCACCACCTTGTTGTGCATGCTGCCGCCTTCGGTGGTCAGCGGGTGACACACCACCGCCACGCCACGACGTGCGCCATCGGTGGCGATATCGCTGATCGTCTCGAGCTTGCCGGCGGGGCCGCTGAGCATGAAACTGGCGGCGACATCCGGAAAGCTGGCGGGGTCGACGGGAGGCTCGATGTCGTTCATGCAGGCGATGATAACCGGCACGCGCGCTCGCCGCCCATGGCGATCGGCGGGACGCTCTCGTTGAACCATCTGGCGCATGCGCTGCTGGCCGGCGACGACGCGGCGATACGGCTCGGTGGCGTGCTCGGCGACTTTGTGCGTGGCCAGCCCGATCCGGCGTGGTACCCGCCGCGGGTGATCAGCGGCATTCGCCTGCATCGCGCCATCGACGCCTACACGGACGCGCATCCCGACGTGCTGGCGGCCAAGGCCTGCCTGCCGCAGCCGTACCGTCGCTATGCCGGGATCCTGCTCGACATGTGGTTCGATTATCGTCTGGCGCAGGAATTTCCGTACTGGTCGGAGCAGCCGCTGGCGGATTTCTCCGACCGGCTGCGAGGATTGCTGCGTGAGCATGACGCGCTGCTGCCACCGGCGCTGCAGCGCTTCGTGCGCTACATGGAAGCCAACGATCTGCCGGCCGGCTATGCCGACCGTGCCGTGCTGGGCCGCGCGCTGGCGGGGATCGGTCAGCGCCTGAGTCGGGCCAATCCGCTGGATGGCGCACTGCCGTTGCTGGTCGCGCGCGAGGTGGAGCTGCAACGGTGCTTCGATGCGTTCTTTCCGCAGCTGCAGGATTTTGCGCGTGAGTGGATCGAGCTGCAGCTGACGTGAGTGGGGTGTCGCGCGAGCACCGGCCCCTCATCCCGACCTTCTCCCCGCAGGGGAGCAGGGCTAAACGAAACGCCGCCCGAAGGCGGCGTTGATTCAACTCGATCGAAGCGCGGCTTACTTGGCCTGGCCGACAATCCAGGTGACCGCGGCCTTGATCTGCGCGTCGGACAGCGCCGGGTTGCCACCCTTGGGCGGCATGAAGTTGCCGTCCGGGCCGTGATAGCCGTCGGTGGCGTGCTTGATCAGGGTGTCGATGCCCTGGGCAATACGCGGATCCCACATGGCCTTGTTGCCGAGCTTGGGTGCACCGGCGATACCGGCGGTATGGCAACTGGTGCACAGGTGATCGTAGATCGCCTTGCCATCCGTGGTGCCGCCATAGGCAACCTGGGCGGCAGCGGCCTTGGTTGCCGCTGCCGCGGCGGCCGCCATGGCGGCGCGACCGGTATTGCCGGCGTAGACGGCACCGGCCGGAGCGATCCGCTCGGCGACCTTTTGCGTCTGGTTCGGGTTGGTTTCCTTCGGCTCGTGGTTGTAGATCGCCAGCGCCGAGAAGATCAGCACCAGCGTCAGTACCACAAGGCCGCCGAGCATCATGGAAAACTGGCGCAGGAAGCCCTGATCGGATTTGTTGATGGAACCGCTCACGCACGTACTCCTGTCTGTTGGCCGCCCGGACAGCCAGCCTGACTGTCCCGATCCGCCTGATGGTCTGTTGCTGCCTTGCCCTTTCGGCTGATGCATCGCGAGAGGGATCCCCGGTGCCGATGCATGCACTCATGCTGCCTTTCGCCCGGCAACACCCTGGAGCGGCCGGACAACCAGTCGCGGATTATAGACGAAGCGCGGGGCAAGTTTCAGGCGGCTGGCCGATCGGGTTGGCAGCCGCCTGGCGTCGGCGGCAGGCGGGGCGACAAACCGGGCCACGTTGCGGACGACCCTGCCATCGGTCATGGCCGACCCCTGTCAACTGGCATTGTCCAAAGCCGTTCGACTACCCCTATCCTTCAAGCCATCAAGGCATCGATCCGCGCACCTTCGCGCGGACGCGGCCAACGCAACGCACAAGCCATGATAATGAGGCATGCTGCGTAGTTGTGTGCCGGGTGAGAGCGCACCGTTCAGTCCAGGAGTTCTACATGTCGCGTATTTGGAAGATCGCGTTGATCGTGGTGGTCGTGCTGATCGTGGCCATCGTGGGTGTGCGTCTGCTGCACAAGCCATCGGCCACGGGCCAGGCGCAGACCGCCGGCAAGGGCAAGGATGGCGCGAACGCGACGCCCCCGGTACCGGTCACCGTGGTTCCGGTCGTCAAGCAGAACGTGCCGGTTTACCTGACCGCACTGGGCACCGTGCAGGCACTCAATACGAGA
>JAJXYE010000425.1 GCA_021780735.1 Pseudomonadota bacterium | reverse complement strand
GAACGAACCGCTGCCGGCGAGCTTCGCCGACGACTGGTCGCTGGCCAGCGCCGACCGATTCTGAGCGCCCGCACAACGATTCATGACTGCCAGCCGGCCAGGCCGCAGCGCGGCACTTGCACGGCCCGGGTCGCCGGCCCAGTCTGCAATGGCGCGACCGGGCACCGACGTACGCGCCATGGATGGGCGGTCGGCCGCTATCCCCGCGCGGATCCAGCAAAGGAAACGTCGACCATGAAACAACTCGCCTGGCTCGCTACTGCTGCACTGGCACTGGCCGCACCCGCACTGACGCAGGCGCAGGCGGCCGACGCCTACCTGGCCGATGACGCCAACCTGCACGCCGGGCCGGACGCCAGCTACCCGTTGATCGACCAGCTCGAGGCCGGCACCGAAGTGGACGTGCAAGGCTGCACCGAAGGCTGGGAATGGTGCGACGTGATTGTCGGTGACGAGCGCGGCTGGGTGATCGGCAACAACCTCGAGTACGAGGATCAGGATCAGGCGGTGCCGCTGCCGGACTATGGCGCGCAGATCGGCATACCGGTGATCACTTTCAGTATCGGCACTTACTGGGATCGCTACTATCGCGAGCGCCCGTTCTATCGCCAGCGCGACTACTGGTACCACCGGCCGATCGAGCGGCGCGAGCCGGCACCGCGCGATCGTGAGCGCGATCGCGAGCTCGATCGCCATGGTGATCGCGGCCCCGTGCCGCGTGCCGGCGAAGACGGACGGCCCGTCCGCATCTTTCACCCGCCGGTGGGCCGGCCGGGGCAGCTGGGGCCGGTCGGGCCCGGGCATCCGGTGTATCGGGTGCCCGAGTCCAACGAATCGCGCCCACGCGAGCAGGAGCGCAATGCCCGCCGGCCCGAGCAGCAACCGCCCGCCGCGCGCAGCCAGCCTGCGCGCAACGAGCACGCGGCACCGGCCAGGGCCGGATCGGTCAGGCACGACGGCAAGGACGACAAGCACGACCGGCACGACCACTGATCGACCGTCCGCGGCGCTGGCCGAATCGACCGCTGCAGCGATCCATGGCCCATCGCCGCGGTCGATATACTCGGCCCATCGCCCTGATCTGCCGGAGCCCGAATGCGAACTGGATGGTTGTTGTGCGCTGTGATGCTGCTCGCTGCTGCGGTGGGCACCGCCATGGCCGCGGAAGGCCTGGACAAGCTGGGCGTGATCGAACGCCAGGTCGGTAGCGGCGCGGTGGCGCGCGACGGCAGCGAGGTCGAGGTGAACTACACCGGCTGGCTGTACGACGCGAACGCCCCGGATCACCACGGCATCGAGATCGACAGCTCGCGCGAGCACGGCCATGCGATCAGCTTCACCCTCGGCGAGGGGCAGGTGATTCCCGGCTGGGACAAGGGCATCAAGGGCATGCACGTCGGCGGCAGGCGCACCCTGCTGATTCCGCCCAGGCTCGCCTACCGCGGCCGCCGCGTCGGCAAGCGGGTTCCGCCGAACGCGTCGCTGGTCTTCGACATCGAACTGGTCGGCGTGCACTGAAAGCCCGACGCCGAGGCACTTGCTTAAGCGCCGGCCGCCGCCATCTTCGCGACATGTCCTCACCTCCGGAGCCGAACATGAGCACGCCACTGGCCATTCCCTGCCCGCATTGCAGTGCGCTCAACCGCGTGCCGCCCGAACGCATCGGCGAACACCCGACCTGCGGCCGCTGCAAACAGGCGCTGTTCGGCGGGCACCCGGTGGCGCTGACCACGGCCAACTTCGATGCCGTGGCCGGCCGCGGCGACCTGCCGGTGCTGGTGGATTTCTGGGCGCCGTGGTGTGGCCCGTGCGTCGGCTTCGCGCCGGTGTTCAGCGAGGCCGCGCGCCGCTTCGAGCCGCGCCTGCGGCTGGCCAAGGTGGACACCGAGGCCGAGCCGCAACTCGGCCAGCGCTTCGCCATCCGCAGCATTCCCACCCTGTTGCTGCTGCGCCAGGGTCGCGAGATCGCCCGTCAGTCCGGCGCGCTCAATGCGGCACAGCTGCAGCAATTCGTGGACGGCGCACTGGCAAAGCGCTGAATTCGCCATACGGCAGGCGGCTGGCCCGAAGGCTGACCCATGCCTTTAGGCACACTCCCGGCCATGGCCCGGCGGGTTAGTCTCGGCGCTTTCGTCCGTGAGGAACGTTACGTGCGCAAGCCCCTGCAAACCGCCCTGCTGGCCGCCCTGGTGCTGACCGGGTTCAGCACCTCGACGCTGGCCGCCGACAGCCACAAACCCGCCGCAAGCCCGAATGCCGCCAGCAGCGACGGCTTCCAGCTGCCGCCGTTCCCTGCCGATGCGCATGTGACGCAGAGCACCACGGTGGACGGCAAGACGCTGAAGTACACCGTCACCGTGGGCTCGCTGCCGGTGCGCGACGAGAAAGGCAAGATCACCGGGCAAGTGGTGTTCACCGCCTACACCGTGGACGGCAAGGATCGGCCGGTGACGTTCGCCCTGAACGGCGGCCCCGGCGCCTCGTCGGTCTACCTCAATTTCGGCGCCATCGGCCCCAAGAAAGTGGACTTCGGCGTCGAGGGCGACACTCCCTCGCAGCGCCCCACCCTGCATGACAACCCGGGCACCTGGCTGGGCTTCACCGACCTGGTGTTCATTGACCCGATCGGCACCGGCTACAGCCGCGCGCTGGTCGACGACAAGCAGGCGACCAAGGATTTCTACAGCACCGACGTCGACATCAAGTACCTGTCGCGCATCATGTACGACTGGCTGGTCAAGAACGGTCGCATGGACTCGCGCAAGTATTACGTCGGCGAGAGCTACGGCGGCTTCCGTGGTCCGCGCATCACCGAATACCTGCAGACCCAGCTCGGCGTGGCGATGAGCGGGGTGACCCTGATTTCGCCGTATCTCGATCCCGGCGCATGGAGCGACAACACCATCTCGCCGCTGCCGTGGATGACCACCCTGCCGTCGATTGCCGCCGCCCACCTGGAGCGCGAAGGCAAGCTCAACGCCGCCAACATGGCGCCGATCATCGCCTATACGCGTGGCGAGTACGCCAGCACCCTGATGAAGGGCCGCTCCGACCCCGCCGCCACGGAGGCGATGATCAAGAAGGTGACCGAACTGACCGGGCTGGATCCGGTTTTCGTCAAGCGTTCCGGTGGCCGCCTCGACACCCAGGCCTACCTGCGCGAGGTGTATCGCGCCGAGGGCAAGCTGGGCAGCCGCTACGACTCCAATGTCACCGCCTGGGATCCGTTCCCGTACGCACCGCACCAGGAAACCGGCGATCCGATCCTCAATGGCATCATCGCGCCGACCACCACGGCGATGGTCAACTTCGTCACCCGGACCGTGGGCTGGAAGGTCGAAGGCCGCTACAACGCGCTCAGCTACAAGGTCAATCGCCTGTGGCACGAGGACAATGACGCGCGCGATGGCTCGGTCAGCCAGCTGCGCCAGGCGGTTGCCAACGACTCCAACCTGCGCGTGCTGATTGCCCATGGCTGGGACGACCTGTCGTGCCCGTTCATGGTGTCGGTGCTGGCCGTGGACCAGATGCCGGCGATGGGTGACCCCACGCGCGTGCAGGTGAAGGAATATCCGGGCGGCCACATGTTCTACGCCCGACCGGACAGCCAGGCCCTGCTCACCGCCGACGTGAAAAAGCTGTACGACGCGAAATGACCGTTGCGCGAAGGGCCGGCGCGCGCCGGCCCTTCGCGCTCAGTGTGCTACCGCGCTGGCGCGCACCAGGTATTGCACGCTGAACATCTGCTGCGGATCGGTCCACACGCGCAGCACGGCCAGCCCCGCCTTCTCGGCCAGCGCGGCAAAATCGGCCAAGGAATACTTGCAGCTGTATTCGACCTGGATGGCCTCGTCGGCGCGGAAAGCCACCTTGTTGCGCCCGACCTTCACCTGCTGCTCGCGACGACTGACGAGATGTGTCTCGATGCGGCCGGCCATCGGGTTGTAGTGGGCGCGGTGGGTGAACGCGGACAGCTCGAAGTCGCTGCCGATTTCGCGGTTGAGGCGGGCCAGCATGTTGAGGGTGAACTCGGCGGTGACACCGGCGCGGTCGTTGTAGGCCGCCTCGATCAGTGCCTGATCCTTTTTCAGATCCGCGCCAATCAGGATTCCGCCCCCGTCGCCCATCTCGTTGCGCATCTTGCGCAGCAGCGCCACCGCGTCCGGGTTCTCGAAATTGCCGATGGTGGAGCCGGGAAAATAAAGCACCGTGCGCCGTGGCGCACGCGGCGGAATGGGCAGGCGCAACGGCTTGCTGAAATCCGCGCAGAGCGGCTGCAGCGGCAGCTGCGGAAAGGCCCGGGTCAGGCGCTGCACGCTCTGGCGCAGCGGTTCGGGAGAGATTTCCACCGGCACGTAACTCACCGGTTGATGCAGATGCTGCAGCAGGATGCGGGTCTTCAGGCCATTGCCGCTGCCGTATTCGACCAGCCGCACGTCGCTGCCGAGGCAGTCGGCGATGCTGCCGGCATGCTCGTCCATCAGGGCCATTTCGCAGCGGGTGAGGTAATACTCCGGCTGCTCGCAGATCTGCTCGAACAGGGCCGAGCCGCGTTCGTCGTAGAACAGCCACGACGGCAGCCGCTTCGGTTTGCGGGCCAGCCCGTGCTGGGCCACCGCCAGGATTTCGTTCAATGGCGGGCGACGATCATCGTCGCTGACGCTGCAAGGTTGCACACTGCTCATCTGTCCTGTCCCAGTCGCAGCCCGGCGTATTGCCAACGGGCATGAGGTGGAAAAAAGTTGCGATAGCTCGCGCGCAGGTGATCGCGCGGGGTGACGCAGGATCCGCCCCGCAGCACCCACTGGCCACACATGAATTTGCCGTTGTATTCGCCCAGCGCACCAGGCAGCGGGCGAAAGCCCGGATAACTGACATAGGGTGAGGCGGTCCACTCCCATGCGTCGCCATACAGCTGCAGCAGACCGTCGCCGGCGCCTGCCGCTTGCGGCTGGAAGCGTTGCGCGTCCTGCAGGTTGCCACGGATCGCCACGCCCTGCGCGGCCGACTCCCATTCGGCCTCGGTCGGCAGGCGTGCGCCAGCCCAGCGCGCGAACGCCTCCGCCTCGTAGTAGCTGAGGTGACACACCGGCTCGTGCGGATCCAGTGCGCGCACGCCGGCCAGGCTGAACTCGCTGGCCAGGTCGTCCTGCCAGTACAGCGGATGCTGCCAGCCCTCGGCCTGCACCGTGGCCCAGCCATCGGACAACCACAGTCCCGGTTCACGG
>JAJXYE010000346.1 GCA_021780735.1 Pseudomonadota bacterium | reverse complement strand
GATGACAACGCGGAGTGTCTGCAGATCACGAACAGGCTCTCATTCCTGATGATTGGCGGCCGGCGCCTTGAGCAGCGCAGCACTGTCGCCGGGATATGACGGTTCAAGATCATCGATGGCCTCGATGGCCTGCACCGGTTCGGCCGGTAGCGGCAATCCACGCTCGCGCCGGATCATCTCGCCGGCCAGACCGATGTAGGCGATCGCGCCGCGGGAACTGCGATCGTACAGATGGATTGGTTGGCCGTGACTCGGTGCCTCGGCGAGGCGCACGTTGCGCGGGATGATCGAGCGCAGCACCTTGTCGCCGAAATGCTGGGTGAGCTGGGCCGAAACTTCGTTGCCTAGGTTGTTGCGCACGTCGTACATGGTGCGCAGCAGGCCCTCGATCTCCAGTTTCGGATTGAGCCGATGACGCACCGCCTTGATCGTGTCGAGCAGGCTGGACAGACCTTCCAGCGCAAAGTATTCGCACTGTACCGGGATCAGCACGCCATCGGCGGCGGTCAGCGCGTTCAGGGTAAGCAGATTCAGCGATGGCGGGCAATCGATGAGGATGGTGTCGTAGCTCGCCGACACCCTGGCCAGCAGCTCTTTCAGCCGGTGCTCGCGCGCCAGCGCGTCCATCAGTTTCAGCTCGGCGGCGGTGAGGTCGCCATTGCCCGGCAGCAGGTCGTAATGTCCTTCGGTTGGCACGATTGCCGTGGCAATCTCCACTTCCTCCAGCAACACCTCGCAACCGCTCGGCCCGTCATCGCGCTTGTTCACGCCCGAGGCCATGGTCGCATTACCCTGCGGATCCAGATCGACCAGCAATACCCTGCGCTTCGCTGCGGCCAGCGCAGCGGCGAGGTTGACGGCCGTGGTGGTCTTGCCGACGCCGCCTTTCTGGTTGGCGACAGCGATGATGCGGGCCATGGATGGATAGCTACCGTTCGCGGAGGACGGCTAGATTACCATTGCCGCCCGGCCTTGCCCGCCGGATCGGTGCGGCTCAGGCGTGGATTCGTTCGCCGCTGGCGCCGTCGAACAGGTGCAAGCGTGCGCTGGCCAGCTCCAGCGGCACCACGCTGCCCGATTCGGGCACGTTGCGTGGGGATACTCGCGATACCAGCACCTGCTCGCCGAAGCGCAGGTTGAGGAAGACCTCGTTGCCGACCGGTTCGATGATTTCCAGCTGCGCGCTCAGTGCCGCGGCGCCGGCCGTCTGTGGTTGCAGATCCTCCGGGCGCACGCCCAGCACCACGTCGCGATCGAGCCAGTCCTGCCAGGCCGGCGTCGCCGGCGAGTGACCGAGGCGGATCTCGCCCTGTTCGCTGAGCAGGCGCCAGCCATCGTCCGCCCGCAGCGTCCCGCGCAGCAGGTTCATCGCCGGGCTGCCCAGAAAGCCGGCGACGAACAGGTTGGCCGGGCACTCGTACAGATCCATCGGCGTGCCGATCTGCTGGATCATCCCGCGATCCAGCACCACGATGCGCTGGCCCAGGGTCATCGCCTCGATCTGGTCGTGGGTGACGTAGATCATGGTGGCCTTGAGCTGGCGGTGCAGCCGCGCGATTTCCAACCGCATCGACAGTCTCAGCTTGGCGTCGAGGTTGGACAGCGGCTCGTCGAGCAGAAACACCCTCGGCTCGCGCACGAGTGCCCGCCCCAGCGCGACCCGCTGGCGCTGGCCGCCGGACAGCGTGGCCGGACGTGCATCCAGTTTCGACGCCAGCTCCAGGGTGGCGGCGGCGGCGGCCACGCGGCGGTCGATGTCGGCCTTGCCATGGCCGCGCAGGCGCAGGCCGAAGCCGAGGTTTTCGGCCACCGTCATGTGCGGGTACAACGCGTAGTTCTGGAACACCATCGCGATGTCGCGATCCTTCGGTGCCACCTGGTTGACCACCCGGCCGTCGATGCTGAGCGTGCCGTCACTGATCGTTTCCAGCCCGGCGATCATCCGCAGCAGGGTGGTCTTGCCGCAACCGGACGGACCGACCAGCACCAGCAGCTCGCCATCGGCGATGCCGAAGCTGGCGTTGGCCACGGCGATATGGCCGTTCGGGTAGACCTTGCGCAGCTGATCCAGACATACGGCGGCCATCAACATCTCCGGTTTCGCGGTGGCCACGATGGCCCGACCCGACGCGGTATGCAAGCGCGTGCATCTTGGCGGGACATTCGGCTATTCTGCCGATGTAATCGTTTACATCAAAGTCTCCGGTCGCAGGAAGCCCCATGACCCCACCCCGATTCCGCTTTCCCGATGGTTTTCACTGGGGCGCCGCCACCTCGGCCTACCAGATCGAAGGTTCGCCGCTGGCCGATGGCGCCGGCCCGAGCATCTGGCAGCGTTTCGCGCATACGCCGGGCATGATGGCCAATGGCGACACCGGCGACATCGCCTGTGATCACTACCGTCGCTACAAGGGCGACGTGCAGCTGATGCGTGCGCTTGGTCTGCAAGGCTACCGTTTCAGCATCAACTGGGCGCGGGTGCTGCCCGAAGGTACCGGCCGGGTCAACCCGAAAGGGCTGGACTTCTACTCGCGCCTGGTCGACGAGCTGCTGGAAAACGGCATCGTGCCGAATGCCACCCTGTTCCACTGGGACCTGCCAGCGGCGCTGGATGATCGCGGCGGCTGGCTCAATCGCGACATCGCGCACTGGTTCGCCGAATACGCCGAGGTGATGTTCAAGGCACTGGACGATCGGGTGCCGCGCTGGGCCACCTTGAACGAACCGTGGGTGGTCACCGATGGCGGTTATCTGCACGGCGCGCTGGCGCCGGGTCACCGCAACAAGTTCGAGGCACCGATCGCCGCGCACAATTTGATGCGCGCCAGCGGTGCCGGCATCCAGGCCTACCGTGCCCATGGCAAACACGAGATCGGCGTGGTGTTCAACTTCGAACCGAAGTATCCCCATTCGGACAGCGCCGAGGATCTGGCCGCCACCCGTCGTGCCCATGCCTACATGAACCAGCAGTTCGCCGATCCGGCGCTGCTTGGCAGCTATCCGCCGGAGCTGAAGGAGATCTTTGGCGAGGCCTGGCCGGATTTCCCGCCCGACGATTTCAAGCTGACCTGCCAGCCGGTCGACTTCGTCGGCATCAACTACTACACGCGTGCGGTGGTGAAGCACGATCCGGATGCCTATCCGCTGCGCGGGGTGCCGGTGCGGCAACCGAACAAGACCTATACCGAGACCGGCTGGGAAGTGTTCGAGCAGGGCCTCATCGATACGCTTGGCTGGTTCAGGCAGCGCTACGGCGATATTCCGCTGTACATCACCGAGAACGGCTCCGCGTTTTACGATCCGCCGGTGGCCGAGGGCGAGGTGCTGAGCGATCCGCTGCGCGAGACCTATCTGCGCAAGCACCTGCAGGCACTGCATCGTGCGATCGAAGCCGGGGTAAACCTGAAGGGTTACTACGCCTGGTCGCTGATGGACAACCTGGAGTGGTCGCTAGGTTACTCCAAGCGCTTCGGCCTGTACCACGTCGACTTCGCCAGCCAGCAACGCACGCCGAAATCCAGCGCCAGACTGTACGCGCGGGTGATCGAAAGCCATGGAGAAGTGCTGGGCGAACAGGCGTCGGCGTAACCGCCGGGCGGGCTGCGCTCAGGCGTGCCCCAGCACCAGCAGGTGCCGTTCGGCGGCCAGCCCCGGCACGCTCAGCTGATGCGTACTGCGCAGCACAAAGCCGGTCGGGATGCCCGCCAGTTCATCGTCGGGTTGCTTGCCCTTCATCGCCAGCAAGATCCCCTCCGGCGCCAGCAGATGGCCACCCCAGCCGAGCATGTCGGCGAGACTGGCAAATGCCCGCGCGGTGATGCAGTCATATTCACCTTCCACCTCCTCGACCCGCGATTGCACCGCGCGGACATGGTCGAGCTTGAGTGCGCGGATCGCCTCGCGCAGGAATCGCACCTTCTTGCCGTTGGAGTCGACCAGCAGGATCTCGCGGCCCGGCGATGCAATGGCCAGCACGATCCCCGGCAGGCCCGGGCCGGTGCCGAGATCGGCCAGGCTGCGGCCCTGCACATACGGAAGAATTGCCAGCGAGTCGAGCAGATGGCGGGTGACCATCTCGTCCGGGTCGCGCACGGCGGTCAGGTTATAGGCCGCGTTCCAGCGCTGCAGCAGCGCCTGATAGTCGAGCAGGCGCGCCACGGCCCCCGCAGGCAGACTCAGGCGTAGCGCGTCGACGCCTTGTTCCAGTCGCGCCTGCAGGGACTCGCGTGCAGCCATGGGTTGTCCTGTTGAGTGATCCGGGCCAGCAGTATCTGCGGCAGTTCGCGACGATGCCACAAAAGAAAACCCGCCGTGGCGGGTTTCAAGTGCAGCAAATCCCCTGCTGCGCCGACGTTCTGGAGCGTCTTGGCGCGATTCGTTCGTTCAGGCCGGGTCGAGCTCGACCCGGGTCACCATCATGCCGCGCTCGCGCAGCGCGCTGTTCAAGGTCTGCTTCACGCGGGCACCGAGATCCTGCGGGTTGGTTGCCGATTCGGCAAGCAGGGCCTCCTTGGCGCCGCGGCGGATCAGCTGGTCGACCTGCTCGAACACCGCGTCGGCGCGCTCCGGCTCCAGCACCTGCCAGTACACGGTGCCGCGCACATCGTGGGTGTCGGCCAGCGGCTCCTCGAAGCGCAGGGTCTGGCCGGCCAGATTGATCTTGTGGGTGACCCGATCCATCACGGGCATCACCAGATGGGTGCCAGCCTGCAGCAGACGTACCGGCTTGCCGCGGCGGTACAGGCTGTAGACCTGGCCGGCGGGCACATGCCTGACCGCGCTGATGGCGAGAACCGTCAGCAAGGCAACAATAAGGATCAGGTAGGTCAGCATGGTCATGGAAAACAGCAAGTTGTCAGTGGTTTGTTCGACTGATTCGAGAGCTCAAGAGTACAGTCGATTGAGTTCGCAAAGATTAACCTTGATTTAACAGCATAAGCAATTCTTTAACAAGCGTTGTGCGCTGTACCTCAAAATCGGTTGCAGCCCGCCGCCTGGGCAACGTGACCGGGTGTGTCAGGTTTGACATGGTCGGGTCAGCAACCGTCGTCAAACCCGGACGGCAAGGCGACAAAGGCCGGATCAACAGTCGCTTGCCGATGATGGAAGCATCAAGCTTGCCAGCTGAACCGAGGACGGCTCGTCAGCCGCCGAGGCGCCAGCGGTCGCCGCAGCGGCGTCCTTCGGTTCAGGATCTGGCCTCGCCGACCGTACATCCGCGACACGCCGGCGTAGAGGTCGTGCCGCGTATTGTCGCGTCGCAGCAGACGGGTTTGACGGAGGAATGCGCAAAATTTTGCCGTCCGGATCGCACTTGTCGGATCACCACTTGGGAACCGGGCGGGAAGACTCTCGCACTGCACCAACCGCGCCGCCAACAAACACTTTACAAGCCGCCATGAAAACGTTTACGTTGGCGCCACCAAAGGGTTCCGGGGTACGCGGACAAGTCCATCATGGCGGCAGCAACCATCAAAGATGTAGCGCGCGAGGCCAAGGTTTCCGTGGCCTCCGTATCACGTGCGATGAACGGCGGCAGCGGCGTGACCGCCGAAACCAGCCGGCGCATCCATGCGGCTGCCGAGCGTCTGCAATATATCCCGCATGCGGCCGCACGGATGCTGATCACCCGCCGCACCAACACCATCGGCGCATTGCTGCCTGACCTGTATGGCGAATTCTTCTCCGAGCTGATCCGCGGCATCGATCTGGCCGCGCGGGCGCGCGGCCTGCATCTGCTGGTATCCAGTTCGCATGATGGCGTCGAGGAAGCGGCGGCGGCGGTTCGCTCCATGCAGGGTCGCGTCGACGGCCTGCTGATCCTGTCCGGACGGGTGGACGCGGCCTTCCTGCGCGCCAACCTGCCAAGGGGGCTGCCGGTGGTGCTGCTCAACAGCGCGGTGAAGAGTCCGGCCTACCATGTACTCAATGTCGACAACCATGCCGGTGCTGCCGCCATGGTGCGGCACCTGCTCCAGGCCGGGCACTCCAGCGTGGCGTTCATCGCCGGCCCCGAAGGCAATTTCGATGCGCGCCAGCGCGACGAAGGTTATCGCGCCGCGATGGCGAAGCATGCGCCGAAAGCCGCATTGAATATCGTTGCCGGCGATTTCAGCGAGGAATCCGGCTACCGCGCGGGACGTGAACTGCTGGCGCAGACCATTCGCCCGCGTGCCGTTTTCGCCGCCAACGACATGATGGCGGTGGGCTGCCTGAGCGCGTTCAAGGAAGCGGGCGTAAGGGTTCCGCAGGACATCGCGCTGGCCGGCTTCGACGACATCCCGATTACCCGCTATGTCACTCCGACCCTGAGCACGGTGCGCGTGCGCATCGTCGATCTGGGGCGCAGCGCGCTTGAGCATCTGGCCGGACTGCTGGAAAGCCCGGAATCATCCACCGCATCCGCGCAAACGCTCGGCTGCGAAATCGTCGTGCGCGAATCGTGCGGTGCGAGCGTCACCTGAGCAGTTTCCAGAAAAGTCACAAACAACATCAACCACATGCAACACCGAATTTTAGCCGGGGAGAGTCATCATGAAAACGTCCTTGCTCTTCAGAAAGAAGCTGCTTGCAAAGCTGGTGGCTGCCTCGTTCGTCGTCGTCGCCAGCGCACCCACCATTTCCATTGCGGCCAGTTCGGATGCCGCGCTGCGTGGTCATGCCGCCGCCAATGCGACGGTCACGGCCAGGGATGTCGCCACCGGTGCCGTCCGCCGCACCCAGGCCGACAAGGACGGCAGCTATGCGCTGGTCGGGTTGCCGCCGGGCACCTACGAGGTCGATGCGGGGCCTGGTACCGAGCACACGGTCACCTTGAGCGTGGCCTCTACCTTCACTCTTGACCTGAGCACCGCTGCCGCGGCTTCTGCCGCCAATGCAACCAACCTCAGTACCGTGACGGTGAGCGCCGCAGCTTTGACCGAGGTCAAGACCTCCGAGGTGGGCAATACCGTCACGCTGCGCGAGATCGACACCATCCCGCAGACATCGCGCAACTTCCTGCAGTATGCCGATACCGTGCCGGGCATGGTCTTCACCCGCGATGCCGATGGCAACACCAGCCTGCGTTCGGGTGCGCAGGCCAGCACAGGCATCAATGTCTACATCGATGGTGTGGGCCAGAAAAATTATGTGCTGCAAGGCGGCATCACGGGCCAGTCCGGTAGTCAGGGAAACCCGTTCCCGCAGTTGGCGATCGGTGAATACAAGGTCATCACTTCCAACTACAAGGCTGAATACGATCAGATATCCAGCGCCGCGCTCGTTGCCCAGACCAAATCTGGTACCAATCAATTCCACGGCGACGTGTTTGGCGATTTCACCAACACTGCGATGCGTGCCGAAACACCCTCCGAAGCAGCCAGCCACAAGAAGACGCCTTCGCACGAGAAGAACTACGGTTTCGATCTCGGTGGTCCGATCATCCAGGACAAGGCGCATTTCTACATTGCCTACGAAGGCAAGGAATATGTGACGCCACAGACAGTAGTGCTCGGAGTCACCGGGGTCACCAACCTGCTACCGTCAAGCGCGCAGTCGCAGATCGGACCGGTCACTTTGCCGTTCAAGGAAAACGACTGGTTCGGCAAGATCGACTTCGAGCCGTCCGACAAGGATCGCTTCGAGATCAGCGGCAAGTACCGCGACGAAACCCAGGTCAGCGGTATCGGTGGTGTCACTACTGCAACTGCCGCGCTCAACGTCAACAATACCGACAAGCGCTTCGACGCACGCTGGGATCACAGCGCCTACAGCTGGTTCAACCGACTGCAATTCACCTATGAAGATGCATTCTACGCGCCCACACCCGCGGCATTCGGGGCTGGAAATTCATACACACTCACCGGTGCGCAGCAAAACACCACCATCCTTCAGACCGGCAACTCGCCGCTCGCCCAGCAGAACAAGGGTCAGAAAGGTCCGTCACTGCAGGACGACCTGACCTTCAACGACTTCGAGTGGCATGGTGACCACGTCATCAAGATGGGCATCAAGTACAAGGCGGTGGACCTGACCGCACTGGATGCCGGCGATGCCAATGCGCTGTACAACTATGCAGTCACTCCGGCGGGCGGTACGGAGACGATTCCGTACTCGGTGCAATTCGGCTCGCCAACACCCGGGCAAAGCCCGGTGGCCAAGAGCTCCGACAAGCAGTTCGGCACCTACATCCAGGACGATTGGGCGGTCAACGACAAGTTGACCCTGAACCTCGGCGTGCGCTGGGATTACGAAGAGACACCGTCGTATCTCAACTATGTCACCCCGGCCAACGTGATCGCCGCCTTCAACAGCCAGGATCCCAACGCGCCAGCCGGGCAGACCTATGCCCAGACGCTGGCCAAAGGGGGCGTGAATGTAAACGATTACGTCAGTACCGGCAGCAACCGCAAAGCGCCCAAAAACAACTTTGCACCGCGCTTCGGCTTCTCCTACGACCTCAACGGCGACGAGAACCATGTGATCTTCGGCGGCATCGGCCGCTCCTACGACCGCAACCTCTACGAGGCCCTGCAGGTCGAGCAGACCAAGTCGGTGCTGTCGCAACCCACGATCTACTTCAATACGCCCGATGTGCCGTGCACGGTCGGCGTCAACTCGTGCTACGCGTTCGATCCGTCTTTCCTGAACATCAGCACGCTGCAGGCGCTGGTGGCCGGCAGCAACACGGGCAAGGAAGTCGACCTGGTACACAACAACATCAAGACGCCGTATTCCGACCAGTTCAGCATCGGCATGCGCAACAAGGTCGGCGACTGGAACACCAGTGCCGCCATCGCCATCGTGCGCAGCCACGACGGCTTGGTCTACACCCTTGGCAACCGTTATCCCAACGGCGATTTCTGGCAGAACGGCAGCCAGCCCTGGGGCAACGGCATTCCCGGTTTCGGCAGCCTGATCATCGGCAACAACGGCCTGGTGACGCGCACCACCCAGTTGCTGGTGTCGGCGGAAAAGCCATATACCAAGGAATCGCATTGGGGCGCGACGATTGCCTATACCCATACCAATTCGAGCCAGAACAACGACAACAACGATCCGACCGATCAATATGCGTTCGACTACGAAACCATCGGCCACTACCCGTTCGTCAGCTCCGGGGTTGCCAAGAATCGGCTGGTCGTCACCGGCAATCTCGATGGCCCGTGGGGCTTCGTGTTCGGCGGCAAGCTGACCTTGTCCACACCGGTGCCCGACGTCAATATCGCGTTCTTCGGCGCGCCGGCGACCAATCAGGACAACGGTGCAAACAATGGCGGCGGAGGCCGCACAGTAGCGATCGCGCCACCGGGCAACGGCCGTTTCCTGTTAGGCGGCAAGATTTTTGGCTACCGCGACATCGACCTGCAGGCAACGAAGAACTTCACGGTCCACGGCGGTCTCCACGCCTATGTCCGCATCGACCTGATCAACGCGTTCAACTGGAACAATTACGTCAACTACCTGGAGAGTTGGGGCACAAATGGCGTGTTGAACAAGACACCCGTGGTCTACAACCCCACCGGTGACATCACCGGATATTCGCGCACGCTGAGGGTCTCGCTGGGCATGAACTTCTAGGTTCGTCCTTGCTGGCCTCCTGCGACAACGCTATACAGGCCCCAGGCAAAGCCCGCGCATGGCGGGCTTTGCTTTTGCCGGCAACGTCCTTCGCATCAACGGGTTTTCCATGACCGACCCACGCATCAGGAATATCGTCATCGTCGGCGGCGGCACGGCTGGCTGGATGGCGGCGGCGGCGTTTGCCAAGGTGCTGGGCCCGACGCATTCGGTTCGCCTGGTCGAGTCGGAGGAAATCGGCACCGTCGGTGTTGGCGAGGCGACAGTGCCGCACCTGAAACTGTTCAACAACCTGCTGGAAATCGACGAGATCGAATTCGTCAAGCAGGTACAGGGCACGTTCAAGCTCGGTATTCAGTTCAACGACTGGGGCCAGATCGGCGACTCGTACATCCACGGCTTCGGCACCATCGGGCATGACGTAAGCCTGCTGCCGTTCCACCAGTTCTGGATCAAGGCGAACCAGCAAGGCATTGCTGCGGACATCGGCGCCTATTCGCTGAATACGGTGGCGGCGCCACTGGGCAAGTTCATGGCCTCGGCCACGGATGTGCCAGCCAGCTCGCCACTGGCAAATATCGCCTATGCCTATCACTTCGATGCCGGCCGCTATGCAAAGTATCTTCGCGGTTACGCCGAACAGCGCGGTGTGAGGCGCACCGAAGGCAAGATTGCGCAGACCGTGCTGCGAGCGGACAATGGCTTCGTCGAGGCGGTGGTTCTGGAAAGCGGCGAACGCATCGAGGGAGAACTGTTCGTCGACTGCTCCGGCTTTCGTGGCCTGCTGATCGAGCAGGCCCTGCATACCGGCTATACGGATTTCAAGCACTGGTTGCCGTGCGATCGCGCACTGGCTGTCGCCTGTGGGAAAGTTGGTCCGCCCACACCGTATACGCGCTCCACCGCGCGCGCGGCCGGATGGCAGTGGCGTATTCCACTGCAGCACCGCACCGGTAATGGCTACGTGTATTCCAGCTTGCACGTCAGCGACGACGAGGCGGCCGCCACCCTTCTGGCCAACCTGGATGGACCCGCGTTGGGCGATCCCCGGCCGCTGCGCTTCACCACAGGTGTACGGAAGAAGTTCTGGAACAAGAACGTGGTCGCGCTCGGCTTGTCCAGCGGCTTTCTGGAACCGCTGGAATCGACCAGCATCTACATGATCCAGTCGGGCATCGCCCGCTTGCTCAATCTGTTTCCGGGTCGCGACTTCAGCCAGGTCGTGATCGATCGTTACAACGCCCAGGCGATGTTCGAATACGAGAGAATCCGTGATTTCCTGATCCTGCACTATCACGCGACCGCACGTGCCGACAGCCCGTTCTGGAATCAGTGCCGCACCATGTCGATTCCCGCGCAGTTGCGCGACAACATCGAGCTGTTTCGCGACAGCGGACGCTTCTTCCGGGATGCCGAGGAGATGTTCGCCACGGTCAGCTGGGTGCAGGTGATGATCGGCCAAGGCATCGTGCCGCACGGCTACCATCCGATGGTGGACCAGATGCCCGAGCAGGATCTGCGCCGCTTCATCGACGGCGTCGGCAAGGTCGTCGCCAGCTGCGTCGATTCGATGCCGATGCACCAGCTCTTCATTGACCGTTATTGCGCGGCCCCGGCGACGGCCGCCTGAGCGACCGCGCGATCCCCCGGGCACGGGTGCACCATCCGGCCACGAACTTCAAGGCGAGTGTTCCACCATGGTCAAGGGCTTTCTTCGAAAACTGCCGGTAACCCTGCTGTTCGCGCTGCTGGCATTGAGCACCGGTTGGGCAGCAACGGTTGTCGCGAAGGAGCGCGAGCATCCGGCAAGCCATCTGCTGCTGTCGCCCCAGCAGCAGGCGCTGGTCGACGACCTGGAAAAGCGCACGTTCGAGTGGTTCTGGCAAAGCGCGGATCCGAAGACCGGACTGGTGCCGGACTCCGCGCCCGGCCATTCGTTTTCCTCGATCGCCGCGGTGGGTTTCGGACTGACCGCCTATGGTGTCGGTGTCAAACGCGGCTACATCACGCGCCAGCAGGCAGTCACCCGCACCCTGGCCACCTTGCGCTTCTTCCACGATGCGCCGCAGAACGACAGCGAGGACGATGCCAGCGGCTATCACGGCTTCTTCTATCACTTCCTCGATATGAAGACCGGGCATCGGGCCATGCGCTCGGTCGAACTGTCCAGCGTCGACACCACCTTGCTGCTGGGCGGCGTGCTGTTCGCCGAGTCCTACTACGACCGCGACACGCCGCAGGAAAAGCAGATCCGCCAGCTGGCCGACGCCATCTATCGCGCCGTCGACTGGCCCTGGATGCAGCCGCGCGCACCACTGATCAGCATGGGCTGGACGCCCGGCGGCAAGTTCATCCCGGCCGACTGGAAGGGTTACAACGAGGGCATGCTGGTTTACATCCTCGCGCTCGGCTCGCCGACCCACCCGGTCAAGGCCGACGCATGGCAGGCGTGGTGCGCGACCTATCCGGCGACCTGGGGCACCTTCCATGGTCAGACCTTTCTCACCTTCGCGCCGCTGTTCGGCCATCAGTACAGCCAGACCTGGGTCGACTTTCGCGGCATCCGCGACGCGTGGAGCCGCCAGCACGGCCTGGACTATTTCGAAAACAGCCGTCGAGCCACCTACAGCCAGCGCGACTATGCGATCGCCAACCCGGGCCACTGGACCGGCTACGGCAAGAATGTCTGGGGGCTGACGGCCAGCAACGGCCCCGGTCATTTCAACGAGCAAAGCGCCGCAGGCGAGCGCGAATTCAATGGCTACGACGCCCGTGGCGCCGGGCTGGATTACATTTCCGATGACGGTACGATTGCGCCGACCGCCGCGGCTGGCTCGATCGCGTTCGCCCCGGAGATAGCGATCCCGGCCCTGGCCGAAATGAAACGGCGTTATGGTGCAGCCATCTACAACCAGTATGGTTTTGTCGATGCGTTCAATCCGAGCTTTCATCTGCAGACCCGGCTGCGCACCGGCCGGCTGGTACCCGGCCTGGGCTGGGTCGACACGGTGCAGCTGGGCATCGACCAGGGCCCGATCGTGCTGATGATCGAGAATTGGCGCAGTGATTTCGTGTGGAAGGTGATGCGCCGCAATCCGTATATCCGCAGGGGATTGCAACGGGCCGGCTTCAGCGGTGGCTGGCTGGAGCATGCGGCGACGCCGCCGTGAGAGGGCATCGCCGGCTGGCGCACGTTTCGCGATGGCGATGTGTGCCGCTGGCATGGCTTGTCGCGTTCATGCTCGGCGGCGTGACTGGCTGCAGTCGTCACGACGACCCGCGACAAACGCTGACTTTCTGGGGCATGGGCCGCGAAGGCGAGGCGGTAGCGAAGCTGATCCCGGCCTTCGAACGCGAGCATCCGGAAATTCATGTCGATGTACAGGAGTTGCCGTGGAGGGCGGCGCACCAGAAGTTGCTCACCGCCATCGCCGGCGATACCACGCCGGACGTGGCCCAGCTCGGCAATACCTGGATCGCCGAACTGCAGGCGCTGGATGCGTTGCGGGCGCTGCAGCCGTTTGTTGACCGTTCGCGCGTGGTGCAGCCCGCGGATTATTTCGCCGGCATCTGGGCCACCAACCGCATCGGCGGGCGCCTCTACGGCATCCCGTGGTATGTCGATACGCGCCTGTTGTTCTACCGCAAGGATCTGCTCAAGGCGGCCGGCTTCGATGCACCGCCGCACGACTGGGCGCAGTGGTCGCGCCAGATGGCCGCGCTGCAACAGCACGCCGACCCCGGTCACTACGCGATCCTGTTGCCGACCAACGAGTTCGAGCAGCTGCTTTCGCTGGCCTTGCAGCAGGACGAACCGCTGCTGCGCGACGGCGACCGCTACGGCAACTTCGAGAGCGCCGGGTTCAAGCGCGCGCTGGCGTTCTACGTCGACGCATTCCGCCGGCACGAGGCCCCGCTGCTGGCCGACACCGAGGTACCCAATCCCTGGACCGAGTTCGGTCGCGGCGTGTATGCGTTCTATTTTTCCGGGCCCTGGAACATCGGCGAATTCCGCCGCCGACTGCCACCCTCGCAGCAGGACGCCTGGGCGACCGCACCGCTGCCCGGGCCCAATGGCCCCGGCGCCGGCATCGCCAGCGGTTCCAGTCTGGTGATCTTTCGCCGCTCGCCGCATCCGGCGCAGGCCTGGCTGCTGATCGAATACCTGTCGCGGCCGCAGGTACAGCAACAGTTCTACGACCTGGTCGGCGACATGCCGCCGCGCCGTTCCGCCTGGCAGGGCGGCACCTTGCGCAACGACCCCGCGTTGCGCGCGTTCCGTGAGCAGCTCGAACGCGTCAGGCCGACGCCGGCGGTGCCCGAGTGGGAGCGCATCGTCACCGAGATGCAGCTGGTTGCCGCCGAGGCCGTCCACGGCGAACTGAGCGTGGATCAGGCGGCCGCCGAGATCGATCGCCGCACCGATGCGATCCTGGAGAAGCGCCGCTGGATGCTCGACCACGCGCGGGGAGGGCGGCGATGAATCGTTCGCGCACGGCGTGGCTGTTCCTGACTCCGGCGCTGCTGGTGCTGGGTGTGTTCTTCGTACTGCCGGTGATCGGCGCGCTGGGCCTGAGTCTGACCGACTACGATCTGTATGCGCTGGCGGATATCCACAACCTGCGCTTTGTCGGCCTGCACAATTACTGGGCGCTGCTGCAGCGACCGCTGTTCTGGTCGGCGCTGGGCCATACCTTCTATTTCGTCGCGGCGGGCGTGCCGCTGTCGATCGGTGCATCGCTGGGCACGGCCTTGCTGCTGAATTCCCCGCTGGCCCGGATGAAGCCGCTGTTCCGTACCGTGTTGTTCGCCCCGGTGGTGACCACGGCGGTGGCGGTGGCGGTGATCTGGCGCTACCTGTTCAATACCAAGTACGGCCTGGTCAACAGCGCCCTGGCCGGACTGGGCCTGCATCCGGTCGACTGGCTGGGCGATCCGCACTGGGCGATGCCGACGATCATCGCGTTCGCGGTGTGGAAGAACTTCGGCTACAACATGATCATCTTCCTGGCCGGCCTGCAGGCGATTCCAGCGGAGCTGTACGAAGCGGCGCGCATCGACGGTGCCTCGGCGCCGCGGCAGTTCTGGCACATCACCCTGCCGATGCTCAAGCCGACCATGGTGATGGTGATGGTGCTCACCGTCGCCGGCTATTTCCAGCTGTTCGCCGAGCCCTACGTGATGACCGAGGGCGGCCCGCTGCAGAGCACGATGAGCGTGCTGTACCTGATGTACGAGGACGGCTTCAAGTGGTGGAATCTGGGCGTGGCCTCGGCGGTGGCATTCCTGCTGTTCGGCATCATCTTCGTGATCACCGTGCTGCTGCTGCGGCTGACCCGGCGCGGGGAGCCGGCATGAACCCGCGGCTGGCGCGCTGGCTGGTCAATGGCGCCCTGCTCGGCTGCGCCGCCGTGGCCGTGCTGCCGTTGCTGTGGATGCTGTCGGTCTCGTTCATGGCGCCAGGCGAGGCCAGTTCGCTGCCACCACCGCTGCTGCCGACGCATCCCACGCTGGGCAATTACCGTGAGTTGTTCGCGCATGCCGGGATGGGTCGCTACGCGCTCAACAGCCTGCTGATCTCCAGCGCGATCGCGTTGCTTGCGCTGGTCTGCAACCTGATGGCCGGCTATGCCTTCGCCAAATTGCGCTTCGTCGGGCGCGAGCGCCTGTTCCAGGCGCTGATTGGCGCGCTGGTGATCCCGGCCCAGGTGGCGATGCTGCCGCTGTTCCTGCTGCTGAAGTACGCCGGTCTGGTCAACAGCTATGCCGGCGTGATCGTGCCCGGCATGGCCAGCATCTTCGGCATCTACCTGGTGCGCCAGTTCGCCCGCAGCCTGCCGGACGAGCTGCTGGAGGCGGCGCGCATCGATGGCGCCGGCGAGTGGCGCATTTTCGTGCAGATCGTGCTGCCGCTGCTCAAGCCGATCATGGTGACGCTGACCATCTTCACCTTTCTCGCTGCCTGGAACGATTTCATGTGGCCGCTGATCGAGCTGACCGGGCAGGAGCACTACACCCTGCCGCTGGCGCTGGCCTCTCTGGCGCGCGAGCACAGCGAGGACAGCGAGCTGATGATGGCCGGCTCGGTGGTCACCGTGCTGCCGGTGCTGTTGCTGTTCCTGGCGCTGCAGCGGCACTACCTGCAGGGCCTGTTGCTGGGCAGCGTGAAGGGTTGACCCCTCACGCTGCCGCCCGCCCGGCGTCGGCACATCAGTCTCATGCGGGCGCCATTCTCCTTCCTCGGCGCAGGCCCGGCGATCGCATGCGGACGGCGTTCCTGCCAGGCCCGGATGACGAAGCCGATAGCGTTGCAGCCGGCTGGCGCGGGGTCGCGGCTGAGCCTTTCGAGCCGGTTCGGCGACCGTTCGAGTCGGTGTGCTGCATCGGCGTCGGCCGCCGGATTCCGTCGCGTCTGCTAAGGCCGGGGCGTGTTCAGCGGCGAGGCGTGAGGTGGATGCCGGCCAGCATGCAGCGCACCGAGCCGCCCGCCATTTCGATGGTGGGCACCGCCATGGGCAGCAATCGCGCCGAGCGTTCAATCAGCGCGCGCTGCGCCGGGCTGAGGCTGGCTGCGGCACGTCCGGACAGGGCGAGCACCGTCCCATGGCTGCCGCTGAGTTCCAGCGCGTTGCCGGCGAATTCGCCGATCTGGCGTTTATCCAGCGCGATCACCTCACGACCGGATTTTTCCAGCCGCATGCGCAACTGGGCGCGACGCTCGACCGACGGGATCAAGTCGAACCCGACCAGAGCGAAGCGGGTCGCCACGCACATCAACACATTGGTGTGATACACGGGGCGGCCATTCGCATCGGCCGTGTCGAAGGCGAAGGGCTCGTAGTTGAAGTGCGCCGCAAAACGGGCGAGCACCTCGGTGTTGGCACGGTTGGAGCTGGCCATGTAGGCCACCCGCTCGAGGTGATCGAGCACCATCGCGCCGGTGCCTTCGAGAAACAGCCGATCCTGCTCCAGACCGCTGTAGTCGATCACCTGCTGCACACGGTACTCGGACTTGAGCATCTCGATCACGTCGCCACGTCGCTCGCGCCGACGGCTCGGCGAGTACATCGGATACAGCGCGACCTGGCCATCCGGATGGGTGGAGATCCAGTTGTTGGGGAAGACCGAATCGGGCGTGTCGCGGCCGCCATCGTCTTCGAACAGATGCACGCGCACGCCTTCGCCTTCCAGCGTTGTCGCAACGGCGCCGACTTCCGCATGCGCGGCCGCAGCAATCGCCTGCGCCGCATCGGCAGCGGCAGCGCTCTGGAAGGGGTTGTCCGCCGCGGTCTCCGGATTCGGCGTGAAGCGATGCGGTCGCACCATGACCACGGCCGCCGGTGCCTGCATGTTGCCCATGGCTCAGCCGAACTGCTGCAGCACGACGCGCGAACCGCCCTTGCAGGTCAGGCGCAACGGATCCTCGGGAGCATGGGCAGACGGCACCGGCGCGATCACGCCCACCGCGGAAAAACGGGTCATACAGGCCGATTTCTCGACCTCTTCCCCGCACACGAAATCCGCCCGGATGGTGTCGGCCAGCTCGCCGATGAAATGGGCCGGGCCCCACTCCTGGAGCAGGCGGGACATCGCGGGCGCATCGACCCATCGGCTCACGGCACACTCCTCGGCAACGGTGATGACGGTAACCAGCATCATCCCGCGAACGGGCGGGAGCGCTGACCACTTCCGGACGGCTTTCGCCAGATCGAACGATAAAGCATGCTCATGAAGTATGGTCAACCGGACATGGTGATCACGTGGACTGTCATTCATGACCATTCCCTCGCTCGACGATACCGACCACGGGCTGATCGGTCTGCTGCGCGATGACGCACGGCTGTCGGTGGTGGCGCCGGCCAGGAAGCGGCGCGTGGCCCGCGCCACCGTGCAAGACCGGATCGCGCGGCTCGAGAAGAATGGCACCCTCGTCGGCTACGCGGTGCGGCTGCGACCGAAAGTGGAAACCCGTCGCATCCGCGCAATCGGGAACATCGCGGCGGGGGCCAATGGCGCCGCCGAGATACGGCGGGAGCTGTCCGGCCATTCCGACGTCATCACCCCGTGCGGCACGCATGGGTGCCGGGATCGAGTCGCCGAACGGCGCGCCGATTCGCTGGGTGCCTTCGACAAGGCATTCAATGCAATCCGCATGGCCGACGGCATCGCCACTACCGGGGCCGGCATCCCGCTGTCCTGGTACAAGCTCGAGGCCACGCGCGGATGCTGATCGTGGTGATGGGCGTTTCGGGCAGCGGCAAGAGCACCCTGGGTCAGGCATTGGCGCGCGCCATGGGCTGCGACTTCCAGGAAGGCGACGCGCTGCACCCGCCGGCGAACATCGCCAGCATGCGCGCCGGCATCGCGTTGACCGATGAGGATCGCCTGCCCTGGCTCGACCGGGTGGCCGCATGGATCGCCGAGCAAAGGCGGCAACACGGCGCCGGCGTGATTACCTGTTCCGCGCTCAAGCGCAGCTATCGCGATCATCTGCGCCGCGCCGACGCCGGTCTGCGCTTCGTCTACCTGCAACTGCCGCGCGACGAGCTGCAGCAGCGCCTGCATCAGCGCGACCACTTCATGCCACCTTCCCTGCTCGACAGTCAGCTGCGGACGCTGGAGGAGCCCGCACCCGACGAGCATGTGCTTACCCTCGATGGGCGGGAGTCGATAGCGGCCGGCGTGACGCAGGTACGCGACTGGCTGGCCGCCGCAGGCTGACACGCAAGCGCAGCCGCGCCGTCAGAATTTGCCGGCGCGGAAGTCGGCGATGGCCTCGTGGATTTCGGCCTGGGTGTTCATCACGAACGGGCCATAGCGCGCCACGCTCTCCTTCAGCGGTCGACCGGCGACCACCAGCAGGCGTGCTGGCTGCCCACCGGCGACCAGCTGCAAGCGCTCACCGTCGGACAGCACACCCAGCTCACTGCGCTGCAGCGCCTCGCCGCCGACCCGCACGGACTCGCCCTCGAACACATAGGCAAACCCATGGTGGTCAGCGGGCAGATCCAGCGACAGCACGGCACCGGGCTCGAGGCTGATATCCAGATAGACCGGCGCCGTGGCGATGCCCTCGACCGGGCCGGTGGCGCCGGCCAGGGTGCCGGCAATCACTTTCACCTCGACACCTTCGGCCGGATGCACCACCGGAATTCGTTCCGGCGCGATGTCCTGATAGCGCGGTGCGGTCATCTTGTCCTTCGCCGGCAGGTTCACCCACAGCTGGAAGCCCCACATCAGGCCGTTTTCCTGCTGCGGCATTTCCGAGTGCAGGATGCCGCGGCCGGCAGTCATCCACTGCACGCTGCCGGGCGACAGGTCGCCGCGGTTGCCGTGGTTGTCCTGGTGCTGCATGTGACCGGCGAGCATGTAGGTCACTGTCTCGAAGCCGCGATGCGGGTGCTCGGGGAAGCCGGCGATGTAGTCGCCGGCCTGGTCGGAGCGGAACTCGTCCAGCAGCAGGAACGGATCGAGCATGTCCAGCCCGGGCTGGCCGATGATCCGCTTCAACTTGACCCCGGCGCCATCGGCGGTATCGGTGCCGCGGATGCGGCGGGTGATGTGGCGATCGCTCATGATTGACTCCGGTCGGGGGACTGCCCGCCAAGATGATCCCGTGGACAGCCCAAGCCAAGCGCCATCAGACGAACGGACTGTTCACGGCACCATCGTCGGCTCAGTGCACCCAGTGGCCGCTGCGCTGGCGCGGGGGCGTCGCATCGTCGTCCTTGTCCGGGCGTTGCTGCAGCACCATCGTTTCCACCTCGGCCTCGGTAGCCGGCCTGGCCTGCCAGTACTGGTTGACCGCACTGAGCACGGCCGGCACCTGCGACAGGCACTCGTCATATTCGTCGTCGCTGAGCTTCTCGAACTCGGCCTCGGCGCTGAGGATGCCCTCGTCGACCGCCAGCGCCATCACCGGGCCGAGCAGCTCCATCAGCTGCGGATCCTCGGACAGCCGGTTTTCCCACAGCGCGGCACGCAGGTCGATGCCGCGGCTGAAGCCTTCGCACCAGCCCGCCGCCGACAGCATCAGGCCGGTTTCCAGTACCACTTCGCCGAGGATCGGCTCATACGCGTCGACATCGAGTTCGGCACTGATCGAGTCATTGAGCTTGGCCAGCAATTCAAGCACGCGATTGCCTTCCTCCTCGTCCGCAAACGGCTCGTGCAACACCTCGGGCAACCACTCATCCGGCAACACCAGCAGCGGGCCCACCGCCAGTGCACTGAGCAGGCCGTGCACGCCGTCCAGCAGCAGGTCGCCTTCGCTGGTGTGCGCGCGCAGGTAGCGATCCAGTTCATCCAGCTCGTTGTCGTCCAGCGAGCTGGGCCATTCGGTCTTTGTGCTCATGTCGTCTAGATGTCCAGTTCCAGCGTCACCGGGGTGTGGTCGGAAGGGCGCTCCCAGCGCCGCGGTGCGCGGTCGATGGCCGCCGCCGTGGCCACGGATTTCAATGCCTCGCTGATCAGGATCAGGTCGATGCGCAGGCCCATGTTGCGACGGAACGCGGCCTGCCGATAGTCCCACCAGCTGTAATGCTCGGCGCCGGCCTCGAACAGGCGGAAACTGTCGTGCAGGCCGAGCCCGGTGATCGCGTTGAGCGCGGCGCGCTCCGCTGGCGAGCACAGGATGTCCTCGCCCCAGGCCTGCGGGTCGTAGACGTCGCGGTCGTCCGGGCAGATGTTGAAGTCGCCCAGCACCACCAGCCTGGGGTGGCGTTCCAGCTCGGCGGCAAGAAATTCGCGCACCCTGGCCAGCCAGTGCAGCTTGTAGGCGTATTTTTCGTCGCCGACGGCCTTGCCGTTGACCACGTACAAGTCGACCACGCGCAGCGACCCGATCGTCGCGGCCAGGATGCGGCGCTGCGGATCGTCCAGCCCCGGGATGTCGGTGACGATGTCCTGCGGCTGTTCGCGGGCCAGGATCGCCACCCCGTTGTAGGTCTTCTGGCCGGAGTACACCGCGCGATAACCGGCGGCGGCCAGCTCGTCGAGCGGGAACCTGGCGTCCTCCAGCTTGGTTTCCTGCAGGGCCACGATGTCCGGCTGCGCATCAGTCAGCCACTGGGTCAGGTGCGGCAGGCGCACCTTCAGCGAATTGACGTTCCAGGAAGCGATCTTCATCGGCGCATTGTAAGGCGAAGCGCCCTCGCGGGCTCCCTGCCCCCGTCGCCGAAGCCGCGGCCGCGACCCGTTGGAGCCATCAGCAGGAGTCGATCAGACCCCCGCAATGGCGTCCCTGTGCCATTCCCGGTCAGGTGGAGACGGGTTTTGGTGAACGGGGCCGATCGCCCGGGGGGCGTTTGCAAGATAAACCCACCGAAATGCCCGGTTCCAGTGTATGCTGGGCAGGCAAGAGTCCGGGGAAGCCCGGACTTCTTGCACATATTGCGGTCAAGTGCGTTGTGCCCCAAGCCGCAAATCATCCATGCTTCAAAGGTAAAGTTTCATGTCGGATCGTCAGAGCGGTACAGTCAAGTGGTTCAACGACGCCAAGGGTTTTGGCTTCA
>JAJXYE010000189.1 GCA_021780735.1 Pseudomonadota bacterium | reverse complement strand
ATCCAGCACGTTCTGCAGGCTATCGTCCGCGCCTGCCAGCTTGCCTGCCACGGGAAGCGTCTGATGTCGGCCACAAGTTGTCGAACCATGCCGGGCAGTTGGTCGTCACGGCGGCCATCCAGTCGCGCCAGTACCAGCGGTCGGCCGAGCAGGCTCACCGCCACCCGCTTGCCGCCGACGCGGTCAGCCCGCGCGACGACAGACCGGTGTCGATGGAGTGCGCCGGGCCAGGTGCTCACAGCTTGTATCGCTGCATGATGGGTACGCCGACATGCCGCGTCACGGCACTGAGCGCGTTGATGGCGCGTCGTGTGCGGCCGGGCAGGTGGCGGGTCAGCACGGCGCTGTACTCGATCGCCGGCTGGCCGCCGCGTTGCCGTTTGAAGTGCGCCACGCCGGCGCTGAGATTGACCAGGCAGCGCGCATCGATCGCCTGTTGCAGCACGGTCGCTGCAAGCATGCGATACAGACCGAGTCCGGCCGGCAGCGCGGTGTTGTAACCCACGATCGGCGAGGTCAGCAGGTTGCCGAATCGGAACAGCCCGACCGCACCCTGCAACACGCCGTCGTCGTCGCGGATACCCTTCAGCTGCAGCAGGCCCGCCTGCGACCACGCCTTGAGCAGGGTCCATTCATAGCGCGGATTCAGGCCGGTATATTTCTGCACGTACAACTCGGTGTAGAGCCCGGTGATGCGGCGCAAATCATCGTCGTCAAAATGGCTGCAGATCCGCTGTGCGCGCTCGTTGCGGCCGAGCAAGGCAAGATCCCGCTTCAGATCGCGGCGCTGGTGCGCCAGGCGCGCAATGTCGTCGAAGAGGTAGACCTGTCGGCTGGGCACCAGGGTGAACCCACGCTTCGACAGCGCGTCCAGCCAGTCCGCATGATGGGTGCTGTTGAGCGAGCGAAACCACAGCGCGTGACCGGGCCAGCGTGCCATCGCCGCGTCCAGTACCTGGTCCAGTGCAATGTGCTGCAGGTCGGGCCAGGCATTGGTCGAGACCAGCCAGTTGTTGATCGCCACGGCGCGATCGATCCGCGCATGCTGCAGCCAGCGGCCCATGCCCCTGACTGCCCATCGCAACGGCGCTGTTTCCCAGGGGTGGCCCAGACGGTCGACCTCCTCGGCGGCGTATTTCGCATACGTGGTCAGCGGCGAGCACACCCAGGCGTTGTCCGGCTCGGCGTCGTTGACCGTCACCGGGAAGCAGACGCCGCCGGCATCAAGCGCATCGACCTCGGTCTGCACATTGGCGATGAACGGCAGCGTCGGTCGCTGGCGATGAATACGCAGATAAGCCACCGCCTTCGCGTTGAACTCGTCCAGCGCAATGACGGGTATGGCGCTCACAGGGCTTCCAGCCGCTCGCCGTCCCACTCGATGTCGCCGGTGGCCGCCTGGCGCAGGCTGCAGCGGTCGCGCCAGGCCAGTCGTGCACAGGAAGCCAGGTCGAGCAGGCCGCCGAACAGGGGCAGCGGGTCGCCCCGCGTCACGATGACATCGCGTGAACGACGCAGGTCATGCCACCAGCGACCCACGCGGCCCGCGTGCAAGGCCTGCACGCCCCCGGCAAGCAGCATGACGGCGCTGATCGCGCGCGGCTCGGTCGTGCCCGGCGTGACACAGGTATCGGCGCTGCCAGCGAGGGCCGCTGGCAAGGCGTCGTCCAGGCCGAACAGATGAACGCCGCTGATCGCCCGTGGGTTGCACTCCAGCACCTGGATGTCTCCGTTGTCCGATTCGATCCAGTCGAAGGACAGTTGCCCGGTGTATTTCATCTTGCGTGCGAAGTTTTCGACAAACGCGCGGATACGCGCAGATGGTTCGATCTCGAACAGGAAGCTGGAGCTTGCCCGCAGCCGGTAGCTGGGCCGGTAACTGACGTGGGCAAGCACGCGTCCGCGATCGACCACGCTGTACGAGCACAATTCGCGACCATGGCAAAAGCGCTGGACCACCCATCGTCCCGGCACTTCGAAAGCTCGTGCGTCGTCGGCAATGCCGTGGGGACACAGTCGCACATGCACGCCAAAGCGCGAGTATTCCGGCTTGAGTACCACCGCGTCCGTACCGGCCCAGGCCCTGGCCTGATCCAGCGTGTCGACGCAGGCACTGTCCGGAACCACGGCGCCACACCCCTGCGCCGCCCCGAGAAAGAGCCACTTGCTGTGCAGCACCTCCATGGTCGCGAACTCGTCGACAGCCACCCGCACTGTCGCGGGCAGGGACGAGCGGTAGCGGGAAAGAAAGAACGCTTCCTCGCAGGTCGGTACCACCAGATCGATGCGATGCCGGTCGATCGCATCGCCGAGCGCCTGGACATAGGCGCGTGGTGCAAGACGGGCGGATGGAAGTCTCAAGCTCCTGCTGACCGCACGGGACCAGCCGGACAGGCGGCAGGGGATGCTGTCGCCGATCGTCACCGTCCAGCCCTGATGCGCGAAGCGCCGTGCATGATCGAGCGCCGCCGGAGCCCGGCCGCCGAGGATGAGTACGTTACGCATGCGGCCCTTCTCCGCTATCGACAAGACGGCGAACCCGCCTGCATTTCCGGCTGGTCGAGTGTTCGATGCGGGCATCGAAGGACAGTTGCGGAATGCGTGCGCCGGCACGGCTGGCACACTCGACGAGGGCATGACTCACCTGCTGTCGCTGGTCGTCCGAAAGCACCGGATCGACGGCGATGCGCAGCGCATCGAATGCGTGTTGTTCGATGCGATAGTCCGCTATCGTCGGCGCCGCGTTCAGCAGCGCGCGCGACAGCACGTCCGGAAACACCGGCACGCGGCCAGCTCCGGTTGCGCCGGACAGCCACACGATGTCGTCTTCGCGGCCTTCGATGCGCTCGATCGCGATGAACGGCGATCCGCACGGACACGCGTTTGCGCATTCCACCAGCACGTCGTTCAGGCGATAGCGGATGACCGGCTGGGTCTGTCGATACAGGTCGGTGACGATCGGGGCGAATCGGCGGCTCGCGCGGTCGATCCAGTCGCGCTCCACGATCATGCAGTCCTCGTTGAGATGGATCGTGCCATGGCCGCAGGTGTGGCCGAGAAATCCCTCGGTGGCCTGGTAGATCTGTTCGATGGCCGTGCCGAAGGTGGCGCTGATCCGTTCGGCGTCGATCGGATCGAGTACTTCGGCCGCTGCGATGATCCGCTGCGGGGCGAGCCGGAGGGTTCCCGCCCGCACCGCGTCAGCCGCCAGTGCCAGCACGCTCGGCGGCCCCACCAGGATGGTCGGCTGGAACGCATCGAGCCGGGCCAGCACCTCGAAGAAAGGGGCGGACAGATCGAAATAGCGAAATTGCAGGCGCAGGCCGCCGGCAAGCGTGTCGTACAGATTGCTGCCCGCGCGCAACAGCAGCGCCACCCTGGCCGGGGCCAGGATGCCATCGGGCAGCATCTTGGCCAGCAGGGTTCCGGCCCAGCGCAGCCGTTCCGTGCGGCCGGCGAGAAACACGCCGCGGGCCCCGGATGTTCCGGTCGAGAGGCCCACGGCGATACCGCCCAGCGTCGGGCTGAAGTCGCGCGTCCGCTCGGCCTCGGTAGCCACCTGCAGTGCCTGTGCCAGCGTGACGCCGGCCGTGTTGATGTCGTCGAAGTGGCGGATCCACACCTGCTTGTCGATCACCGGGAAATCATCGAAGGCCCGCTGGCGAAAGGGCGCGTAGAAGGGCGCGTGTGTCGTCACCTGTCGCTGCAGCAGCTGCCATCGTCGCTGCTGCTGCGCCCGCAGTTCGCTGTGACTGCGAAATCGCTGCCGACGCCTGGCCATGGTGTAGTACCTGATCAGCTCGATCGCGTCGAGAAAGCGGCTCATCGGCTGCGCCACTCGTTGCAGTGCGACGGCAGGATGCGGACTGCCGGTGTCGTCGTGGCCAGTTCGTGCAGGCACTGCAAGGTGTCGCGGTAGGTTTGCGTATCCCCCAGCCAGGCCGTGACCAGGCCCGGTGGTGGCACCCCGTCGCGGATGGCCTGCGATGACCATGCGGCGTCGGCGATCAGGAAAATGAGTGTACCGCTTGGGTCTTCGAACAGCAGGCCGTAGTGGCCCGCGGCATGACCGGGCAACGGTACGGCCAGCAGACTGCCATCGCCGAGCAGGTCGTGGCCGGCGCCGAAGCCGGCCAGCGCGGCCGGAAGGTCGTGCCGCGGTGCGTCCTCGATCCAGCTCACGCGATCGAGGAAATCTTCAGGCAGCAGGCGCGGCAACAGTCCGCGCCTGAGCGATCCGATGCGGCCACGAGAGTGCAGATCGTCCCAGGCGGCGCGCGAGCAGGTCAGCGCCGCGCCGGGGAAATCACGCAATCCGCCGACATGATCCCCATGCAGGTGCGAGATCACTACGCGGCCGATGGCAGCCGTTGCCACGCCGTCACGCCCGAGTTGCATGCGCAGCGGTTGCTCTTGCGTCAGGTGCACCGGCGTCACCGCGCGGTACAGGCGCTCCGGCAGATGCCGGGTCGCGTCCAGGAAATGCTCCGAGTAGCCTGTATCGAACAACAGGTTTCCCTGTTGCCGATGCTGCAGCAGGAACGCCAGTGCGGGATAGCGGATGGACGCCAGCGCTGCACCACGGCGCGTCGCGCACTCGGGATGGGTGCAATGCCCGGCCTCGTAGATACGCCAGTCAATCCGATGCACGGGACCTCCACCAGCGGGCGAAACGGTCGATCCCGTCGGCCACGCTTGTTCGGGGAGCGTAACCGAGCTGTTGCCGCGCCGCGGAGATGTCCAGCGTCTGCGAGAACCCGAGCACACCGACGCCGTAGCGGCTGAGGCGCGGCTCCGGGCGGCCGGGGAGGCTGTTTGCCACCGTTTCGGACAGCGCACCGAGGAGCAGCGCAACCTGCCGTGGCAAGGGAATCATCCTGACCTTCAGATCCAGCGCGCGGAACAGTTGCCCCAGCAATTCGGACACCGTCATCGGTTCGCCGTTGGTGATGTTGTAAGCCCTGCCGTCCGCTGGCGTGCCAGGTCGCAGGCAGGCTTCCACCGCGCCGACCACGTTGGCCACACAGGTGACGTCGATCTGTGCCGCGCCATCGCCGATCCGTGGAAACCATCCACGTTCGGCCAGGGCCAGCAAGCGCGGAAAGATCGCGCGATCGCCCTCGCCGAACACGGCGCGGGGACGCAGCACCACGGAGGACAGGCCGGCGGACGCTGCCTCGCGCACGCATTGCTCGCCCAGCCATTTGCTCTCCGCGTAGGCGTTGATCCAGCGCCGCGGTGGCTCGAAT
>JAJXYE010000355.1 GCA_021780735.1 Pseudomonadota bacterium | reverse complement strand
TCATGCCGGGGTGGCGTTCGAGCTGTTGCAGGCCATCCGTCAACTTGGTGTGGGGCTGGCCATCGATGACTTCGGCACGGGCTATTCCTCGCTTGCCTATCTGCGGCAACTGCCCGCGCAGGTGCTCAAAATCGACCAGAGTTTCCTGCGTGACCTGCCTGATGATGCAGGCGCGCGCGCCATTGTGTCCGCCATCGTGCTGATGGGCCGCAGTCTGGGCATGAGGGTGCTTGCCGAGGGCGTGGAAGACGAGCGCCAGGCGGGCTACTTGCGTGGCATCGGGTGCGACCAGGCGCAGGGTTGGCTTTATGGTCGCGCCATGCCGGCCGACGAGATGCGCGAGTGGCTGAAGCGGCAGTACAAGGCAGCCATCTAGCAGGGCCGCAGCGCAAGCCGCGGCGGGTTCGTGGCGCGTTGGAACCGCAGGCAGCGCATCCATCGGGGCCATGCCGGCGCCTCGATCCAGTGACGGGCGTCACCTTTTGAGGCCTGCCTGGGGCCGCTTGTCGGGCAAATCCTACCGCTTGTCGGCTGGGGGCTGGTAGCGTCGGTCGGGCTGGGTACAGTGCAAGCAGGGGCATCAGGGAGAATTACATGCGAGTCTTGTCACGTCAGCGAGGCGTCTCGTTGATCGAGGTGATGATGGCCGTGCTGATCTTCAGCATCGGCCTGATCGGTCTGGCCAGTTTGATGGTGATGGCCACGCGCGCGAATCACACCGCTTATCTGCGCACCCAGGTCGTGTATCTGGCCAACAGCATGGCCGGCCGGATGAGCGCCAACTCAGTCGGCGTGTGGGACGGCGACTACAACGGCAGCTATCCGGTTTCTTCCACCTCGGTGGGTTGTGGTTACGGTTCGGCTTGTGACGCGGCGGCCCTGGCCACTCACGATCAGCGCTTGTGGAGCGCCCAACTGAAAACCTTCCTGCCCAATCCGACCGCCACGATCGCCTGCGGCGGTGTCGGCACGGCCGGTTATGACCCCACCTCGCAGCTCGCCACCCGTCCGCCGTATGGCGGCACCTGCACGATGACGCTCAACTGGAACGAGCAGCGGGAAGGCGACCAGACCCATCGCGACGCTGAAATGCAAACCTTCAAATGGAGTTTCCAGCCGTGAGCGTCGACCGCATGTTTACCCATCGTCTGCGCGGTTTCACCCTGATCGAGTTGATGGTGGCGATGGTGCTGGGTCTGCTGGTGGCCGCCGGCATCGTCACCGTGTTTTCTTCCACCTCCAGCAGCAACAAGGCGCAGGACCAGCTGGCGCGGTTGCAGGAAGAGGGTCGCTTCGCGATGTCGCGGTTGAGCAGCGACCTGCGCATGGCCAATGGCCAGTACTGCACCAATACCGGTGGCGTGGCCACCGTGGGTTCGGGTGGCCTCTCGCTTGATCACATTCGTTCGCCGAAGGTCTACGCGAAGAACCTGATCGGAGCGGCCGGCGCGGTCAGCGGCGCGTTCGGCGATGTCACCACGGCGTGGGGAGCCGGATCCTATCCGGCCGCGCCAACGGCGCCGTACAGCATGCCGTCGTTCCTGTTCATGCGCGGCTACGATTGCACCCTCACCACCTGCACCCCGGCCGACCCGCACGCCACGATCGGCACGATTCCGGCGATGGGGGTTACCTTCGGCAGCCGCGTGAAGGGTGCCGCCGTGCTCACCCTGCGTTTCGTCAACCCGACCAGTGGCTGGAGCCTCGGTGCCACCGGCGGCAGCAGCGTGGCGACCAGCGGCAGCACCGGCACGATCACCTCGATCACGCTGGCTCCGCTCAAGACCCAGGGCGAGCCGCCGTTGAGCAACGCCACCTCCGGTGATCTGTTCATGCTGGCCGATTGCTCCAATGCGCAGATTTTCCCGGCCAGCTTCACCTCGCCGGTGATCACCCCGCTGGCCAATACTACGGTTGGCTTCGGCACCGGCCCCAGCAATCTGCCGGCTGCGCAGCAGCCGGAATCGGTGCCCAAGGTGTTTGACGTCAATCGCGATTTCCAGACCGTCACGTATTACCTGAAGGTGGTCAGTGTCAACAATGATGGCAAGGCGCCGTTCACTGGTGCGTTGATGCGGCGGGTCAACGGCGGCCTCAAGGCGGACGGTGTGACGCCGGTTCGCCCGGGCGCTTCCGAAGACGAACTGGTGCGCGGTGTCGAGCGGCTCGATTTCAAATATGGTGTAGTCGATTCCAGCGGCAAGACCAGTTTCCTTACGGCGTCCCAGGTCGATGCCTCGACCAACTGCCCGCCAGCTGAGCTGAATGCCATCACCACCACCGGCTGCCTGTGGCGTGGCATTTCAAGCATCGAGGTCAGCCTGCTGATGGACGGCCAGGTACCGCTTTACACCTTGTCCGGCAATGACATGTTCTACAGCTACAGCGCCGACACGAATACGGGCCTGCTGGCGCCCAGCGGTCACGCGATCAAGCCCAGCGACCAGGGTTTCCCCGACCAGCTGCTACGGCGTGAATTCAACGTGCTGGTGCCCGTGCGCAACTACAACCCGTGATGCGCGGCGGCGCCTGGTGCGACCGCCGCACGATGAGTCAATGGAGCGAACCATGTTGATCCCGAACAAGCAGCCTTCGATGCACCGGTCAGTCCGCGCCGAGCGCGGTGCGGTGCTGGTGGTGGCGCTGATCTTCCTGATCCTGCTGACCATTCTGGCGATCAGCGCGTCCGGACGGTCGCTGCTGCAGGAGCGCATGGCCGGCGGCCTGCGCAATGCGCAGCAGGCCGAGATGAGCGCGCAGACCGCCCTGCGCGGCGCCGAATGGAAGCTGTGGAAGAGCACCAGCAACATCACCGCGCACCTCAACTGCGGCACCGGCATCTTCACCGATTGCTACATCTACGATCCGGCCAACCTGATCACCAACGTAGTCAACTTCCGCACCAAGTCCGGCTGGGTCACCGCCGGCTCGACCGAGTACAAGGGCTACGGCAACACCGGCTACACCACCGGCCCCAACAAGCTGGCCGACAACCCCCGCTACATCATCGAGGACCTGGGCGTGGAGTTGCCACCCGGGGTCAGCGGCAGCCTGCACGAATCCGGCGCCACCGGCAGCAGCGGCACGGGTTCGGCCAGTACCGCCAGGCACATCTACCGCATTACCGCGCGCGCTACCGGCGCCAGCGCAAACACCGTGCGCGTGCTGGAAAGCACGTTCGCGGCCAAGAGCAATTGAGTCGGAGTATCCAGGCCATGTTGAACCCCCGTCTGTTGAAGTCCCGCCAGAGTCTGTTCGCGTGTGCGCTCGCGCTCACCTTTGCTGCGGGATGGTCGGTGCCGATGCCATCACTGGCCGCCACCACCAGCAACCTCACCGAACTCAGCCCGACCCCGCCGAATGTGACCCAGGCAGTGCCGCCGAATATCGTGATGACCTTCGATGACTCCGGCTCGATGGCGAGCAACTACATGGGCGACAGCCGGCCGTTCGACGGCGGCAGCTGGAGCGGGCCGTGGCGCTGCGCCAGCCTGATCGACCCGCGCATCACCTCGTCATCGGATGTGCGCTCGAAGGCGATGAACGGCGTGTACTACAACCCGAACGTGGTCTACACGCCGCCGATCGGAGCGGCTGGCGTATCGTTTCCCGATGCCGACGCCAGCCTGAAGCGGGTGCCGGAGGATGGCATCGGTGTGAATCGTCCGTACAACCAGAAGACGCTCGACAGTTCGGCCGGCTACAACAACAACCCCAATGGCAGCTTCGACACCACGCGGGCGACCGACCTGACTGGCATCAAGGGAACCACCCCAGGCACGGGTTACTACTACCTTGGCAGTGGTAAGTGGAATACCAGTCAATACCCGTCCTATTGGGTCAGCAAGGGCACATGGGCTTACGGTACCTATCCGTCTAGCGGCAGCGGCTACTACGCCAATTCAAATTCGACATACGCCTACAAGGATGGCGCCTATCCAAGCACCACGGCAGATCATCGCTGGGAGTGCGGTTACGGCAGTTCGCCGATGGATCCCACCAAGACCGGCCCGGACGGCAATCCCTATCCGAACGGTGGTCCGTACTACTACCGCTACAAGAGCTCCGCCCCGACCATCACGGTCGACAGCTACGGCAATCCCGACGCCGCCGGTAGGACGAATATCTACACGCCGGGCAACTGGGAGGCCGTCTCCGTTCCCGATACCACGGTCACCATCAACGGCAAGCTGGTCAATCAGTGGCAGAACTTCGCCAACTGGTATGCCTACTACCGGACGCGCAACCTGATGACGCGTACCGCGCTGTCGCGGGTGTTCGGCAGTCTGGGTGCGGCGACCAATACCGGTGGATTCGGCAACAGCTTGCGCGTCGCCTGGCAGAACCTCTACACCTCCGACGCATTTCATCTGCAGCCCGACACCATCATCAGCAGCCTGCTGGATGCCAACTCGCCGGCCTGCGATGCGAGCAGCGTGAATCCCACGACCATGCTGCTGGGCGGCAGCGTGAAGACCGCACCGAACTGCTATCGCAGCGCATTCTTTAACTGGATTTTCTCGGTGCCGGCAACCGGCGGCACGCCGGCCCGCGCGTCGGCCATTCGCGCCGGTGAATTCTTCCAGCGTGGCAATGGCAATACCGGCGGCACCGGCGATCTGCACGATCCGTACTGGCAGCCGCCCACGGTCAGCGGCGCCGACGGCCTGGAGCTGGTATGCCGGCAGAACTACCACATGCTGGTGACCGATGGTTACTGGAACGAAAGCGATCCCACCCTGCCGAGCGGGTTCCAGACGTCCGAGTCCGCCATCGCGGTCAACGGCGGCAAACTGCCCGACGGTACCGTCTACTCGGTGACTGCACCGGAATCGCGCGTGTACTGGGACGTGCAGGGTTCGACTTACACCTCGTCGCAGGCGAATATCGGGTTCAACTATTGGGCCACCGACCTGCGTCCCGATCTCTACAACCCGTCGATCGGCAAGATCGTGCCGCCCTACATGCCCGATACCACCACCGGCGTCGTGCCGGGTGCGACCTCGCCAGCGCTGGAGAAGTATTTCAACCCGAACAACGATCCTGCCAACTGGCCGCACATGGTGGAGTACATGGTGACTCTCGGTGTGCCGGGCTACCTGACCTACTCCAAGGATGCCGATTGCGTCGATCCCAGCAACGACCTGTGCAAGCTGCGTTTGGGGCAGACCAACTCCACCGGCGCGGTCGGCTGGACCCACCCGGCGAACAATTCAACGCCGGGCATCGACGATACCTGGCATGCAGATCG
>JAJXYE010000384.1 GCA_021780735.1 Pseudomonadota bacterium | reverse complement strand
CAGTCGCTGGTTCGTGCAGCTGTATTACACGCGCAAGTACCGGCGGGTGGTGATGCCGCTGGCGTTCTGGTGGTTGTCGGTGTGCGGCAGCGTGCTGCTGCTGACCTACTTCATTTTCGGCAAGAATGATTCGGTCGGCATCCTCTCGAACTTTTTCCCGGTCTTCGTCTCGGTCTACAACCTGTTCGTTCATCTGCGCCACCACAAGAACGGCATCACCGGCGACGCGACTGCCTGATGGGTGTGTGCCTGCAGGGTGGCAGGCGGCTATTCGGGGTCGTAGTCGAGATTTGACGCAAGCCAGCGCTCGGCCTCAGTCAATGACCAGCCTTTGCGCTTTGCATAGTCCTCGACCTGTTCCTTGCCGAGTCGACCGACCACGAAATACTGGCTGTCGGGGTGTGAGTAGTACCAGCCGGATACCGCCGCCGCCGGATACATGGAGAAACCTTCGGTCAGTTCGATGCCGGTGTTGCGGGTGACGTCGAGCAGACGGAACAGGGTCGCTTTTTCGGTGTGGTCGGGGCAGGCGGGATAGCCCGGGGCGGGGCGGATGCCGCGATATTTCTCCGCGATCAAGGCATTGTTGTCGAGCGCTTCGCCGCCAGAATAGCCCCAGAATTCGCGGCGTACTCGCTCGTGCATGTGTTCGGCAAAGGCCTCGGCCAGGCGGTCGGCGAGCGCCTTCAGGATGATCGACGAATAGTCGTCGTGGTCCGCCTCGAAGCGCGTCAGGTGCGGCTCGATGCCGATGCCGGCGGTCACCGCGAAGCCGCCGATCCAGTCAGGCCTGGCGAACTCTTTCGGCGCGATGAAATCGGCCAGGCACAGGTTCGGCCGCTCGACCGGCTTGTCGGCCTGCTGGCGCAGGCTGTGCAGTGTGGCGAGCGGTTCAGTGCGGCCAGCATCGGCGTGGACCTCGACGTCGTCGCCGATGCTGGTGGCCGGCCACAGGCCGATGACCGCGCGCGCCGTCAGCCATTTTTCCCCGATGATCCTGTCCAGCATGTCCTGTGCGTCGCGGAACAGCTCGCTGGCCTGGCTGCCAACCAGGGGATCGCTGAGGATGGCCGGATAGTGGCCGGCCAGCTCCCATGCCTGGAAGAACGGCGTCCAGTCGATATATGCGCGCAAGACAGCAAGGTCGTAGTGGTCGAACACGCTGATGCCGGGCTGGTTCGGCTGCGGTGGCTCGTAGCTGGCCCAGTCGCAGCGGAACCGGTGGGCACGTGCCTTCTCCAGCGTGACCAGCTGCTTGCCAGGCCCGCGACTGCCATGGCGTTCGCGAACATCGGCGTAGTCGGCGCGCACCCTGGCCAGGAAATCCTCGACCAGCTCCTTGCTGACCAGCGACTGCGCCACGCCGACCGCGCGCGAGGCGTCCTTCACCCACACCGTGCCGGCCTTGTAGTGCGGCTCGATCTTCAGCGCGGTGTGCGCGCGCGAGGTGGTGGCGCCGCCGATCAGCAGCGGGATGTGAAAATCGCGTCGCTGCATCTCGCGCGCGACCTGGCTCATTTCCTCCAGCGACGGCGTGATCAGGCCGGACAGACCGATCATGTCGGCGTTCTCGGCGATCGCGGTTTCCAGGATCTTCTGGGCCGGTACCATCACGCCCAGGTCGATCACCTCGAAGTTGTTGCAGCGGAGCACCACGCCAACGATGTTCTTGCCTATGTCGTGCACGTCGCCCTTGACCGTGGCCATGATGATCTTGCCGTTGTTCTTGCCGGTGTCGCCGGTACGCAGCTTCTCCGCCTCGATGTACGGCAGCAGATAGGCGACCGCCTTCTTCATCACGCGGGCGGATTTCACCACCTGCGGCAGGAACATCTTGCCTGCGCCGAACAGGTCGCCTACCACGTTCATGCCGTCCATCAGCGGCCCTTCGATCACGTCCAGCGGTCGCGGCGAAAGCTGACGCGCTTCCTCGGTGTCCTCGACCACGTACTGGTCGATGCCATGCACCAGGGCGTGGCTGAGTCGTTCGCGCACCGGCTTGTCGCGCCAGGCCAGGGTCTCAACCACGGCGGCGCCGCGCTTGCCCTTGTAGTTGTCGGCAATCTCCAGCAGCCGTTCGGTGGCGTCGTCGCGGCGGTTCAGCACCACGTCCTCGACGCGCTCGCGCAGCGGCGGATCGATGTCGTCAATGATCGTCAGCGCGCCGGCATTGACGATGCCCATGTCCATGCCGGCCTTGATTGCGTGGTACAGGAACACCGAGTGGATCGCCTCGCGCACGATGTTGTTGCCGCGGAACGAGAACGACACATTGGAGACGCCGCCGGAGATGTGGCAGTCCGGGAAACGCTTCTTCAACTCGCGGGTGGCTTCGATGAAATCCACCGCGTAGTTGTTGTGTTCCTCGATGCCGGTGGCGATGGCGAAGATGTTGGGATCGAAGATGATGTCTTCGGGCAGGAAATCCAGTTCGCGGGTCAGCAATTCATGCGCGCGCGAGCAGATTTCCACCTTGCGCGCGCAGGTGTCGGCCTGGCCCTGTTCGTCAAACGCCATCACCACCGCGGCGGCACCGTATTGCTGCACCTTGCGTGCCTGCTGCAGGAATGTCGCCTCGCCTTCCTTCATCGAGATCGAGTTGACGATGCCCTTGCCCTGCAGGCAGCGCAGGCCGGCCTCGATCACGCTCCATTTGGACGAGTCGATCATGAACGGCACGCGGGCGATGTCGGGTTCGGACGAGATCAGGTTGACGAAACGGGTCATCGCCGCCTCGGAATCGATCAGGCCCTCGTCCATGTTGATGTCGATGATCTGCGCGCCGTTGGCGACCTGCTGGCGGGCGACCTCGACCGCCTCGTCGTAGCGGTCCTCCTTGATCAGTTTCTTGAACTGCGCCGAGCCGGTGACATTGGTGCGTTCGCCCACGTTGATGAACAGCAGGTCGGGCGTGAGGATCAGCGGTTCGAGGCCGGACAGGCGGGTGTGACGCTCCATGTTCATGCCGCCTCCGCATCGCGCGACGGCAGCACGCGCGGCGGTTGGTTGCGCACGGCCGCGGCAATCGCCCGGATGTGCGCGGGGGTGGTACCGCAGCAGCCACCGACCAGGTTCAGCAGGCCGTCGCGGGCAAAGCTGCCGATGACGCCGGCCATGTGCTCCGGAGTTTCGTCGTATTCGCCGAATGCGTTCGGCAGACCGGCATTCGGATGGGTGCTGACGTAGCTCTCGGCAATGCCGGACAGGGTCTCAATGTGCGGGCGCAGGTCCTCGGCGCCGAGCGCACAGTTGAAGCCTACCGACAGTGGTCGCGCATGACGCACCGAGTAATAGAACGCCTCGGCGGTCTGCCCGGACAGGGTGCGGCCTGAGCGGTCGGTGATGGTGCCGGAGATCATGATGGGCACCCGTGCGCCGCGCTGGTGGAACAATTCGCTCAGCGCGAACAGGGCGGCCTTGGCGTTCAAAGTATCGAAGATCGTCTCGACCATGATCACGTCGACGCCGCCGTCGATCAGTCCGCTGGCCGATTCGGTGTAGTTCTCGACCAGCTCCTCGAAGGTGACGTTGCGGAAACCCGGATCGTTGACGTCCGGCGACAGCGAGGCGGTGCGGCTGGTCGGGCCCAGCACGCCGATCACGAAGCGCGGCTGGTGGGGCGTCTTCGCCGTCATTGCGTCACAGGCGGCGCGGGCCAGCCGTGCGCCTTCGAGATTCAGCTCGTGCGCCAGATGCTGCAGATGGTAATCGGCCTGGCTGATGCGGGTGGAGTTGAAGGTGTTGGTCTCGATCAGGTCGGCGCCGGCCTCGAGGTAGGCGTCGTGCACGCCGCGGATGATGTCCGGTCGGGTCAGCGTGAGCAGGTCGTTGTTGCCCTTGAGGTCACAGCCGCCTTGATGGGCGTGGTTGTCGTGAAACTCGACGTGGCCGTCGTGGCCGTGCTCGAAACGTGCACCGCGGAATCCGCCCTCGTCCAGATCGTGTCCCTGCAGCATGGTGCCCATGCCACCGTCGAGGATCAGGATGCGTTCGTGCAGCGCCTGCGTCAGCAGTGCCACGCGACCGGGATGGAGCCAGGGCAGGGTACTCATCAATTTTCCTCGAGAAACAGTTGAATCCGCCTCAGTCGGGCTTGCGCGCCAGCAGGCTGATGACTTCGAAATGCGGTGCCTTGCGTTCGCGGCTGAGCCGGTTGCAACTGATTACCTGCAGACTGGCGGCACGGGCGTAACCGGCGAGCTGTTCGCTGCTGAAGCCGAGATTGCGATGGTCGAACGGCTCGACGGCGGCGCGGTGGTCGTGCTTGCCCAGGGTGACCGCGAGCAGGCGACCGCCGGGTCGCAGCAGGCGTGCGGCCTCGGTCACGGCCCGGGCCGGATCTTCGGCATAAGTCAGCGCGTGCAGCATCAGCACGAGGTCAAAGCGTTGCTCGCCCAGATTCAGCGCGTGCATGTCGCCGTGTTGCACGCGCACGTTGGCGAATGCCCTGACCCGCCTGGCAGCGGCTTCGACCACGCGCTCGCTGCTGTCGATGCAGAGGATCGAATGTGCGTGAGGTGCCAGCAACTCGGCGGTGATGCCGTCGCCGGAGGCGATGTCCAGCACGTCGCCGGTACCCAGCAGTTGCAGCAGCGAACGCGCCAGCGTTTCCCAGGTGCGGCCGGGCGAGTAGTGGCGCTCCATGTCCCCGGCAACGGTGTCGGCCCAGCCTTCCTCACGCGCGCGACTGGCCAGCACCTTGGGCAGGCGAGCTGCGTCCTCTCGCAGCAGCGCGTCGTCGATGTTTGCGCGCAGGGAGCCGAGCAGGTTGCGTTGGGCTTCGTCGCCGTCGTTGTTGGCGCGATAATAGGCGGACACACCGGCACGGCGATCGCGAACCAGTCCCGCCTCCTTCAGCTTGGCCAGATGGGTTGATACCCGTGGTTGCGCCAGATGCAGGACTGCAGCGAGCTCGGCCACGGTCAATTCCTCGTGTTCGAGCAGGGCCAGCAGGCGTACACGGGTCGGGTCGGCGAGCAGTCGCAGTACGTTGGAGGCGGTCGCCAGATCCACTTTTATCCCTGTATCGCGATATAAGGATGTATAGGCTAGGCGCGCTTTGCGGGGGCGTCAAGGGTTGGCGCGCCGAAACGGCAGGCTGGTGCGTCAGGCAGGCAACAGGTGCGAGCCGCTGCTGCCTGCCCAAGCAGGAATTCCAGCGTGCAGACCCACGCGATGAATCCCGCGGTTGCAGCTTGCGCCGGTCAACAACGCATCAGGCATGTGCAGGCACCGTCCATGTCGCCTGGCCTTGGTTTTTTTGCGCCGTCATGTGCCGGTGTAGAGTAAGTCCGGCCAGGCTGACGTGCGGGCCGCGTCTGGCGCACTCTCTCGACCCGCTGCAAGGGGATCTCCATGAAAAACAGTCTGCTGCTGGCATGTCTGCTGGTGACTCTGGGGGCTGCGACCACGGTGTTTGCCGACGGTGCGCACGACAAGAGCGAGCACAGCTCGCCGCCGGTGGCCAAGGTGGCCGCCCCGAAGGATCAGAGCGCGGTATCCCACGGCAGCGTTCGTGTCGGTGGACAGACCATCAACTACACAGCCACCACCGGCACGCTGATCCTGAAGAACAAGGACGACAAGCCGATCGCCAGCATGTCCTACGTCGCCTACGTCAAGAGCGGTGAGAAGCATGCCGACCATCGTCCAATCACCTTCCTCTACAACGGCGGGCCGGGTTCGTCGACGATCTGGTTGCATATGTTGGCGTTCGGGCCGCAGCGCGTGGAAGTCGGCAGTGGCACCTCGACGCCGCCCGCGCCGTTTCGTCTGGTCAACAACGACAACAGCCTGCTGGACGCGAGCGACCTGGTATTCATCGATGCCCCCGGAACCGGCTTTGGCCGCGTGCTCGACAAGGACAAGGGCGGCGTGGGCAAGGGCAAGGACGTGTACGGATTCGATCAGGACGCGCACGCCTTCGCGCAGTTCATCACGCGTTATCTCACCATCAACAGTCGCTGGAATTCACCAAAGTTCCTGTTCGGGGAGAGCTACGGCACCACTCGTTCGGCGATGCTGGCGAACATCCTGGAGAACGAGGACAGCGTGGGCCTCAATGGCGTCATGCTGCTGTCAGCGATTCTCAGTTATGACATCAGCGTCGATTTTCCGCAGGTCAACCCGGGCGCCAACAATATTTCCTATGCGCTGGGCCTGCCCAGTTATGCGGCCACCGCCTGGTATCACCACAAGCTGCCGCAGCAGCCTGCCGACCTGCAGGCGTTCCTGACCCAGGTCGAGCAGTTCGCGAGCACCGACTACCTGCAGGCGTTGATGCAGGGTTCGCAGCTTGATGCCGCCACCACGCAAAGGGTCGCCGAGCAGCTCCACCAGTACACCGGCTTGCCGGTTGCCTACCTGGTGAAGGCCAGATTGCGTGTCTCGGGTGGCCAGTTCGCGCATGAGCTTCTGAGTGCCGACGACATGGTGACCGGTCGTCTGGACTCGCGCTACAGCGGCCCGGCGATGGATCCGTTGGGCGAAACGGCGGACTACGACCCGATGGATTCCTCGATCGACGCGCCGACGGTCGCCGAGTTCAACAACTACGTGCGCAATACCCTGGATTTCGGCAAGGGTCTGACCTACAAGCCGCAGATCGATGTGTTCAAGGAATGGGATTTCAAGCACCAGCCGCCTGGCGCACCGTTCGCGCTGCCGTTCACGCCCAACGTGATGCCGGATCTGGCCTCGGCAATGAAGCACGACCCGGGTTTGAATGTGTTGCTGATGGGAGGCTATTTCGATCTCGGTACGCCGTTCTACGGGGCCGAGTACGAGATGCACCAGCTGCCGATTCCGGCCAGTCTGCAGAAGAACATCAGCTACAAGTTCTTCCCGTCCGGGCACATGGTTTACCTCAACCCGGAGTCGCACAAAGGTCTGCATGCAGCCGCGGCGGCCTTTATCGACGCCCACTACAGCCGGTAATCCGGCCGCCAACCGGAGGGAGAAGCCCCGCTTCGGACGGGTTGCGGCGGCCTTTCGCGCGCACCCCGTCCGAGCGGGTAAAATGGGCGGCTTAATTTCGTAGCCGGAGCTCCCCCCATGGATTTCAGCTTTACCGATGACCAGCTGTCGATCCAGTCGATTGCCCGTGACTTTGCGCAGAAGCGCGTTGCGCCGGTGGCAGCCGAGCTGGATGCCAGGGCGGAGTTTCCGCTGGAGAACATTCGTGAAATGGGCCAGTTGGGCCTGATGGCCATCGAGGTGCCGGAGGAATATGGTGGCGCGGGCATGGATCCGATCGCCTACGCCCTGGCGGTGATGGAGATTGCAGCAGCCGATGCGGCCACATCGACGATCATGTCGGTGAACAACTCCTTGTTCTGCAACGCTATCCTCAAGCATGGCAACGAAGGGCAGAAGCAGATGTTCGTGCGTGCCATCGCCACGGGCGAAGCGATTGGTGCCTACGCGCTGACCGAGCCGCAGTCCGGCTCGGACGCGTCGGCGATGCACACCCGGGCCAACAGGAACGGGAACGGCGACTGGGTGATCAACGGCAAGAAGAGCTGGATCACCTCCGGCCCGGTCGCCCGTTACATCGTGCTGTTTGCGATCTCGACCCCCGGGATTGGTGCCAAGGGCGTGTCGGCCTTCATCATCGATACCCAACTGCCCGGCTTTCACGCCGGCAAGAGTGAACCGAAACTCGGTATCCGCGCTTCGGCAACCTGTGAGATCGAATTCTCCGACTATGTTTGCCCGAAGCAGAACCTCCTCGGTGAGGAGGGCAAGGGTTTCTCGATTGCGATGGGCGTGCTCGATGCCGGGCGCATAGGTATCGCCTCGCAGGCGGTCGGCATTGCGCGTGCGGCGTACGAGGCCACCCTGCACTGGTCACGCGAGCGCAAGGCGTTTGGCCATCCGATCGGTACGTTCCAGATGACCCAGTCGAAGATTGCCGACATGAAGTGCAAGCTCGATGCAGCGACGTTGCTGACCCTGCGCGCAGCCTGGGCGAAAGGCGAAGCCGAGAAGCAGGGTGGTCGCTTCGGCACCGAGGCGGCGGTGGCCAAGCTCGTTGCATCGGAAGCGGCCATGTGGATCAGCCACCAGGCCGTGCAGATCCACGGCGGCATGGGCTACTCGAAGGAGATGCCGCTGGAGCGCTACTTCCGTGACGCCAAGATCACCGAGATCTACGAGGGCACCAGCGAGATTCAGCGGCTGGTCATCGCGCGGGCCGAGACGGGGCTGCGCTGAGAGCGCGACGTTGCAGGAGCGCACCCTGTGCGCGATGCTTTTGATCCGGGTGCCGGCAAAAGAGCGTCGCGCACAGGGTGCGCTCCTGCGGTTGCGTTGACTGACTCACGCCCCTCGCCGCGGATCGGAGTCGAACGGCTGCATGCCATCGGCGGCTCTCATCGGTGCCGGCACATGGTCGTCGAGCTCGTCGCCGAGCAGGCGACGTACCACCACGTAGAACACCGGGATCAGCAGCACGCCGAGGAAAGTGGCGAATAACATGCCACCGATCACACCGGTGCCGATCGCATGCCGTGCATTGGCGCCCGCACCGGTGGAGACGAACAGCGGGAACACGCCGAGAATGAAGGCCAGCGAGGTCATCAGGATCGGGCGCAGTCGCAGTCGGGCGGCATCGACCACCGCTGCGCGCAGGGTACGGCCGGTCTTCTGTTCGGCTACCGCGAATTCCACGATCAGGATGGCATTCTTCGCGGCCAGTCCGATGACCGTGATCAGGCCGATCTTGAAGTAGATGTCGTCGGGCAGGCCGCGCAGCAGGGTGAACACCACGGCGCCGAGCATGCCCAGCGGCACGACCAGCAAGACCGCAACCGGGATCGACCAGCTTTCGTACAGCGCGGCCAGGGCCAGGAACACGATGAAGATCGACAGCACCATCAGCAAAGTGGCCGCGTTGCCGGAGAGAATCTCCTGGTAGGACTGCCCGGTCCAGTCATAGCCAAAGCCCTTGGGCAGGTCGTCATTGACTATCTGCTGCATCGCGTCCATGGCCTGGCCAGAGGCATAGCCGGGCGCCGGCGAGCCGACGATCTCGACCGCGGAATAGCCGTTGTAGCGGGTCAGCGATGGTGCTGCCGTACTCCACTTCTGGTCGACCACGTTGGCCAGCGGGATCATCGCCGGGGTACCGTCGGCGTTGGTTCTGGTCGTGCTGGGCAGGAACATGTGCTGCAAGGCATCAGGGTTCTTGCGGAATGGCGCATCGGCTTCCATCAGCACCCGCTTGACCCGGCCACCGTAGGTGAAGTCGTTGACATAGACCGGCGCCAGCATCAACTGGATCGCGCTGTAGACATCTCCCGCCGACAGCCCCATCGACTGGGCCTGCACACGATCCACGCCGAGGTTCAATTGCGCCGCATCTTCCAGCGTGTTCGGCCGCACGCCGGTCACCACGGGATTTTTTGCCGCCTTGCCGAGCAGCATGTTGCGGGCTCTGGTCAGGGCCACCCGGCCAGCGCCGGAGCGATCCTGCAGATACATGTCGAAGCCGCCGAACTGGCCAAGGCCTCGTACCGTGGGCAGGTTGATCACGAAGATCTGCGCATCCCGCACCGCTCGCAGCGCCTTGTTGGAATGCTGGATGAACTGTTCGGCGGTAACCGAACGCTTGCTCCAGTCCTTCAGGCGGACGAAGGTCATGCCGACGTTCTCGCCGGCGCCGACGAAGCTGAAGCCGGCGATCTGCATCATGCCCTGAACCGCCGGATCCTTGCTGATGATCGCGCGCACCTGGTCCATCACCTTGTTGGTGCGCTGGATCGTGGCCCCGGGTGGCAGCTGCACGATCGCCAGCGCATAGCCCTGGTCCTCCTCCGGCAGGAAGCTGCCGGGCAGTCGGGTGAACAGAAAGCCGCCGAGCACGGCGATCAGGACGAAGGCCAGCATCCAGCGCGGTGCGTGGCTGACGGCGCCGCCGACATGTCCGGTGTAGGTACGCGTGACCCATTCGAACAACTGGTTGAACTTGCGGAACACCAGGTTCTTCTTGTTTTCGTGCTCCGGCCGCAGGAAGCTGGCACACAACGCGGGGGTGAACGACAACGCCAGGAAGGCCGAGAAGCCCATCGATGCTGCGATGGTCAGGGCGAACTGCTTGTAGATGATGCCGGTGGCGCCGGGTTGCAGTGCAGACGGCACGAACACCGCGGCGAGCACCACGGTAATGGCCACCACCGCGCCGGTGATCTGCCCCATCGCCTTGCGCGTAGCCTCCTTCGGCGACAGTCCTTCCTCGGTCATGATGCGTTCGACGTTCTCGATCACCACGATCGCGTCGTCCACCACGATGCCGATGGCCAGCACCATGCCGAACAGGGTCAGCTGGTTGATGGTGAAGCCGAGCACCTGCATGCCCATGAAGGTGCCCAGCAGGGCGACCGGTATCACCAGCGTGGGGATGATGGTGGCGCGAAAGTTCTGCAGGAACAGCAACAACACCAGGAAGACCAGGAAGATCGCCTCGGCCAGGGTCTGCACCACTTCGTGGATCGATGTGGTGACAAATGGTGTCGTGTCGTATGGACTGAACCAGCTGACGCCGGCCGGAAAACTGGACGACAATTCATCCATCTTGCCGCGCACCGCCTTGGCCACGTTCAGTGCATTCGCGCCGGGTGCCAGTTGCACCGCAAACGCGGCCACCGGGTCGCCGTTGTAGCGCGTGTTGAAGCCATAGCCCGCAGGCCCGAAGGTGACTCGCGCGACATCGCCCAGGGTCACCGTGGTGCCGTCGCTGTTCGCCCGCAGGATGATTCCCTCGAACTGTTCGGGCGTCGTGAATCGTCCCTCGGCGGTGACGCTGGCGGTCAGTCCCTGGTCGGCCGGAGCCGGATCGCCGCCGATCGAGCCGGCAGCGAACTGCACGTTCTGCGCGCGCACCGCAGCCAGTGCATCGCTGGCGGACAGACCGTACGCCTGCAATTTGTCCGGGTTCAGCCAGATCCGCATGGCGTATTCGGAGCCGAACTGGCGGGTGTTGCCCACGCCGGGCAGGCGCGCGATCTGGTCAAGTACCTGCGAGGCAACGATATCGTTGAGCCTGGCGCTGTCGATCGCCGGGTCCCTGGAGCGCAAGGCCACCACCATCAGGAAGTCCGGGTTGGACTTGGCCACTACCACGCCCTGCTGGGTGACTTCCGTGGGCAGTCGCGGCGTGGCCTGGCTGACCTTGTTCTGCACCTGCACCTGGGCGATGTCCGGGTCGGTACCGCTTTCGAAAGTCAGCGTGATGTTGGACGAACCGCTGGCGCTGGAGGACGAGCTGAAGTACAGCAGGTGATCGATGCCGCTCAGCTGCTGCTCGATCACCTGGGTCACCGACTTCTCGGTAGTCTCGGCGCTGGCGCCCGGATAGGAGGCGCTGATGGAAACCTGCGGTGGTGCGATGGATGGATACGATTCCACGCCCAGGTTGAGGATTGCCAGCACCCCGCCCAGAGAAATGAGGATCGCCATGACCCAGGCGAAGATCGGTCGATCGATGAAGAAACTCGGCATGCGATCGGCTCCTCAGCGGCCGCTCGGGGCGGTGCCCGAGGTCGCGTCAGCCGGATGCCATGGACTGGCCTTGGCCGGTTCGCCCTCCTTCACTTTTTGCACGCCGGATACCACCACCTCGTCGCCGGCCTTCAGACCCTGGGTGATCACCCAGTCGCCCTGGCGCATCGCGGTTGCGGCAACGTCCTTGCGCGCGACCTTGCCATCGCCGGCGACCGTCATCACATAGGCGCCGACCGTATCGCGCAGCACCGCTTGTTGCGGAATCAGGAACACGTTGTGCTGCAGGCCCAGGTCGGCTTTCAGGGTCACGTACATGCCCGGCAGCAAGCTGTGACTTGGATTGGGAATGCTGGCGCGCAGGTTTACCGCACCGGTGGCGGGGTTGACCGTGCTGTCGGAAAAGTCCAGCACACCCGCTTGCGCGTAGGCACTCCCGTCGGGCAGGGTGATCTGGACGGCGGCCTTGTCCGGATCGGCCAGCGTGACGTTGCCCTTGCGTTGGGCCTCGCGCATCTGTTCGAGCGCGGCCACGCTCATGGTGAAGTTGACGTACATCGGATCAATCTGATCGACGGTGGTCAGCAAGGTCGCCGCACCGTTGCCGACCAGTGCGCCCTCGGTGACCTGTTGCTGGCCGGCGCGTCCGTCGATCGGCGACCTCACGCTGGCGTAGCCCAGGTTGATCCTTGCCGACTGCACGTTGGCGCGGGCCACCTGCACCGCGGCCGCGGCGGAACGCTCGGCGGCGTTGGCGTTGTCGAGATCCGATGTCGAGACAAAGCCCTTCGTCGCAAGCGCGCGCACGCGCGCCGCGGTGGTCTTGTCGTTGGAGTAGGTAGCCTGGGCCTGGGCCAGTGAGGCGAGGCTGGCATCCAGTACAGCCTTGAGCGGTGCCGGATCGATCTGGAACAGCAACTGGCCCTTGTGGACATCGGTCCCTTCGTCGTAGTCGCGCTTGAGCAGCACACCGGCCACCCGCGCGCGGACGTCGGCACTGCGATGCGCTGACAGACGACCGACCAGTTCGCGGGTCAGTGGCGAGTTCTGCGGAACCGCCCTGATCACGCCCACTTGTGGTGGTGGCGCCTTCGGCGGCCCCTGCTCCCCGCCTTTGCCGCAGGCGGCGAGCAACAGCAGGCTCGAGCACAACAGGGTCATGTGCGGTGACGACAACTTCATGGATGCTCCGGGATTCGGGCTTGCGTAGGGACGGCTCGGGCAGGCTGCGGCAACGCATCGGACAGTCGTCGTGACCGCGAGTTGCGGCCCGTGACCAGGCCAGATTGCGGGCCAGACCGGGACATCCTGTCGGCGGTCGCCGACGCAGACTATACCGGACAGTTTATATTTTATCCTCGGCACGAATCCAGTCATTGACAGCGCAAGCGATGCTGTGGGCAACCGGGCTCGGTCAGATCGGATGAGGTGGAGAGGGGTGCTCCGCAAAGACGCGAGTCGACCGCACAGGGTTCCGTCCGTGCTCCATGCCATCCAGCACCTTGTCGAGGCAGAGTGTGCACAGGGCGTGGCATGGATCGCGCATTGATCGAATCGGATGCCAGCCGTCTGTGGGCTGAATCCATGCGCATGAGGATGGTGCGAATCCGGTGGTGCAGGTGGAATCACTCTGCACCGGAGCGTATCCTTCCGAGGCTTTTATCCCGGTTCTTCCATCCCGTCTCCACTGACCAGTAGATGCCATGAATGCGATCCATGCGGCGAATGATCTGTCCCTTCCTGCGGTAGTAATTGCCGAGTTGAAAAAAAGTGGTTCGTCGCCGCAGCGCCTGGCCCAGGTGCAGGTGTTCTGCGAGGCGTTCTTTGCGCGCATCGGCAGCGGCGACGTGGATCTGCACACGCCGATACAGTGGGCTGCAGTGATCACCAGCCTGCTGGATTTCATGCAGCAACGCCCAGCCGGGTGCGCCATGATCCGCGTGTTGAATCCCGCGGATCTGCATGCCGGTCGCAGCCTGTTGCAGATCGTCACCGACGACATGCCGTTTCTGGTCGACACGGTCAGCATGATCGTTTCGACCCAGCTGCAGATCCATGCGGTGATCCATCCGGTGCTGAAGGTGGTGCGCAGCGATTCCGGTGCATTGCAGAGCCTGGGCGACGAGTCGGGCAACGCCGAATCGGTCATGCACTTCGAGATCGACCGCGCGGCCGACGCCACCGAGCAGGGGCAGTTGACGGCGCGGATCGAGGCGGCGCTGGACGATGTGCGCGCCGCGGTGAACGACTGGCGGGCGATGCGCGACAAGGCACTGGAGATTGCCCGCGAGTTGCCGCAGCGCCGGTTGCCGCTGGATACCGCTTCGGTGGATGAGGCCAGCGAGTTCATGCAATGGGTTGCGGAGGACAATTTCACCTTCCTCGGCTACCGCGAATATGAGGTCACAGACGCCGATGGCGAGCGCATGCTGCGCGCCATCGAGGACTCTGGTCTGGGCATCCTGCAGAAGAGCGAACGTTCCGTGGCGCCACGCTCGTTGCGGACGATGGCCGCCAGCGACCTGCCGCAGTCGGGTTCCACCGACGCGATCATCCTGACCAAGACCAACGCGCGTTCGCACGTGCACCGCTCCGGCTACATGGATTACATCGGTGTGCTGAAATTCGGTGCTGATGGCCGGCCGGTCGCCGAACAGCGCTTCCTCGGCATGTTCACCTCCAATGCCTACATGGCCCGTCCGCAGGATGTGCCGCTGCTGCGGCAGAAGTTCGAGGCGGTGATGCTGCGCTCGGGGCTGAAGCGTGATTCGCACTCCGGCAAGTCGTTGTCCAATGTGCTCGAGATGCTGCCGCGCGACGAGCTTTTCCAGAGCAGCGAAGACGAGTTGTACATCACCGCCACCGGCATTCTCGAGGTGCGCCAGCGCTCCCGCACGCGGCTGTTCGTGCGTGCCGACCGCTATGGCCGCTTCTTCACTTGCCTGGTGTACGTGCCGCGTGAGCGCTTCAACACCACGGTGCGGGAGCGCATCGAGCATCTGCTGACGGACGGCATGCGCGGCGAGCACCTCGATTCGGCCGTGCTCATGGGCGACGACGTGCTGGCCCGCCTTTACATGGTGGTGCGACCGAAGATCGGCGATCGCCCCACGCCCGATATCGCACAGCTGGAACGCGGTGTGGCAGCCATTGTGCGCAACTGGTACGACGACTTGCGCGATGCGCTGGTGCAGTCGCGTGGTGAACATGAGGGTGTGGTGCTGGCCAATCGCTACGCCAAGTCGATGCCCGCGGGCTACGTCGAGGACGTGAGTCCGGTCGTGGCCGCCGAGGACGTTCATCAATTGTCGTTGCTGCAGGGCGAAAACGCCTTGCGCATGTCGTTCTACCATCCGCCGCAGGCGCCGGAGAAGCTGCGCTTCAAGGTCTACCGACGCGGCGGCGACATTGCCCTGTCCGAGGTGCTGCCGCAGCTGGAGAACCTGGGCTTGCGCGTGCTCACCGAGCACGTCTACGAGATCGCCGGCGATGCGTCGTTGTCGATCCAGGATTTCGAGGTGCAACCGGCCGGCCGGCTCACCTTCAGTGTCGAGCAGGTCGGCGCCCTGTTCGAGGATGCGTTCGAGCAGATCTGGCGCGGCCAGGCCGAGAGTGACGGTTTCAACCGGCTGGTACTGGGCGCCAAGCTCAGCTGGCGCCAGGTGGCGATGTTGCGCGGCTATTGCAAATACCTGCTGCAGACCGGTGCCACGTTCTCGCAGACCTACATGGAGGAGACCCTCAACCGCTATCCGGCGATCGCCGGCCTGCTGGTCGAGCTGTTCCTGGCGAAGTTCGATCCGCGCCGCGAAGCGCTTTCCGCGGATGAGCTGAAAGCCGCCGGCGCCACCCTGGCGGTGGAGATGCATGCGTTGATCCCGGCCTCGGTGCAGGCGGCGCAGCCAGCCCTGATCGAGGGTCTGGGGGCCGTGTTGTCCAGGTCGCGCGATGAGCAGGTCGCGGCGGTCGAGAAGGCCATCGGTGTGCTGCTCGAAGAGGTCTCCAGTCTTGACGAGGATCGCATCCTGCGCAGTTTCGTGGCGCTGATCCGGGGCACCTTGCGCACCAGCTTCTTCCAGCGGTGGGACGGTCAGCATCGCGATTACATCAGCTACAAGCTCGACTCGCATCAGGTGCCCGAGCTGCCCAAGCCGGTGCCCTATCGGGAAATCTGGGTGTGCGCGCCACGCGTCGAGGGCATTCACCTGCGATTTGGCGCGGTGGCGCGTGGCGGCTTGCGCTGGTCCGATCGTCGCGAGGATTTCCGTACCGAGGTGCTGGGCCTGGTCAAGGCGCAGATGGTCAAGAACACGGTGATCGTGCCGGTCGGCTCCAAGGGCGGTTTCTTCGTCAAGAAGGCGCCGGTGGGTGGCGACCGTGACGCGCAGCAGGCCGAGGGCATCGCCTGCTACCGCATGTTCATCAGCGGCCTGCTCGACATCACCGACAACATCGTCGAAGGTGCGATGGTGCCGCCGCACGACGTGGTTCGCCACGACGGCGACGATCCCTACCTGGTGGTGGCCGCCGACAAGGGTACGGCGACATTCTCGGATATCGCCAACGCGATCTCGATCGAGCACGGTTTCTGGCTCGGCGACGCTTTCGCCTCCGGCGGTTCCAACGGTTATGACCACAAGGCGATGGGCATCACCGCCAAGGGCGCATGGGAGTCGGTGAAGCGCCACTTCCGTGCGCTGGGCCGCGACTGCCAGAGCCAGGACTTCACCTGTGTCGGCATCGGCGACATGTCCGGTGACGTGTTCGGCAACGGCATGTTGCTGTCGCGGCACATACGCCTGCAGGTGGCGTTCGACCACCGCCACATCTTCTTCGATCCGAATCCCGACATCGAGCGCTCGTACATCGAGCGCGAGCGCATGTTCAAGTTGCCGCGCTCGAGCTGGGACGACTACGACAAATCGCTGATCTCGGCCGGTGGTGGCGTCTATCCGCGCAGTGCCAAGTCGATTCCGGTCACGCCGGAGGTACGTGCGGTGCTCGGCCTGAAGGGTGACGTCGAACACATGGCACCCACCGACCTGCTCAGCGCGATCCTGAAGGCGCCGGTCGACCTGCTGTGGAACGGCGGTATCGGTACCTATGTGAAGTCGTCGGCCGAGACCCATGCCGACGTCGGCGATCGCGCCAACAACGCGCTGCGGGTCAACGGCGCCGAGCTGCGCTGCAAAGTCGTCGGTGAGGGCGGCAACCTCGGCATGACCCAGAAGGGGCGCATCGAAGCGGCCCAGCACGGCGTGCTGCTGAACACCGACTTCATCGACAATTCGGCCGGTGTGGACACCTCCGATCACGAGGTGAACATCAAGATCCTGCTCAACGACGCGGTGCAGCGTGGTGAATTGACCGACCAGGCGCGCAACGCGCAGCTGGCGGCGATGACCGACGAGGTCGGCCAGTTGGTGCTATGGGACAACTACCGGCAGAACCAGGCGATTACCCTGATGGAGCAGCAGTCAGTCGGCCGCATCGGCTCGATGGCGCACTTCATCCGCACGCTGGAGGCCGAGGGCACACTTGATCGCCAGGTCGAAAACCTGCCATCGGATGCCGAGCTGACCGAACGCAAGACACGCGGCCATGGACTGACCCGGCCGGAGCTGTCGGTACTGTTGTCTTACGACAAGATTCGCCTGTTCCAGCAGTTGCTGGATTCGGACGTGCCGGAAGATCCTTACCTGTCAAAGGAGTTGGTGCGTTACTTCCCCGCGCCGTTGCACGAGAAGTACGCCGAGCACATGCAGCGCCATCGGCTGAAGCGCGAGATCATCGCTACCGCGGTGACCAACTCGACCATCAACCGCATGGGTGCCACTTTCATGATGCGCATGGAGGAGGATACGGGGCAGGATCCGGCGGCGATCGCCAAGGCGTACACGGCAGCGCGCGAGATTCTTGATGCGCGCGAGCTCTGGGCGCAGATCGAGGCACTCGACAGCAAGGTCGCCGAGGAAACCCAGATCGACGCGATCAAGCAGGTCTGGTCGCTGTTGCGGCACATGACGCGCTGGCTGCTCAACCGCCCCGGTGGTTCTCTCGACATCGCCGAAAACGTCGCGCGCTATCAGGAGGGCGTTTCTGCACTGCGCAAGGTGCTGCCCGAGGTGCTCACGCCGACCGGCGCGGGCGATTTCTCCTGTACCCAGGAGAAGTGGGAAGGACTGGGCATGCCTGCCGAGCTGGCGTTGCGACTGGCCCGCATGCCGGATCTGCGCGCTGCGCTGGATATGGTCGAGGTCGTGCAGCAGAGTGGCCAGCCGATGGAGCAGGTGGCGCGGGTGTTCTTCGAGCTGGGTCAGGCGCTGGATCTGGAATGGCTGCGCGGGCAGATCGAAGCCTTGCCGGTGGAAGGTCACTGGCATGCGCAGGCTCGCGGCTCGCTGCTGGACGAACTCAATCACCAGCATCGCGCCCTGGCGCAGCAGGTGCTTGCGATGAACAGGGGACAGAAGGATTTGTCGCCCGTGCAGGCCTGGTTGCAGCGTGACGACGCCACCTTGCAGCACACCCGCAACATGCTGGCGGAAATTCTCACCCAGAATGCGGACTATCCGATCGCCTCGGTCGCGGTACGCCGGTTGGCACAGCTGGCGCAGGTGCCGGTGGGTTGATCGACCGATCCCTGTAGGAGCGCACCCTGTGCGCGAATGCCCTGATGTCGATCAGAGCGAAGAGCCATCGCGCACAGGGTGCGCTCCTACGGTAAGCTCGGCCGACCGTTTTCACTCAGTCATGCATATGCGCTTTGCCTTCGTCGCCAGCGACACCAGCGTTGCCCAGCAAGCCCGACGCAAGCTGGTCGAGCGATACGGCGACGTGCCGGCCGAGCAGGCCGAACTGATCGTGGCGTTGGGTGGCGACGGGTTCATGCTGCGCACCCTGCATGCACACCGGGCACTGGAGGTGCCGGTGTATGGCATGAAGCTGGGCCGGGTCGGCTTCCTCATGAACAAGCACCGGCTCGAGGGTTTGCCCGAGCGTATAGCGCGTGCGCATACCGCCTCGTTGTTCCCGCTGCAGATGGAAGTTACCGACGTGGATGGCGCCGAATACAGCAAGCTCGCCTTCAACGAGGTCTCGCTGCTGCGCCAGAGCAACCAGGCAGCGCATCTGGAAGTGCAACTCAATGACACGGTGAAGCTGGCCAACCTGGTCTGCGACGGAATCCTGGTGTCCACCCCGGCCGGCTCCACCGCCTACAACCTGTCCGCACACGGCCCCATCCTTCCGCTGGACGCCAATGTGCTGGCGTTGACCCCGATCAGCCCGTTCCGGCCCAGACGCTGGCGCGGCGCGATCCTGCCGCACCGCACTGAAGTGATACTGCGTGTGCTGGATCCGGGCAAGCGCCCGGTCAGCGCCACGGCAGATTTTCATGAGGTGCGCAACGTGCGCACGGTGGCGGTTCGACAATCCGGCGATCAGGGTGTGCGCCTGCTGTTCGATCCGGAGCACAATCTTGAGCAGCGCATCCTCGACGAGCAGTTCGCGGTGGAGTAGGGGCGTGGAGCGGGGAATGGCGTGCTTTTGATTTGAAACACACCTGGCACTGGTTACTCTTGGAAAGATCACCTTCGTCTGCACTCAGGCAGCAATGACTCGATCCCCTTCCGACGCCCACGATCCGAACGCAGCCAGCGACAATCGCCTGGTGGTGGCGATTTCCTCGCGTGCGTTGTTCGACCTGGGCGACAGCCATGCGTTGTTCGAGCGCGATGGCCTGGACGCCTACCGCTCATTCCAGATCGAGCACGAAAACGAGATCCTGCAGCCTGGTGTGGCCTTTCCCCTGGTGCAGAAGCTGCTGGGTCTGAACAAGCTCGCCGGTGACGTGCCGCCGGTCGAGGTGATCCTGCTGTCGCGCAACTCGGGCGATACCGGTCTGCGCATCTTCAACGCGATCCAGCACTACGGTCTGCAAATCAGTCGCGCCGCCTTCACCAGCGGTGCACCGACTTCCGACTACATCGCGCCGTTCAAGGCCGACCTGTTTCTCTCCGCCAACGCCGAGGATGTAGGTCGGGCATTGGTCGCCGGAGTGGCCGCGGCCACCATCCTGCCCAGCACCGCGCCACCCCGCGCCAGTGAACAACTGCGCATCGCGTTCGACGGAGATGCGGTGCTGTTCGGCGACGAAGGCGAGCGTGTGTCGCGTGAGGAAGGCCTCGAAGCGTTCCACCGCAGCGAAACCGAACACGCCGCCGAGCCGTTGTCGGTCGGCCCGTTTCAGGGCTTTCTCACCGCGCTGCACCGATTGCAGACCGCGTTCCCGGCTGAGGACTCGCCGATCCGCACCGCCCTGGTCACCGCCCGCTCGGCACCCGCCCACAAGCGCGTGATCCTCACCCTGCGTCGGTGGGGCGTGCGCATCGACGAGGCGCTGTTCCTCGGTGGCCGCGACAAGGGCCCGTTCCTGGATGCATTCGGCGCCGACATTTTCTTCGATGACTCGCCGGCCAACGTGGAATCCGCGCGCAAACATGTGGCGACGGGGCACGTGCCGCATGGGGTGAGCAATCGGTGATGTTGCGCTGGACAGCGGTGGTTCGGACGTCTGTTTTCGGCCCTTGACGGACATTGCGACAAATGAACCTGACCCGGTTTTTCGCCACCCGGTTTTTCGCCGTTTTTCCTCCGTTTTTCACTCCGTTTGGAGTGCCATCGGAAGTGCTCAATCTTGGGAGCCAAAGTCGATGACCCTGACGACAATCATTCTTCTGGTGCTGACGCTTTACATGGTGCAGATATTCCTGCAGGAAACATCACACTTCGGCTTCGACCTGCGGGGAATCATGGGCAACCGCGACCAACTGCCAGAGACATCGGTTCTCGCGGGCCGGCTGGGTCGTGCCAAGAACAATATGCTGGAGTCTTTGCCGATTTTCCTCGGCCTGGCGCTGCTGGCACTGATCAAGGGCGGCGCCACGAGCGAGGTGACCCGTGCGGCATCGATCTTCCTCATCGCACGCGTCGTCTATGTGCCGGCCTATGTGATTGGCGTCCCCATGCTGCGGTCGCTCGTGTGGCTGGTAGCAGTTGCCAGCCTCGTGGGGATGGCACTGCCCCTGATCTAGCAAGAGCGTGTTTGCCAACCGCTTGCCCAACAGGTCATTCCAGCGGACCATCAAAAGGCTGCGCTTTTTGCTGTCCACTGGATTCCAACGCCGGGCTTCCACTCTTGGCGTGCGCCGTGAAAGGGCGGCGCTGCCCGGTGGGTGCAAATCCCACCCGGCAACCGCTTCAGCCGGAAGCAGGCGGAGCAACAGTGGAGGTGACGAAATCGTTGCAGCCTTCGGTGATGCGCTTCACGACATGCGGCGATGGCGCGAGTGGGCAGGCCGTAACGCAAATGAACGCCGAGCAAGCCTCGAAAAGGACGATGCAAAAGTCGACCTGGCAACCCTGCCGGGGAAGACTGACTCGACTGGATGGATGAGCAAAGTGGTATCGCCAGTCGCTGTGCCAGGGTAGTGGCGACAGCATGTACTCAAGGGAAGCGCACGCGACACAGAAAGCCCCGTGGCGTGGTCAGGGATGGTCAACCGGACGCCCGTGAGGGGCAGGCCGGGCGCCGCAGGGTGGCGAAGACGCCCGTAGTACCGCTGAGGCCGGGCAGGACACCACGGTGAAGGTGGGGCAGTTGAACCGCATGCTGCAGGGCTGGGCGAACTGCTTC
>JAJXYE010000284.1 GCA_021780735.1 Pseudomonadota bacterium | reverse complement strand
GCGGCGGCAACGTGCTGCAGAACGGCGTGCCGGCCACCGGCCTGAGTGCCACCAAGGGCAACAGCGTCAGCTACACCATGGTCGTTCCGGCTGGCGCCACCAACCTGAGCTTCCAGATCGCCGGCAGCACCGGTGACGCCGATCTGTACGTGAAGTTCGGCTCCGCGCCGACCACTTCCAGCTATGACTGCCGCCCGTACCTGGTGGGCGACAACGAGACCTGCTCGATCTCCAACGTGCAGGCCGGTACGTACTACGTGATGGTACGGGCCTATGCCACCTACTCGGGCGTCAGCCTGACCGGTAGCTACACCCCGTAGTTCAGGGCAAGGGAAATGCTGCGCAGGGAAGCGCAGCTTGCAACGGAAGCCGGGACACGGCTTCAGGCCCGCCCGGCAACGAGCGGGCCTTTCCTTTGGCTGACGCCCGGTGCCACGAACGTTGTATGGTCACGGCTCCGCTGCCGAGGACTCCGATGATGCGCCCATTCATGCCAATCCCTGCCCTGCTCCTGTTCGCAGCCGGCGCTGCCAGCGCTGCCGCAACCATGCCCGCTGTGCCGCGTGAACAGCCCGCGCTGCAGCAGCTGGCCACCGCGCCCAGCGAGGCGCAGCTGCGCGCCACGATCAGCCGACTGGTGGGTTTCGGTACCCGCCAGACCATGTCCGACACCCAATCCGACACGCGCGGCATCGGCGCGGCCAGACGCTGGGTGAAGTCCCGCTTCGAGACCATTTCGAAGGACTGCGGCGGCTGCCTGGAAGTGGTCACGCCGTCGCAGATGTTCAGCGGCAAACGCATCCCGACCCCGGTCGAGGTGATGGATGTGGTCGCGATCAAGCGCGGCACGGGCGACCCGAAGCGGGTGATCGTGATGAGCGGCCATCTCGACTCGCGGGTCAGCGACGTGATGAACAACCACAGCGACGCCCCCGGTGCTGACGACGACGGCTCCGGCGTGGCCGCGCTGATCGAGGCGGCACGCCTGCTTTCGAAGCAGAACAACGATGCCACCGTGGTGTTCGCCGCGCTGTCCGGCGAGGAACAGGGCCTGTACGGCGGCAAGGTGCTGGCCGACTATGCCGTGGCCCAGGGCTGGCAGGTCGAAGCCGACCTCAACAACGACATCATCGGCAACAGCCGCGGCCAGAACGGCGTGTTCGACAGCACCACCGTGCGGGTGTTCTCCGAGGGAACCAAGAGCAACGAAAGCCCGGCGCAGGCAGACTATCGCCGCTACCACGGTGGTGAGGTGGACTCGCCCTCGCGCAACCTGGCCCGCTACATGGCCAGCCTCGCCGACAGCTACCTGCCGGATCTTCGTGTGCGCATGATCTACCGCACCGACCGCTTCGGTCGCGGCGGTGATCAGGTGGAATTCCTGCAGGCCGGCTTCCCTGCCGTGCGTGTCACCGAGTCGCACGAGGACTACACCCACCAGCATCAGGATCTGCGCACCGAGAACGGCGTGCGCTACGGCGATACCATCAGCGGCATCGACTTCCGCTACCTGGCGCGGGTCACCGCGCTCAATACCATCACCATGGCCGCACTCAGCCGCGCTCCGGCACCGCCGGATGGCGTGACCGTGGAGGGCGCCGTGAGCACCGACACCACCGTACACTGGAACAAGGTGCCCGGCGCCGCCGGCTACCGCGTGCACTGGCGCGATACCACTGCACCGCGCTGGCAATACGCCCGTGCGGTGGGCGACGTCGACCAGGCGGTATTGAAGGATGTGGTGATTGACGACTGGTTCTTCGGCGTGTCGTCGGTTTCCGCCGACGGTTATGAGAGCCCGGTGGTGTTTCCCGGCTTCGCCGGCAGCTTCGATCGGTCGCCGCCATCCCACCGCGGCGGGACGCCCTGACAGCTCCGGCCCTCAGCGCATCCGTGTCGATGCGCCGCGGGCCCGGCCCGCCCGACTCTTGCCGGAATGCGCGAGGCCGAAGCCGGCGTTGCCAGCAAGGCCCGTTTCGCATCCGCCGCCGATCCAGAAGCGCTCTGCGGCCGGCAGGCCGGGCTTGATCGCCCGACCTGCCGGTGCAGGCTGATCAGTGAGGGCTGATCAGTGACCGAGGTCCTGCAGGAATCGCTTGGTGTATTGCAGTGGCGTGGTGCCGCTGACCGAATTGCAGATCGGCGACGCATAGCCGGTGTTGCTGGCGCACGGCGTATCGCGGTCAAGCGACCAGAAATGTACACCGGCCATGCCCTGGCTCGCTGCGTAGCTGGTCACTGTATCGACATTTGCCATGCTGAACGTCTCGCTGGTGTTGTCGTTCAGCCCGATCATCGGGGTCAGTTCGATGTGGCTGGCCGCAATGCCATAGGTATGTTCCAGATTGAGCGCGGCCTGGATCGCCGACTGCCCCATGTCGCATTGGCCGTTGGCCACCACGCACACGCCGGGGCTGGCACTGCCGAAGTCCATCACCATAAGGTTGATCGTGTAGTTCGGCAGGTTGGCCGCCTTGACCGCCCTGACCACCATGTCGCCCAAGCCGTTCACGCCGCCATAGCTGCCGTCCGACGCCGCCAGCGTGGCCAGGGTGAAGGAGAAGCGCAGGTTGGGATAGAGGGTTTCGGCATAGGCCGCGTTCGACACCAGGTTGTTGATCTGCGCCTGGCTCTGGCCGCCCTCGATGTCGAAATCCACACCCACCAGGTGCGGTGACATGTAGCGCGCCAGGAACTGCGCCATGCCGGCCGGGCTGGAGCAGGTGAACGTGCCGGCCTGGCCGCCGGTGGATACCACGTAATCGATACCGGCATTGGCCAGCGGCTGGATATTGGCACTGGCGAAACTGTCGGCGGGAATGCCACCCCAGCTCTCGCTGCCGCACTCGCCCGAGGCAAACGCGAGCGTGATGGCTCCCAGGTTCGGCAATGCGGTGGCGACCAGGCTGCCGCTGCCCACCAGCGGAATCGGTGTTCCGGTCACCGCGGTGCGCATGGTGTCGGTATTCCAGTCCAGGTTGATGGTCACGTCCTTGTACGGGCTGAACAGCAGGCCGCTGGCCGAACCCGAACCGCCGCCGGAGCCACCGCCTGTGCCGCCGCCCGTACCTCCTCCGGAGCCACCACCCGTGCCACCACCGCTACCGCCGGTACACGAGCCGAGTACCGTCCACGGCTGACCGGAACCGGTGGCGCCGCTGTGACTGGCCGGATCATCGCCCTGCGTCCACCAGTTGGCCGAATAATTGACCCCATTCTCGCTGACCAGGGCACCACCGTTGTAGGCCGTGGTGGCATTCCAGGCAGTATCGCAACTGCCACCGGATCCCGAGCCCGTTCCGCCCGAGCCCGTTCCGCCGGTACCGCCGCCGGACGAGCCGCCGCAAGCACCTTGCGATGTCCACGGCTGGCCGCTGCCAGTCGCACCACTGTGGCTGGCCGGATCATCACCCTGGGTCCACCAGTTGGCCAGGTAGTTGCTGCCGTTTTCGCTGGCGGTATTGCCGCCGCTGTACGCCGTCGTCGCATTCCACGCCGCGGCACAGGCCGGGACGGATTGCGCCTGCACCGACTGCATCGGCGCCGCCGCAAGAAGAGTCACGGACATCGCTGTCCCCATCGCACTGCCCAGCGCACTCAAGGCCAGACCGGACCACACAGCTGATCGCTTCACAAACATGGAATTCTCCTGATTCATGTGATGTCGCTACGAATGAGTTGTCAGGTCGAATTACGGCCGCGTTCCACGCAGCCCCGTGGGGACTTCCATCGCCTGATGGCTTCCTGCATTTACCGCTTGTGCTCGTTGTGATTGTCCTGTGATAGACAAACATGACAACGTTGTCTATAGGACAGTTTCCAAACTGTGACCGCCACCGCGCAGCGCGGGACAGGACGGCACGAGGTGCCATGGCCACAGGCCTGGCCGCGGGCAAGCCGCTGCGGATGGATCGGGGCGAGCACGGGAAGTGGCGCGTACGCTGGACTTCGGCTGCCGGAGAGTGAATGTCCCGCGGATCGCCACGAATGTTTCCGCGGCCGTGATGAAGCCGGAAAGCTGCCGATCGAGAGCGCCGGCCAGCATCGACAAGTGCAGCATGGCGCAGGCCATGGCTCGCGAACGAAGGCGGTCACCCACGCACGCGCTGCGCCGGCCGGAGTCTGGTCGGGTCGATGGATGACATCGTTGTCCACGGGAACTCGGCACCTCTGCGACGAGCCGCAGCGGCATGCCGTTCGCTTGCGCGGCGGAAGTCCTGCCCGCTCAGCTGCCGCGCGGCTTGGCCCGGTGCGTGGGCACCGCCGTCCACGGATCGTCCGGCCACGGATGGCGCGGATAGCGGCCTTTCAATTCCTTTTTCACTTCGGGATAGGTGCGCTCCCAGAAGCCATGCAGATCCTGGGTGACCTGGATCGGGCGACCGGCCGGCGACAGCAGGTGCAGGGTGACCGGGATGCGTCCGGCACCAACCCGCGGGGTGTCGGCAAGGCCGAACAGTTCCTGCAACTTGACCGCCAGCACGGGTGGCTCGTCGGCGCCGTACTCGAGTCGGCGGCGCTGGCCACTGGGCACCTGCAGATCTTCCGGCGCCTGCGCATCGAGCGTGCGTCGTTGCTCGTAGTCGAACAGCGACGTCAATGCCTGCGACAGCTCGTCCGCGCTCAGCGCATCGAGCCGGTGCTTGCCGTGCAGATACGGCGTGAGCCAGTCATCCAGCGAGTCGCGCAGGGCCGCGTCGGAGACATCAGGCAGGCCAAGCTCCGGCATCCATGCGCGCAGCGCCTGCATGCGTGCGCGCAGACGTTGCGCCTGGGCGCTCCACGGCAACTGGGCGAGGCCACCGGCGCGGATCGCGGCGAGCATCGCCGGCAAGGCATCGGCGGGTTTCACCGGCACGCTGCGGCGCTCCAGCACGATCGCGCCGAAGCGCTGTTCTTCGAATGCTTCGGCCGCGCCGCGCTGATCGTTCCAGCGCAGGCTGCGTTGGCGGCTGAACTGGCTCGGGAAGTCGCGCTCGAGCATGCGCGGATCCAGCGGCGCGGCGGCAAATACCAGGCTGTCGCGCGCTTCCAGGCGCAGATCCAGCACCACCAGCCAGGGTTCGCCGAGCAGCGCGGTGTTTTCGTGCAGGCGTGCGCCGCGGCCGTTCGCCAGGGTGTAGCGCAAAGGCTGGCTGTCATCGCGCCGCGCGATGCGATCGGGAAAAGCGTGCGCCAGCAGGTCACCGACCGCGTGACTGTCCGCAACCGCACTGGCCGCGCTGCGCACGTCCAGCCGTCGCCGCCAGCCCTTGCTCGCCTGCTCG
>JAJXYE010000117.1 GCA_021780735.1 Pseudomonadota bacterium | reverse complement strand
TCGCTGGGATCGACAACCGGCCGATGAAACGCCGTGGCACGGTGCGCACTGCGGGGGCGTAACGATCGCGTGTCTGGCTGCGATGTGCAATACGCCGGCGCATGTATGGCTGCGCCGACCGCCCGGGCAGGCCGCAAGCCGGTCTGACCGGGGCCGATTGATGAATAAACGGCACCGCCGCGGTTCAGCTTGGTGGCGTGTGGCGAGTAAGATAGACGCTTTGCCAGTGCGGCCACTTCCCCCCGGAACACCACGGATTGCCATGAACAAACGCAGCAAGCACGCCAGTCTCGGTCTCGGCACCCGTGCCATCCACGCCGGCCAGCACCCCGATCCGAGCACCGGCGCGATCATGACGCCGATCTACGCCACCTCGACCTATGTGCAGCAGAGCCCGGGCAAGCACCAGGGCTACGAATACTCGCGCTCGCAGAACCCCACCCGCATGGCCTATGAGCGCTGCGTGGCCGACCTGGAAGGCGGTGTGGCCGGCTTCGCCTTCGCCTCCGGCCTGGCTGCTGCCGCCACCGTGCTGGATCTGCTCGATTCGGGCAGTCACGTGATCGCGATGGACGATCTCTACGGCGGCAGCTATCGCCTGTTCGAGAAGGTGCGTCGGCGCTCGGCCGGCCTCGATTTCAGCTTCGTCGACCTGAACGATGCCGCGGCGCTGAAAGCGGCGCTGAAGCCGAATACCCGGATGATCTGGGCCGAAACGCCGACCAATCCGATGCTCAAGCTGGTCGACCTGACCAGGGTGGCCGCGTTCGCGAAGAAACACGGCCTGATCCTGGTGGTCGACAACACGTTCTGCTCGCCGATGATCCAGCGCCCGCTGGAATTCGGTGCCGACCTGGTGCTGCATTCGGCGACCAAGTACCTCAACGGCCACTCCGACATGGTCGGTGGCATCGTGGTTGCCGGCAGCAAGCCGCTGGCCGAGCAGATGGGTTTCCTGCAGAACTCGGTGGGCGCGGTGGCCGGTCCGTTCGACGCGTTTCTCGCCATGCGCGGCCTGAAGACCCTGCATCTGCGCATGCAGGCGCATTGCGCCAGCGCGCTGGTGCTGGCGAAGTGGCTGGAACAGCATCCGGCAGTCGAGCGGGTGATCTATCCGGGCCTGAAGAGCCATCCGCAGCACGCGCTGGCCAAGCGCCAGATGAACGGCTTCGGCGGCATCATCACGATCGAGGTCAAGGGGGGGCTGAAGAAGGCCAGGCGCATGCTGGAGCGCTGCAAGCTGTTCGCCCTGGCCGAATCGCTGGGTGGCGTGGAGAGCCTGATCGAGCATCCCGCGATCATGACCCACGCGTCGGTGCCGGCGGCCAATCGCAAGCGGCTGGGCATCAGCGATGGCCTGGTTCGCCTGTCGGTCGGCGTGGAGGATCTGCGCGACCTGCAGGACGAGCTGGCCCGGGCGCTGGCGTGATGATCGGCAGGATGGCAGCCGCGGATATCCGGGCGGCAGGGTTCGCAACACGCGCAGCCGCCGGGTTCGGGAACGCCTGATGTACAGCCATTCGATCTCACCGGCCTCGCTGCTGCGCAGCACATGGAAGAACCGCGAGCTGACCTGGCAGCTTGCGCGCAAGGATGTCATCGGTCGCTACAAGGGCTCGCTGTTCGGGCTGGCCTGGTCGTACATCAGCCCGTTGTTCATGCTCGGCATCTACACGCTGTTCTTCACCGAGGTATTTCATGCGCGCTGGGGTGTGGGCGACACGGGCAAGGGCGTCTATGCCACCGCGTTGTTTGCCGGCCTGATCATCCACACGATGTTTGCCGAATGCATTTCGCGCGGCAGCCAGCTGGTGACCGACAATGCGAATTACGTCACCAAGGTGATCTTTCCGCTGGAGATCCTGCCCTGGGTGTCCAGCCTCACCTCGCTCTATCACGCGTTGGCGAGCCTGGTGATCCTGGCCGCGTTCGCGCTGATCTTCAATGGCCATGTGGCGTGGACGTTCCTGCTGTTTCCGGTGGTATTCCTGCCGCTGCTGCTGATCGCCAGCGCGGCAGGCTGGCTGCTGGCATCGCTTGGCGTGTATGTGCGCGACGTGGGTCAGATGACCAGCATGATCGTGCTGGCGCTGCTGTATACCTCGCCGGTGTTTTTCCCGATGCAGAACCTGTCGCCGCGAGTCCAGTCGCTGATGCACTACAACCCGTTGACGTTCCTGATCGTGCAGGCGCGTGAGGTGCTGCTGTGGGGGCATCTTCCGGACTGGTCGGGTCTGGCCGTCTATACCGCGGGTGCGCTGTTCGCCTGCTGGCTGAGCTATGCCTGGTTCCAGCGCACGCGTGCGGGATTCATCGATGTCCTCTGAGACCGTTGATGGCACCCGTAGCGGCCCGCTGATCCGCGCCAGCGGCATCGGCAAGCGCTATCTCGGCTACGCCAAGCCGCATCATCGGTTGCTGCAGATGATGGGGCGCAGGAGCTACGCCAAGGAGTTCTGGGCGTTGCGCGATTTCGACCTGGAGGTATGGCCGGGCGAGACCATCGGCATCATCGGCAAGAACGGTTCGGGCAAGTCCACCCTGCTGCAGATGATCTGCGGCCTGATCACGCCGACCACGGGCACGCTGGAGGTCAACGCGCGGGTGGCCGGCCTGCTTGAGCTGGGGGCCGGCTTCAACCCTGAGTTCACCGGCCTGGAAAACGTCTACCTCAAAGCCGGCCTGCTCGGCATGGGACGCAGTCGGGTCGATGCGAAACTGGATTCGATCCTGGCCTTTGCCGAGATCGGTGATTTCGTCAACCAGCCGGTCAAGACCTATTCCAGCGGCATGTTCGTGCGTCTGGCGTTCGCGGTGGCGGTAGCGGTGGAGCCCGATGTGCTGGTGGTGGACGAGGCGCTGGCGGTGGGCGACGCGTACTTCCAGCGCAAGTGCCATCGACGTATCCAGGAGCTGCAGGAGGCGGGCAGCACCTTGCTGCTGGTCACCCATTCGACCGATGCGGTGGAGCGCATGTGCAACCGCGGCGTGGTGGTCAATGCCGGGCGCAAGGTGTATGACGGTCCGGTGCGCGGGGCGATCTCCGATTACCTGAAACTGATTTTCGGTGCCCATGCGGCTCTGCCGGCGGGGCAGGCAGCGGCGGTCAAGTTGCTCGGCGAGACCTCGGACGAGGCGGTCAGTGCCTTGCTGGCCTCGGGTGGGGCCGATGTGCTGTCGCAACGCAGTGGCTACAACCGCGACGAGATCCGCGTCGGCAATGGCAGCGCGCTGGTCGCCGACCTGCACGTGGTGGGGCAGTCCGGCGTGCCGATGCTGTTTCCGGGTCAGCCCGCCGAGATCCTGGTCAAGTACGTGTTCCACCGGTCGCTGGCCCGGGTCATTTTCGGCATGCAGATCCGCACCCCGGAAGGAGAACTGGTCTACAGCACCAATACCTTCCAGGAAGGCGGTGAAGCGTTCAGCTACCAGGAGGGCGATATCGTGGTGGTGCGCTGGAAATTCGCCGCACACCTGATCCCCAAGCAATACATGATGATGTTCGGCATCTCCCAGTTCGACGAATTCGGCCAGGAGATGATCGGCATCGACCGGCGCTCGGATGTGATGGTGCTGGCGGTGCTGGGTGATACCGGCGCGGCACAGGGTATCGCCAACCTGCAGGCGAAATTCGATGTCGAGACCGTGGCCAGCGGAGGTGGCGCCCGGTAGTCCCGATTGCTGCCGCCACGGTCAGAGCGCATCCACAGGAAGCTTATCTTGCGTACCACACTGCACATCCCCGATCCGCTGTTCATCTCCGCTCCCAACGACGGCGGTCTGCTCTACGCGCATCGCCACCTGCTGATGCCGATGCTGCACGAGGACGCCACGGGCATGTCACTGACCGCCGACGGCCTGCTGTGGTGCGTGCAGACCGCCGGCAATCCGCTGTTGCGGGAAGTGCGGCAGGGACAGTTCCACGCGCTGGAGCTGGCAAACAGCCCGCTGGATCTGCACGACGTGCTGGTCGATGCCAGCGGCACCTATGTGGTTTTCACCGAAACCAACGAGGTGGCGCGGCTGGATCATGCGTTCCGTGTCGCGGAATGCTGGCGCTTCGGCGAGGAGCCGGACAGCGCCCACGTCAACTGCATTGTCATCCAGCACGGGCGCCTGCTTGCCTCGATGTTCGGGCCGTTTGCGAGCCATCGCGGCTACAAGGGCGAGACCCGGGGGGCTGGACGGGTGATCGACGTACGCAGCGGCGAGGTGCTGATCGACGATCTCTCGCAGCCGCATTCGCTGGTCGCGGTGGGCGAGCAGTTGTGGCTTTGCAGTTCGGAGGATCGCACGCTGCAGATCTACGACCGCGAGTTCAAGCTCGAGCGCACGCTTGCGTTGCCGGGCTATACGCGGGGCCTGGCGGTCGGCGCGCACGCGGTGTATGTGGGCCTGAGCCGAAGCCGCAATCTCAAGTCCGGCGAGGTGGGCCAGTTCGCAAGCGCCGTGGTGGCCGTGCTGGACAGGCAGAGCCTGGCCATCACCGGCTACCTGCCGTTGCCGTGGAACGAGGTCTACGATATCCGCATTGCGCCCGCCGCCGACATCGTGACCGACGTGATGGCGTCGATCTGGGCGCATGAACGGGTGCAGCATGGCCACGCCCTGCAGGCTGATGCCGATGAACTGGATCGAACTCGTGAACTGGCCCGGGCCGAGCTGACTGCGGCACGGATGCAGGCAGCCGAGCGGCTGCAAGAGGTACAGCTTCAAGCAGCGCAAGACCTGCAGCTGGTGCAGCAGCATGGCTTGACCATGGAGGCGGCGTGGAAGCAGGCGCACCAGCGTGCCGAAGCGCTGCAGGCCCAGCTGATCGCGTCGCGTGGCGAGACGGTCAAGCGCGATGCGCGCATCCACGCATTGGAGCAGATGCGGGACGAGCTGCAGCTGGTCAAGTCCAGCCGTTCGTGGCGCCTGACCCGACCATTGCGCTTCATCACGCGGTTGATCCAGCAGCGCGGCCTGAGCATGGAGGATCGGCGCAAGCTGATGCGACTGCCACCTTTGCAGGTTGTCACCGCACCGGCGCAGGCCGAAGCCGGCGTGGTGCATGGTGGAGGTGGCTCGGAGTCGCCAGCGACCTCGTGCCAGGATGCGCCCACCCTGGCACAGGTGTTGCTGACCGAGCCGCCCGACAGCCAGCGTGACTTTTTCGTGTGGGCGGTGATCGACTGGCATTTCCGCATTCAGCGTCCGCAGCATCTGGCGCGCGAGCTGGCCGCCGCCGGTCATCGGGTGTTCTACATCTCCAACAACTTCATCGATCGTGCCGAGCCT
>JAJXYE010000233.1 GCA_021780735.1 Pseudomonadota bacterium | reverse complement strand
CCGGGTGAAGCCGACGCGAACGGCAACACCATCTACAGGATCACCGGCACCAAGATCTTCATCAGCGCCGGCGAACACGACCTCACCGAGAACATCGTGCACCTGGTGCTGGCGCGCCTGCCGGACGCGCCGGAGGGCAGCCGCGGCATCTCGATGTTCATCGTGCCCAAGTTCAAGGTGAACCTGGATGGCTCGCTGGGCGAACGCAACAGCGTGGCCGCCGGCGCGATCGAGCACAAGATGGGCATCCACGCCTGCTCCACCTGCGTGATGAACCTGGACGGCGCCGAGGGCTATCTGATCGGCCAGCCGAACAAGGGCCTGATGGCGATGTTCACCATGATGAATGCCGCCCGCCTGTCAGTTGGCGTGCAGGGCCTGGCGCTGGCCGAGCGCGCGCTGCAGAACAGCCTCAACTATGCCCGCGAGCGGTTGCAGTCGCGCGCGCTGTCCGGCCCGAAGTTCCCCGACAAGCCGGCCGACAACCTGCTGGTGCAGCCCGACGTACGCCGCATGCTGCTGACCCAGCGTGCCTTCGTCGAAGGTTCCCGCGCACTGCTGCTGTACACCGCGCTGCAAACCGACGTCGAATCGCGCGGCGCCGACGAGGCCACGCGCAAGGCAGCCGGTGAACTGGTCGCGTTCCTGATTCCGATTGCCAAGGGCGTGGTCACCGAACTGGCGCAGGAGTGCACCAAGGAGGCGCTGCAGGTCTACGGCGGCCACGGCTACATCGCCGAGAACGGCATGGAGCAGTTCGTCCGCGACGCCCGCATCATCACCCTTTACGAAGGCACCACCGGCATCCAGGCGGCGGATCTGCTTGGCCGCAAGATCCTCCAGCTGCAGGGTGTCGGCTTCAAGCATTTCCTGCAGGAGATCAGCAGCTTCTGCCAGCAGCAAAGCGCCAATGAAGGTTTGCGCCATCTGGTCGCGCCGCTCGCCGTGGCCGCCCGCAACTGGAGTGATCTGACGCTGAAGCTGGCCGCACGCGTGCAGGCCAACCCGGAAGAGCTCGGCGCCGCCGCGACCGACTACCTGTACTACTCCGGATACGTCGCGCTGGCGTATCTGTGGGCACGCAGCGTGGCCGCTGCGGACGCCGGCAACCACCCGGCGGCGTTCAAGCGGGCCAAGCGCGACACTGCGACGTTCTACTTTGCACGGATCCTGCCACGCTGCGCCACCCATCAAGCGGCGATCGAAGCCGGTGTGGACAGCCTGCCGCTCATCGATTGATCGACGAACCGCTGCAAAAGGCAAAAGGCCCGGTTGCTCCGGGCCTTTTGCTTGCTGCATCCGACCGACTGCAGCCTGCTCAGATGATTGCTGCGACCCGTTGGGTCAGCCCGATGTGCCAAAACAGGTCACATTTTTCTCCGCCGCGACATCCGCCGTGAACCGGCTTGCCGCTCACTGGATGTAGCTGTCGCGTGATGCATCGCCCTGCATGCGCAGGAACTGCTCGACCAGCGCATCGTGCAGCGAGGCAGCCTGCATCAGTTCGCGTGCCATGGCCTCCTGCGCTTCGGCCAGGCTGATGGGCCTGGGCTTGTCCGGCACGGCGCGCGGCGCCGAGACAATACGCGGGGCGACCTGGATCGGGTCGGACTCGAGGAGATGGGAGATGTCGTAGGCATGATCGTTCATGCCTTGGGGAAAGCAAAAGCCTTGCCAACTGAAAAGACTTCGGGCGGCCTCACCTTTCAGCCGGATCCGCGGCTGCCACCAGCGGCTCGTTTGCCAGCAGCCGTGGCGGCCATCAAGATGCCCAGGGCCGCAGGCAGGCAGCGGCGGCTGCCCATTCCCAAACGGAGTTTGCTATGAAATGGCTACTGGCGTTCGTTGCGGGTTTCGTCTCCACCCTGGTATTCCATCAGGGCCTGCTTGAGTTGCTGCATCTGCTCGGCGTCGTGCCGTTCCCGGCCTGGAACATGGCGCCGGTGCCGCCGCTGCACGTGCCCTCGGTGTTGTCGCTGGCATTCTGGGGTGGGCTGTGGGGCGTCGCGCTGTGGGCCATGATCCGCCACCAGCAAGGCGGCCGGCGCTGGCTGTGGGGGGCAATCCTGGGCGCCCTGCTGCCCAGCATCGTGGCGCTGTTCGTGGTATTCCCGCTGAAGGGCATGCCGCTGGCCGGCGGCTTCGACCCGAAGCTGATCATCGGCGCGCTGCTGCTCAACGGCGTGTGGGGCCTGGGTGTAGTCGGCCTGATGAAGTTGTATCGACAAGGTTGATCCAGCGCCAGCGCAACAACGGCACCGTGATCCAGCAGGCATGGCGGCTGCGCCGGGTTGCCCCGGGTCAGCCCGGGTAACCGAGTACGCGGGTGCAACATGGAGGTGATCCGGCAACGGCGAGGTCAGGCCCTCTCGCGGCTGCGCGCTGGGCTGGAGCGCTGACGCCCCACGCCGCGTTTCCCGGATCAGGCCAGCGCGAAGCGCGTCATCCGCTTGACCGGGTCGGCTTCCACCAGGGTGAGCTTGACGTCCGCGCCCAAGGGCAGCGGCGCCGTGGATGTCACGCTGGCCTCGATCGCCGGCACACGCAACATCGCGATGCCTTTGCCCGGATCGCTGGCAGAGACTTCGACGATGGCGCCATCGAACTGCTCGCCCACCTGGGCGGACATGACCGCAGCCTCAGCCAGATCCAGCACGGCTTTCTCATATTGATGCGCGCGCCGGGCGGCGACCTGCATCGTCGCCGGCAGGCCGGGCAACGCGGCCAGCGCCCAGGCCGGCACCGCCTGCCCGGCACACAGGGCCACGCAGACCTCGCCGGTATAGCGGTCGACCAGCCGCCGCAGCGGAGCGGTGGCGTGGGTGTATTCGGCAGCGATGGCCGACTGCATCGGCTGTTCGGGCAGGCTGCCGTCGAACGCCGCATAACCGGCGCCGCGAAGGACCGTGGTGCAGGCGGTCAGCATCGCGACATGGGTATCCCGGGCAGGGTCGAGCGAACGGATGAAGCCGGGATAATCCCGTGCCGCCGGCCAGTCGATGCCCAGCGCGTGCGCCGTGAGGCGCAGCCGCTCGATCGCGTGCGGCTCCGGCTCGGGCAGGGTGCGCAGCAGGCCCACCTTGCCTCGCACCATCAGCTGCGCCGCGGCCATGCCGGTGAGCAGCGAAATCTGCTCGTTCCAGTCCTCGATGGCCAGACGTGCACGGAACGCCAGCGACCATCGCCCGGCGCTGACATCGATCTCCTGCTCCGGCAACGGCAGGCTGATGCCGCCACGGGCCTGCTCGCGCTGCTTGCGCAGCTCGCCGATCTCGCGCAGCACGTTCCACATCGGGTCGGCGTGGCCGCCGTCGATCAGCTGCTGCACGCCGTCATAGCTGAGCTTGGCGCGGCTGCTGACCCTGGCGCGACGTACATCGATGGTGACGATCTCGCCGCGCGCGTCCAGATCAATCGTCCACAGCAGCGCCGGGCGCAGCTGACCGGGCAGCAGGGAGGTGGCGCCTTCGGAAAGGATCCGCGGGTGCAGCGGGATCTTCGCGTTCGCGCCGTACAGCGTCTCGCCGCGCCGGTTGGCTTCCAGGTCGACCGGATCGCCGGGGCTGACGAAGGCGGCGACGTCCGCAATCGCGTAATGCACCCGATAACCATCGCCGAGGCGCTCGACATGCATCGCCTGATCCAGATCCATCGACTCGGCCGGGTCGATGGTGACCAGCGCGATGTCGGTTCGATCCAGTGCAGGCAGTTGCGGATTCGCCGCCGCGACGGTCGCAGCCGCCTCCACTTCGGCCGGAAACGCCATCGGCAATTTCATTTCGGCCTGGATGTCGCGCATGCCCTGCACGAGCACCGCGTTGTCGGCCGGCTGGAGATGGATGCGGCGCATGGTGGGCACGGCTATGACTCCACTGGCTTGGGACGGGGCGCGGCAATCGGCAGCGACCCCTGGTCGGCGGCCTTTCCCACCCGCGGCAATATACATGCGTCAATCCGCGGGGCTTCCACCACTGCCGCGCAAGGTGTAGAAACGGCAATGACGCCCTGCCGATCTTCGACGCCCGTGAACGATTCATCCCTGCTGATTCGCCTGGCCGAGGACGATGACGAGTTCATCCTCGCACTGGTGCCCCGTTTCGTCGATTTCACCCTGCCCGACTGGCGGCGTCGACACGAATGCATCGAGGGCATTCGCCAGGATCTGCTCAAGCACCTGGAGGATCAGCCGGCGAACAGCTATCTGTTCGTGGCCGAGGACGGCGATGGCGAGCGGGTCGGCTTCATCCACCTGCAGCGCACCGCGGATTTCTTCACCGGGCGCAGCAACTGCCATATCTCGGATCTGGCGGTGGCGCCGCAGCATGAAGGCAAGGGTGTCGGCGGCGCGCTGCTGGCGCATGCCGAGCAGTGGGCGCGCGACCATCACTGCCAGATGGTTACCCTTGCCGTATTCCCCGGCAACCAGCGCGCCCGCGAACTGTACGAGGCAAACGGCTACGCCACCGATCTGCTCAGGCTGGCCAAACCGGTACGCTGAACGCGGCAAAAAAAAGCCGCCCGCAGGCGGCTTTTTTTGTTCCCATCGCAATCAGATCAAACGATGCGACGATCAGTTGGTGCTGGTGTTGGCCAGCGACTCGGCCTGCTCGCGCTCGCTCAGGCGCTGGGCCAGGCGATCGATATTGGACAGCGACAGCAGATGTCCGTAGATCCAGCCGAACACACCCTCGCGGGCGAATTCCTGAGCCACTTTCTCGTCCAGGCCGCGCAGCTTCTCTTCGTTGACCACGAACAGGCCATTGAGGTTGATCGCACTGCCGTCGTTCGGATCGCCCTTGTGCAACTGCACGTTGCGCGGCTCCAGCAGGTCATGCTTGACCAGTTGCTGCATGAACCACTTGGTGCGCACGACGTTCTGCTGGAAGTCGCTGAGGAAACCGACGGCGTGAGTCAGCAGCTCGCTGTCGGCACCGTCTTCCTTGAACAGGCGTTCGCCTTCACTGGTGTTGAAACCCTCGTAGCCATCGTCGAGGAAGACGGTGAAGTCGTCACCGGCCTCGCCCGCCGGCTTTTCGGCCAGCACGAACGGATAACGACGAATGAAGGCCGGCACATAGACGTTCGGCGCCCACTGACCGGCAGCGTCGATGAACAGGTTCTCGTTCTGGCGCAGGCCGAGCAGGGCGATCGGGCCCGAACTGGCCGCATCGACGCCGGCAAACACGATCATCAGATCGCGCGCGGCGACGCCGAATTCGGCGCCGGTGATCGGCACCGAATGCGTGTTCATGGCGAACCTCACGTTCGGCACGCTCTTCAGGCGCAGGTCCTTGTGTTCGGCGCGGTTGAGCGGCACCGGATGCTCGTAGAAAATGACTTCAGCCACGTTGATCTGCCTCTGCCCCCCGCCGTGCCGGGCCGCCACCGCAGCGTCCCTTTCAAACCCGGCGTCGGGTCTGTGTTGACTGGCGATCATATCAGCGTGGCCGCAGCGCGGCGACTGCAGGGGCGCCATGCCCATGTCCGGCGGCATGCGAATTGCCATAAATTTGGTCTATGCTGGCTCCAGACAAGCATTCCGCATTGCCGAAACGATCTTTCCCGCCCTGGCTGAAGGACGATTTACATGCTGATGGACGTGCCAAGTCATGCCGATCTTCATGCGACACGCGTGCTTTCGCTGGACGCTGCTGGCCGCATCCTGGACTGGATCAGCTGGCAGGATGCGGTTTGCCTGTACGTCCGCGAGGCCGTGGCATGGACCCTCGGCGACCCCTGTCTCACGGTGCATGGCGGCCACAATCGGCAGCTCGGCGCGCAGAGTCTGCTGCACCTGCACCCGATCATCGCCAGCACCGGACATTGCCGCGAACATGCGATCGACCCGGCCCCGGCACTGACCAACACGGCGCTGTTCGCCCGCGACCGCCACATCTGCCTGTACTGCGGCGAACATTTCACCCGCGGCGAGCTTACCCGCGACCATGTGCTGCCGATCTCCAGGCACGGCAAGGATGAGTGGGAGAACGTGGTCAGCGCCTGCCTTGCCTGCAATCTGCGAAAGAGCAACCGCACGCCGCAACAGGCCAACATGCCGCTGCTGGCAGTACCCTACCGGCCGAGCTGGGTAGAGCACCTGATCCTGTCCAATCGCAATATCCTGGCCGACCAGATGGAGTTCCTGGTAAGCCGCCTGCCACGCGACCGGCGACCGCTCAGCACCTGATACCGCAGCGGCCGGTCGGACAGCGCTGCCGGCCTAGGGTTCGTCTTCATCATCGTCGTCGTTGTGCAGGTCGCGCGCATCCTTCTCGATCGTGTCGATTCTCTTGTAGGCCGCCTTCGCCAGCTCGTAGTAGTGCTTGCGGATGCGATCCAGATCTTCATCGTCCAGCTCTTCCAGGTTGAGCAGCGCGTTGTGCGCCTTGCTGGTGCGGATGAGCTCGTCCAGCTTGATCTGCAGCGCGGCGGTATCGCGGTTCTGACTGTTCTGGATCAGGAACACCATCAGGAAGGTGATGATCGTGGTCGAGGTGTTGATCACCAGCTGCCAGGTGTCGCCGAAGTGGAACAGCGGGCCGGTCAGCCCCCACACGGCCACCACCAGGACAGCCAGGAAGAACGCCATCGGCCTGCCGGCATAGTGTGAGGTGGCTTCGGCAAAACGGCGAAACAGCTTGCGTGCGAACATCAATGGATCCCTCTTGACAGGCAGCGCGGAGCGTCACTGCATGGGTGTGTGCGGGGCGTGCAGGAGCGCTTTCGACGGTCTTGCCCGGGTCTGTTCACATGCCTGCCCTTGCTCCGCCCCGCCGCTGGGCCAACAATACGCGGATGAACGAGCTTGCCCACTACCCCCATCTCGCCCCGATCGAGACGCCGGCCGACCTGCGCCGGGTACCCGACGACGAGCTGCCGGCCGTTGCCGATGAGCTGCGCCAGTACCTGATCGAGGCGGTGGCCAGTTCCGGCGGCCACTTCGGCGCGGGGTTGGGTGTGGTGGAGCTGACCGTAGCCCTGCATCACGAGTTTGACACCCCGCACGACCGGCTGGTGTGGGACGTCGGGCACCAGTGCTACCCGCACAAGATCCTCACCGGCCGCCGCGAGCGGATCACCACGATCAAGAAGAAGAATGGGCTGGCACCGTTCCCGCGGCGCGAGGAAAGTGAATACGACACCTTTGGCGTCGGCCATTCGTCCACCTCGATATCGGCGGCGCTGGGCATGGCGATCGCAGCCCAGCGCAAGGGCGACACGCGCAAGGTGGTGGCGGTGATCGGCGACGGCGCGATGACCGCCGGTATGGCGTTCGAGGCGCTCAACCACGGCGGCGGCATCGAGCCGAACATGCTGGTGGTGTTCAATGACAACGGCATGTCGATCAGTGAGAACGTCGGTGCCATGACCAAGGTGATGGCCCGCGCGATGGCCAGCCGCCGGCTCAATCAGTGGCGCGAGCGGGCCAAGCGGGCCATTCCGCGACAGTCCGTGTACGGGCGCTTCTTCAAGCGCTGGGAGGAGCATGCCAAGGGCATGTTCGTACCCTCGACCCTGTTCGAGGAACTGGGTTTCCACTACACCGGCCCGATCGACGGCCACAATATTCCGCAGCTGCTGCAGGCGCTGCGCACGGTGAAGAACCTGCCCGGGCCGCAACTGCTGCACGTGATCACCACCAAGGGCAAGGGCTACGCGCCGGCCGAGCAGGCGCAGATCGAATACCACGCCGTCGGCCCGTTCGACCCGCAGGCCGGGCTGACCAAGAAGAGTGGCGCGGCCAAGCCAAGCTATACCGATATCTTCAGCGACTGGCTGTGTGACCAGGCCGCGGCCGACGAGCGCCTGCTGGCGATCACTCCGGCCATGCGCGAGGGCTCCGGCCTGGTGCGCTTCTCCAAGGAGTATCCGCAGCGCTATTTCGACGTGGCGATCGCCGAGCAGCACGCGGTGACCCTGGCCGCCGGCATGGCCTGCGAAGGCGCCAAACCGGTGGTCGCGATCTACTCGACCTTCCTGCAACGCGCCTACGACCAGGCGATCCACGACGTGGCGCTGCAAAATCTCGACGTGACCTTCGCCATCGATCGCGCCGGCGTGGTCGGCCCCGACGGCGCCACCCATGCCGGAAGTTTCGATCTCAGCTTCCTGCGCTGCCTGCCGAACTTCGTGATCATGGCGCCGGCCGACGAGAACGAGTGCCGGATGATGCTGAGTACCGGTTTCGGCTACGCCGGCCCCGCCGCGGTGCGCTACCCGCGCGGCAGTGGCCCCGGCACCGCGATCCATCAGCAGCTCGACACCCTGCCGATCGGCAAGGCCGAACTGCGCCGGCGCGGCCACGGCCTGGCCCTGCTCAGCTTCGGCGCGATGCTGGCGCCCGCCGCCACCGTTGCTGCCGAGCTCGATGCGACCCTGGTCAACATGCGCTTCGTCAAGCCGCTGGACGAGGCGCTGATCGTGGAGCTGGCGAAAACCCACGATGCGTTCGTGACCCTGGAGGACAACGCCATCGCCGGCGGTGCCGGCTCCGCCGTGGCCGAATGTCTGGCCGCGCACGGCATTACCCTGCCGATCCTGCATCTGGGCCTTCCCGACGTCTATCTGGAGCACGGCAGCCGCGAGGAAGTCTTGAGCATGGCGGGCCTGGATCTGCCCGGCATCCGCACGGCGATCAAGGCGCGATTTCCGCAATTGAGTACCGCCAGCGTGGCCAACGCAGGCTGACAAGGCAGCGGAACGAAGTCCAAGGCAGCATGACGCGCGGCCACTCCGGGATACCCGGCATTTTCCGACACAGCTCAAGATTCTCCGTATAGCCCCCAGGCTATGCTCCACTGATACCCGAAACCTCCACGGAAGGAGTGCCAGTGACGGCATGGATGCAAGGCTCATGGAGCGAACTGGAGCGCTGGACCAGCCAGCGCATAACCAGCGTCCGCAGTGAGGCGCGATTGATCTCGGCCCGCGCCGACTGCCTGCAACTGGCGATCAGGCGTTCCGAAGAGCTCGCCGAGGGCCAGATCGTGCGGGACTTCCACGACCTCAATCCTGCTGAGGTCATCAACGACATCCTCGCGATGCTGCGCCAGTGCCTGATCGTGATGGTCACCAGCACCGGCGGCGGCGCGCTGATCGGCGGCATCGCCGGTGGCATCGGTGGCGTGGGTGTCGGCGCCATTCCCGGCGGCGCGGTCGGTGCCGCGGCCGGCGCGCAGGTCGGCGAGTGGATCCTGATCGTGATGGGTCTGAAGGCGCTGACCGAATACATCGTGCAGAACATGCCAGCGATCGGCCGCAACTACGCCGATGGGCTGCGCCAGGCCTGGCTCGCCGCCTCCCCGCCGCCGTTGCCCCAGCAAGCGGTACCCGTCGACACCTTCGCCCTGCAGAACGCCGCCGCCACCCTCGCCCGCGGCCACGTCGCGATGTTCGTCCTGCTGCTGATGGGCATCGTCGCCTACCTCGCCAGGGGCCGCGGCAACATCGGCGAACTGGCCGACAATGTTCGCAACAGCAAGCTGGGCACCAGGTTTGCCGAGTGGATGGTGAGGAATGAGGGGAAGTTGAAGGCAGAGCCGAGACTGCGGCCTTCTGAGGTCGCTCCGACGAACAGCTCCGCAGCAACACCGGAACGAGCAAGCCGCCCGACCCAAACCAAGATTCGCGCCCAGACGAATTCAACCAACGAATTGCGATCCAAAATCACGAAGGAAGACAAAGCCCCTCCCGGAAGCGCCTCCTTTGGGAATGTCCCAAAGGAGATCACCGCCTCAAGCGGCATCGTCATCAGGCCTACGGAAGGCAAGACCACTACTGTGCTGGGTAGCTTCTCGTCGGACATGGACAACATCATCAACGGCAAGCTGGCGTACCCCAAAACCACCAACTTCGGCGCCAAGCCAGGTGGCTACAATGTGCTCAATGTTCCGGACACGATGTTCACCAGCCGCACGCCCGATCAGTTCTGGAATGAAGTGAACGCGCCATTCCTTGATTCCGCGATGCAACGGGGAGATCCCATCTACATTGCAACGAAACCCAGCGCCTCCACGTTGCTGAGGGCCGACGGAAGCCTTACTGGATTCGGGCGAGAAATAAAATACCTGACAAGCAACGGCTATAGTTACAACGCATCAACCGGACTGATGACCAGACCATGAGGACAAACAAATGAAAGAGCCCTATGGAGCCATCATCAAATCCATGCTCCACGAATATCGCCAGCTCGACCTGACGATTGCGCATGACAAGGAATACAAAATGGTTCTTTCCAACAAGAACTACTCCCTTGTCATCGCAACCGAAATGAATTACCAACCATCCATATTGGCCTGTGTCACGGATCGCACCGGCCAGGAATTTGAGGTTGGCCTCTCCGAGAGAGTACTAGCCAGCCAGAAATTCGAGGACGACGTCAAAGAACTCGAAGAAATCAAGGAAAAATATCAACTGGAGGCAGGCGACGGAAATGAACATATCAAAGCCAGTGGTATTTATATCTTCGTCAAGGTGGCTACAAGACAAATATTCAACTTCGTCTCCGAGTTCAACCAGGAGATAGTCGACGAAAATGGTCCTTTCCGCGTCGAATATCGTTCCAGAGAGCAGGCACTATTGAAAGATCTTGGCTTGCAATCTTGACTGTCAACTCCGCAATTAATTAAAACAAAATTCACAGATAAAGCCAAGAGTAGACACTATTTACCTATCGCAATGCATTAAATGATCCACCCCGAACTGACTTGAAGGTTCCGCAGGAACTACGCCATGCATGGGAAATTGGTCAAACTGGATGAGTTGAATGCCTGGAGCTTCAGTGAAGTCGACGAGGTTCGAGTGATTCGCGAAGCCGGATTCGTTCGTCATATCATCCAACGAGATATCCCTCCGAAAGATCCGTATGGCATTCACAGCGAATTGCTTCCATTGATTGAACCCATCATTCGTGGTGATCAGGTCTTGCCGCACAACAGCCAATTCGAGCTTGGTGCGCTGCGCTGGGCCAGACAGGAGGACAAGTAGCCCGGCAGCTACAGGGAATTCTTGCGCACGGAGGCAAGCCTCTGGGTCACGGCGACGGGCTCGCACCGGGAGGAGCCCATTGAAGAGTGGATCAATGGTGAGCGCTTCGCATGATTGGAATTTGGGGATGCCGAAGTCGGCAAATGAACATGGAGCGCTCCCCGCCAGCCACCCGAGTCAAAACATGCGGCGATGGCTGGAATATCCGCCCCCTCGTTAGCGACGCCATCAAGTCAGCAGCCATGGCTCGCTCGCTGCTCAAACTTCGCATGCAGCAGAGCCCTGGCCATGGCATCTATCTCCACGCCCACGATCAACTGACCAAGATGCTGCTGCAGTTGCATGCAAACGTTCTGCCCCACGTTCACGGGCGCGACTGGGTGGACATCGGACTGATGGCAGTGAAGGAATTTGAGGTCACGGATCCCGAGCTTGCGAATGCGCTCATGGATGCGGACTACGACTTCAATCACGCCAGCTGATATGCACAACACGTCCATTTGACGCTTCGTTGGCTTCGGTGCCTGCTGGCGGCACAGAAGCCTTCGACCCCTTTTCGTCAGGCGGATGCGCCGTCGCGGTCGTAGGTTCGCGCGTGAGAATCATCACCGAGATCAGCGCTGCAGCTGCATCATATCCCGCACGGCGAATGCTCCGGCCTGGCCAGCATTGGCGGCATCGGGAACCTCCACGTCAGTTCACTGCCGGCATCAGCCCAGATAGGGGCGTTCGGCGCTGAACAGCAAGCAGCGCGCTGCACGGAGCCATGTCGCCGGCGCCTTATTGCCCAGCAGTACGATACCGGCGGCATAGGCTTCACCGCGCGCAACGGGCGCCACGCCGTCGAGGCGGGCCTCGGCCTGCTCCAGATGTCCTTCTTGCGCGAGCTGCAGGAAAGCCAGCATCTGGTCGATCCCACGCGATGCCTCCGGCGAGGAACGTGCGCCCGCCAGGGCGGTGGCGAACTGGTCGCTGCGCCCATGCATACGCATGTTCAGGGCAATCGCGGACCAGACGCTGGTGCTGTTGATGCCCTGGTTTGCCGGTAGTGCCAGCGCGTGCTGGATCAATTCTGTCGACGCCCCGACCGAAGCCGCCGCCTGACGCACGATGAACGCTTCATCCGGCGTGCGTATCGCCAACTGCACCGCCCGATCGAGGTCGCCATGCTCAAGCGCAACGTAGGCGCCTTTCAGGCCATCGGCAGTTTGCTCGTGCTCCAGCGCATCGAGCATCTCCAGTCGCGGTGAATCTCCGAACAGATCACCCAGGCCGACGGCCGGATCCCCCGCCTGCATGCGGCGCAGGCGTGCAACTTCCATCGCGCCGGTGACACGCAGCAGCGGCTCGGCATGGATCGCCACGGTCATACCCGCCAGCGCATCGGCCCAGCGTGCTTGTTCGGCTGCGGTATAGGCATCGGCATAGGCGAACCAGGCATTGTCGAGCCAGCGGTGGTGGCCTTCGGCGAAGGCGGCATTCCGCTGCCCCTCGCCTTCGATGCAGCGTGCCGCGACATAGGCGAGATCGGCGCGTCCGGGTTGACTGGCGGCGTGCGCGCGATCCTCGGCGCAGACGGTCGCATGACGCGGACCCGCGCTGTCCTGGCGTGCCCGCAGTGCGGCGATGTCATCGGGGTCGCGTGCGAGCCGCGCGGCCAGCACCGCCTGGTTGTCCGGCTCGCTCCCCTCCAGCTGCAACCAGTCCAGCAGATACGCCGAGTGCGCTGCGTCCCAGCGGGCGTGCACGCTGATCAAGGCCGCGCGCTCGGCGTCGCTGCCCAGCATCTGCAGTTGGCTGTCGGGCCGGATGCCGCCCGCCGCGCTGAGCACGACGCGCGTGGCACCCTCGCCGTATTGTGTCTGCACCGAATGCGGCGGGTCGGTGAACACATCATCTGCCGAGGTGCTGAGCCAGCGCGCGTTGCCCAGAGTCGAATGCATGGCTGCGGCGCGAGAGGGTCCGTAGGTGGCAGTCCACTGCACCAGTGCACTGGCGCCGGCCACGTTGTACACGGCGTGGCTATAGGCGTCGCTGCTTGCCTGGAATGATTCGATCTGATGGCCGTGCAGATCGCTGCTGCGCACCGTGTGGTGGTCGCCTGGCGGAACATCCAGGGTGTCCGACGCAAATGCCGCCAGGGTGGCGTCGTGCCCATCGATATCCACCCGCACCGGGCGATCCAGACCATTGTGGATCTCGATCGTCTGCTCGCTGATGCTCCAGCCGGCACCGATCACCGCAGCGATGATGGCGCAGGCCGCGGCGACCCGCGCCATCGCTGGCATCGCCCCCTGTGCACTATGGAAGCGCTTCCACCAGCTCAGCTTCAGCTTGCGGTTCCGACTGTGCCCCGGCGTGGCAACCGGGTATTCCTTCGGCACGACGGGGATCGGCGGCGCCGCCTCGGTCGCGCCGCCGTCAAGGAGCTGTCTGGCAACGGCAGCTTCGCTCTCCAGCAACTGTTCCAGCGCCGCATTGCGCAGCGCCGTCAGCGACTGCACGAAGTGATGCACCCACGATCCTGCCGCCTTCAGCCAGGGGCTGATCTGCTTGCGGCTGATTTCGCCGAGGGTGAATTCGCGCAGTGTCTCCGGCCAGCTCGCCTGGCCCGTACGCTGCATGATTTGCGCGCCCGGGTCGACCTGGCGCGCCTGACGGAAGATCGATAGCATCGCCTGGTGCAGATGATCGGCCGCCTGCACCAGCTGGGTCACGTCGCTCTTGCTTGCACGCCCGGTGGCCGTGGCGATGGCGACCACATGGGACAATGCCGCATCGGCGTCGCGCAGGTCGGCCAGTACGTGATCGGCGTAATGCAGCAGCGCTGCAGTCCCCTGCAGGTGGGCCTGCCACGCGGGATCGAGCTGGGCGGCAGCGCCCTGGTGCACGCTGCGGCAGCGCTGATCGTGTGCGGACAGGCTTTGCTGCAGCTGGGTCAGATCGCGCTCGACCTCGACGATCGCGGCTGGCACGTCGCGCCGCTGCAACGACAAGCCGCGGTAATGCACCACGCCGCCCTCTGCCACGCAGGCACCGTCGCGCACTGCCACCAGCAGCGCATGCTCCTTTTGCAGCTCGCTCAGGCATTCCAGTTCGGCACTCAGCGATTCGGGATACAGCTGGTCAAAATCCGCCGCGCAGACCTTTGCCATCGGCGTGGCCAGATCCTCGACCCGGGCAACGCCCAGCACAGGTGAACGGTTGAGGTACAGGCCGCGATACCTGCGGTCGTGATAGATGTGGGAAAAATGGCCTTCCAGTCGCTGCAGGCTGTCGACGGTATCAGCCAGTTCGGCGCCATCGCGTTTTCCGATCAGATGCGCAGTGACCTGCTCGCACAGCGCCGGTGCCTGGTCGAACAGCGCCCATGCGCTGCGGGTATCGATCGGCACGTGCAGGTAGACGCGCTTGGCGTTCTCCTCACGTTCGTGGCTCATGGGATGGGTCGCCCACATCCGCGGCGGCTGCGCCAGCTCCGCCTTGAACAGACGGTGATCCTTGTCACCCTGCGGACGTGCAGGCACCTGGCCATAGTCGGCGATGCCGAGCATGCCGCCCACCAGGGCAAGCGTTCTGGCCTGTATGGCGAAAGCATCGCGGGTGATGTGCCCGGCGGCCAGCTCGCGGTTGATGAACTGGATCGTGCGATCCCATGCATCATCGGCCGCCGGCATCTTGTGCAGGGCATCGATCAGCGCGTCGCTGCCGGTCAGCGAAACGGCAACCAGGTCGGCCTGCATTTCCATCTCGCGCGACAGCGCGCGCTGCGCCATCAGCACCACCCGAAACAGCGAATCGATCAGGGCCCGGATCGCCCATACGATGACTCGCAGCACGAAGCCTATCCAGGCGATGCGCAAATCGAAGCGCGACAGGCCATCGATGAACTTGTCCAGCACACCGCGGGAGGCGACGATGTGTGCCGCGATCTGCTGCGCCGTGTAGACCCAACGGCCGACCGCCATCGAGCGCTGCGCGAAATGACCGAACTCGTGCGCGCACACCGCCTTGAACTCGCCCAGCGACAGCACGTTGACCAGACCCAGGCCGATGATCAGATTCTTGCGTGACGGCCACAGCAGGTTGAGCACACTGAGATCGTAGAACACCGCCGCGTTGACCTGGCTGGAGACATACACACGGTGTGGACGCGGCGCACCTGCCTCATCGGCCAGGCGATCAAGAAAGGCGAACAGTTTCGGCTGCTCGGCGCGGCGTATTTCAATGCCGTCGTTGCCTGCGCCGCGGCGGATGAAGAACAGCGACTTCAGCATGAAGGCGGCCAGAAACCAGGCTCCGGCACCAGCGACGAGGCCGAGAACCGGCCGCGTCCCCGCCGCGGCGGCCGCCATCGCGCGATAGCCCATCCAGACGAACCAGCCGGCGAGCACAGCGTAGGCGATCACGAACAACGCCAATCCGGCCATGGCCAGCCAAGCGTGTCGGCGGTAGCGCCTGCTTGGGCGCGAGAAATGCGCGGGAACCGTCGCAGGTCCCTGCGGATAGATGTCTTCCATACTGCCCCCTGCTGACGAACGACCGTGCTGCCTCACAGGCTAAATGCCAGAATCGGCACATGATCGTCAAATGCTGGCCAGGGCGCGGCGGCAAATCTGCTCCAGCGCGACACTCAAGGCGCCAGGCAGGCGCCGCTGACCCGATCGCGGCGTTCCAGATCCTGCGCCGTGAATACCTCGGCATAGCCTGCCTCGGCGAGCAGCGCGCGCGCAGCCTCGCCCTGATTCCAGCCATGCTCGAACAGCAGCCAGCCGCCAGGCTGCAGGTGGGCACGGGCGTCACGCACGATGCGGCGGATATCGTCCAGCCCGTCGGCGCCGGAGGCCAGCGCGCTGGCCGGCTCGAAGCGCAGGTCGCCCTGCCTCAGATGCGGGTCGGTGGCTTCGATGTAGGGTGGGTTGGAGACGATCATCGCGACCCGTTGCGCGCCCAGCGGGGTCAGCCAGTCGCCGTGGGCGAAACGGACGTTGCCGATCGCGTGACGCTGCGCATTGCGCCGCGCGACTTCGAGCGCTTCCACGCTGGCGTCGGTGGCGATCACCTGCAGGCGCGGTCGCTCGCAGGCGATGGCCAGGGCGATCGCGCCGCTGCCGGTGCCCAGATCGACCACGCTGCCACTGGCGTCCGGCGGCAGGCGCTGCAGCGCCAGCTCGACCAGCAGCTCGGTCTCCGGGCGCGGGATCAGGGTAGCCGGGGTCACCTCCAGGTCCAGCGACCAGAATCCGCGACGGCCGGCGATATAGGCCACCGGCTCGCCCGCCGCGCGTCGCTCGATCAGTGCCGAATAAGCCGTCTGGACGTCCGTATCCAGCATGTCATCAGCGTGCGTGAACAGCCAGCTGCGCGGCTGCTGCACGACATGCAGCAGCAACAACTCGGCATCGGCCCGCTCGCCGAGCTGTCGCGTAGCCGCGGCCAGCACACTGCGCACGTCAGGCATCGGCCGCCGGCTCCTTGTCCGATGCGGGCGGCCACTGCGGCGGTGTCACTGCCGGCTTCGGTTCGCGCTTGCGCCAGTAGCCACCGTGCGTCCACGCCTCGAACACCCAGCGCAGCCAGCCGATCAGCGCATTCGCCAGCCACAGCGCCCACGCCAGCATGGCGACCTTGTAGACCCACAGCGGCAGGCTGAACACGCCGGCCGAGGGCAGCGCACCACGGCTGCGGTCGGCGAACCAGTGCAGACTGGCTGCGCTGGATCCATTGCCGGCCACATGCATGTCCGGCAGGCCGAGCAGGCCTTGCGGCACGGCGCCGATCAGCACCACCAAGGCGAGCAGGGTCAACGCCGCCAGACCCAGTTGCAGCAGGTTGAAACGCATGCCCGGCATCTGCTCCGGCGCGGTCATGCGCGCACGCAGGCCCAGCCCGATCAGCCACACCACCACCAGGGCATAGGCACTCCACGCAAACGCGGAGAACCCCAGCCCCAGCAACAGCCAGTGGCGCAGGCCCAGCGGTGTCGGCGCGTAGCGCACCAGCAGCCACGCCGCAACCAGCAGCACCAGCACTTGCGACCAGTACAGCACGGCCGGGCCATGGGTGGGCCCCCAACTCCACAGCATCCAGCGATCCTGCGGCAGATGCAGGATCAGGTCGATGTTCGCCACCGGCGCGTGCAGATCCAGCGTCGGCGTGCGCACCCGCGCCGCCACGCCCTGCGGTTCACGCAGCTGCAGGGTGTAGTCGTGTGCGCCGGGCAGCAGCGGAAGACTCAGCTTGCCATCGCGTATCGCCAGGTTGATCGGCTGGTTGTCGCGTCTGGCATCGAGCAACTCGCTGCCGGCTGGCAGGTCGATCGCATGCTCGCCACCACGGGTGCTGCGCGCACGCACGCTCAAGCGGAGATCGCTGGCACGCTCGCCGATGCTGCTGGCCAGCTGCACGCTGTCGATGGCAAGGCTGTCACCGGCGATGGCCACCGGCCGGGTGATCGCCAGCTGCAGGCTTTCGCCAGGCAATGGATCGAAGCGCAGGCCATCGTCACTGGCGCTGGTCGGTACGCCCGTGGCATCGACATGCCACATCGGCGCGGCCGCCACTTTCCACACTTCGGCACGCTCACCCAACGGCGGCGTGCGCAGGGTGATCTGCGTGGATCGATCCAGCTGGCTGTCCCAGCTGACTTCGGACTCGCCGGCCTTGAAGGTGACGTTGATCCGCCCGTCCCTGACCAGCACGCCTTCGCCCTTGGGATGTTCGCCCGGCAACAGCGGCAGGCTGATGCTGAAGCCGCCTTCCTGCGGGGCGATGCGCTCGACCCGATTCAGCACGATCCAGTCCAGGCCGAGGCCGATGCTGCGGGTCAGCCGTACATACGGCGGGAAGTTCTGCGTGGTCGGCAGTTGCTGGCCGTCGGCCGCGGTCTGCACGCGGCGCAAGGTGATGCTGTCGCCAAGCACACGCCCGGCCTCGACGCCCTCGAGCGACCAGCCCTGGCCGATGAAGGCGATGTGTTGCGGGGGCAGCGTGAAATGCAGCGCCGCGCTGTCGACGCCATCGAGGCGGTAGTGCAGGCTGATCCGGTGCACGCCGCGATCGAGCCGCAGCAGCAGTTCATCGCCGTTGCGCAGCAGCGCCGGATCAGCCTGGCCGTCGACGCTGATGTCGGCCAGCGGCATCGCCTCGTCGGACGTCGGCAGCGGCAGCGCGACGGTGGCACCGACATGGCTTTCCAGTTCCACGTCGAGCATCGCGCCATTGACCTGCAGCTGCGCCTGCGCCACCTCGGCGCATTGCGGCGCGCACTTGGGTGCCTCGGTGAGTCGCTGGCGCAACTGGTTCAGCAACTGCGGGTCGGGCAGCGCCTGGGCACGCCCGCCCGCAGGCAACAAGGCGATCGCCAGCAAGGCGGCAGCGGCCACACCGCTCCTGCGCGATGGCAACCAGCTGCCACGCAGCGGCAGCCGCAGGCTGAGCACCAGCCGCCCCAGCAGGGCGGCCAGCAGGCCGACCATCAGCACCCGCATCAGCCGCACCAGCCATGCCGGCGCGATCACCAGCCGCGTGGTCTGCTGCGGCGTCACCGGACCGGACCAGCCAAGCCGATAGTTGTTGCCGTCGTTCCAGTGCGGCGTGCCCGCACCGGCCTGGATCACCGCGCGACTGTCCCGATCCTCACCGATCAGCTGGCTGACCGTGATGGCGGAACCGGTGACAGTCACACTCTGCAAGCCGCCAACCGGCGCTGGAACGGCATTTGCACTCACCTCCCGTACGGGAGCTGGCGGGGCTGGCGGGGCTGGCATATCCGACTGGACTTTCGCCATGTCCTGCGCCCTCTGCCCGGGTTCCACGAAGTTCACCGAAACAGCGCGCGCCGTCGAGCCCTGCTCCAATTGCGGATGCAGCGCGTACTGCAATTGCGCGGCGGTGAACGGCAGCGCCCACAGCACCGCCAGCACGACCATGGCGATCGCGCCAGCCCGTGCAAACAGGCGCAAACGCCCCTCGGGCAAGGCGCGCAACAACAGTGCTAGTGCCAGTGCAATCGCCACTGTCCACAGCGGCGCCATCGCCTCGTGCTGTGCCAGCGTCAGGTAGCCGGCGGCCAGCAGCGCCCACGGCCAGCCGAGCAGACGTCCGGCCAGCAGCGCAATCAGCGCCACCACGAACAGGTCGAGCAGGCTCCATTGCGCCGTCCACGAGTCGATCGACCGATCCGCACCGATCGCACCGAGCAGGCGATAGCCGTGCGGCAGGTGCACGGTGGCATCGATGCCGTCCAACGGCAGCTGCCAGCCGGAACTGGGCAGCGCACCGGCATGCGCCGACACGCGCAGGCCGGCCGCGACGTCGATGCGGCGATCGCGCAGCTCGACGCCCGAGTGACCGGCGGCGTCGCTGGTAACCAGCAAGGGAGTGCCGCCTTCAGAGGCGCGCTGCAACTGCCATGGCGCAACGACATTGAGCCGCTGGTGATGACGCAGTTCGCCGCTGAGGCGGTCGACAACGCTGAAATCCCTGCCGTCGAAATCCAGCCACATCTCACGATGCAGATGCAGTGCATCGCCCTGCCCGCCCTGGTTGCCGCGATTGCCCTGCTCCACGCTCAGCCCGCTGCGGTTGTCCAGCACATAGGCCGGCAGCCCGTTCCAGTCGTCCGGCACGCCGGCTTGCGCGGCATCGGTGGCATGGCCTTCGACCCGCGTGCTGCGCAGCGCATTGTCGTCGGCATAGCTCCAGATCTCCTGCTTCGGCCAAGGCGCGGCCGGCAGGGTCAGGCTGACCTTCGCCAGCGGCGCCACGCTGCGCGCCAGCACCGTCACCGTCCAGCGCCCCGGCCGCAATTGCAGGCGCAGATGTCCATCGTTCTCCAGCCGCGCCGGCAAATCACCGCTGAGCGCGGTGGCGACAAACCCCGTGGGCAACACCGGCCCGAGCAGCTGTTCGCGTGCGCTGCCGGTGACGTCCAGCTGGATCCGTGTCTCCAGCATCGCCGGCAAGCCATCGCTCAGCTGTCGGTACACCCGCAGCGAAAGCGCGTCGGCCGCCCGCTGCGCGCTCGCCGCTTCGCCCAGGGTGAGCTGCTGGCCGTCGCGTTCGATCCGCGTGACAGCCTTGCCGTCGACGCTGAGCGTCACCAGGGCGATCGAGTCCGGCACGCGCAGATCGGCAGGGCGCGATACCCACGGCAGCACGCCATGGATCTGGTAATCGCCCGGTGCCAGCCACACCATCGGTCCACCGTCGTGCTGCAGCACCGTGGCCGGCTGCTTGCCCAGGCTCACCTGCTGTGGCCAGTGGCGGCTGTCACCGGGCAGCGCGACCCAGCTCGGCGCATCCACGTGCACGTCCAGGCCGAAGCGGCCACCGTCCTTGCCGGCATCAAGGGTCAACCGGCCAGGCCATGCACACTGGTAGCTGTCCGAACCCGGCATCTGGTTGGCCAGGAACGGGCAGTCGTGCCGCGGCACGTCGTGCAGTACCCAGCCCTGCCAGTCGCGCAGCGGCGGCGGAATGTCCTGCGCCAGCAGCGGCGCCGCCAGCAACAGCCCCAGACCCAGCAAAACGCTCAATCGACGCAACATGCTGCTCTCCCTGTATGCCGGTGGGGCCGGCACAGTGTAAGTGGAACCCGCCAGGCGTACGGAACTTCCTGCGTGCTGAAGCGCGCCATGCCTGGACACGGTCATGCGCGACCCGCACTCCGATCCAACGCAGCCCGCGGTAGAAAGGGGTCAATCGGTGCGCCCGCCTCCACCCGATCCATCAGCAAGCCGGCTGCATCGACCCGGCCGTCCGCGGCGATGCGGCGGCGCTTGATGACTTCATGGCGTCCACAAGGAACATGCCGAAAAGATCGCGGCAGACGATTGGCGTGACGTGGCTGGCGAGATGCATGCAGCAAGGGTCGAAACTGGCCGCAAGCACCCAACCGCTGCAAGAATGGCCCCGAGTGGAGGAACGTCGAGCCGCCCTCCGCGACAGCCATCAGGGGACATCATGCACAAGCCCATCATCGCCCTCGCAACGGCATGCCTGCTGCTGGCCGCGTGCGCCAAACCGCTACCACCGGACAAGGCCGCCTACGCCGGTGAATGGGATGCGCCCACCATGGCGCTGCTGATCACGGCGCAGGGTCGGGTGGCGTACAAGCGCGTCGAGGGAAGTGGCAGCACATCGATCAAGGCGCCGCTCAAGGCCTTCATCGGCAATGACTTCGTTGTCGGGGTCGGGCCACTCAGCACCACGTTCAAGGTCTCCGTGCCCCCACATCAGGATCATGGCCAGTGGAAGATGACGGTCGATGGCGTCGTGCTGACGCGCAGACTTTGAACGCCTCCCCGTCATCGCAGGCGCTGATCCGTCGCATCGGCACGGCGGCATGGTGG
>JAJXYE010000365.1 GCA_021780735.1 Pseudomonadota bacterium | reverse complement strand
CGCTCGGCGAATCCTTCCAGCACAAGGACAGCGACCTCGACGCGGCGGTAAGCAGCCTGCTGCCGACCGCCAGCGGATCAGGCAGGCGCTGAGCGCTTGCCGCGCCGGTCGCGCGATGCCGAATGCTTCATGCCACGGGCTCGAACGAGCTGAAACTCCTGCACGTGAAGGCGCCAGCCACCAGCCTGGCCCGGATCAGAACTTGCCGCTGACGCTGATCCCGAACGTCCGTGGTGAGCCGGGAATATAGGTCGGCAACCCGAAGTTCTGGCCGGTATTGCCGCCATCGATCAGGTACTTCGTGTTGCCCAGGTTGCTGCCCCAGACACCCAGATCCCAGCGTCCCTGATCAAACGTGACACCACTGCGCAGGTTGAGCAGGCCATAGCTGGCCTGTGAGTAGGCCGGATTGTTGTCGTCCTCGAAATACACCTTCGAACGCCAGGTGTAGCTGGGTCGGAAATAGAACACGCGACCGCCTGCCAGCGGAACGTTCCACAGCAGCCCCAGCGACGCCGAGTGGTCCGGCGCAAGGCGCAGATGATTGCCGGCGTACTGCTGCGCGTTGCCGTTCTGGTCGGTGCCATCGAAGCGCGCATGCAGATAGCTGTAGTTGAGGAAGGCACTGACATTGGCGCTGAAGGCCTGCTGCAGCGATGCCTCGAAGCCCGGCGCATGGGCGCGGCCGGAATTCACCGCGATGTATTGCCCGTTGCGGTAAACCTGACTCTGGAAATTGGTGTAGTTGTAGTAGAACGCCGAGAGGTCGTAGGCGAACGTGTCCCGAAACGCCGAACCCTTGATGCCGACCTCGTAGTTCCACAGGATTTCCGCCGGCAGCACCGCCTTGCTGTAGCTGCCGTCGGGGTTGACGTTGAAGGTCAGCGCGTCCGGTCGGCGCCCGCGCGACACGCTGACATAGGCATTGACGTCATCGTTGACATGCCAGCTGCCGATCAGCCGACCCACCGCCGAGTTGGTGCTTTTGGCATGGGTCAGCAGGCCATGGGTCGGCGCGAACAGATCGTTCGGCGCGGTGATGCCGTTGACGCCGGCACCGAACAACGCAAAGGCCGAACCGATACTCGCCGCATTCGGCCCATTGGCATCGAACACCTGATAGCCGGCCGTGATGTCCTCGTGCGACACGCGCAAGCCGCCGGTGATGTCGAAACGGTCGGAGACCCGGTAGGTGCCATCGGCAAACAGTTCATATGAACGCGTGCTGCCATGGTTCTCGTAGCCCTCGCTTTCGTTCGGATTGAGCGGACTGTTCAGCAACGGAATCACGCTGTAGGGCTGGTTTGGCTGGTAGTTCGCGGTCAGCAGGGCCGGATCGGTCGGGCCAAAAAGCAGGTTGACCACGGCGGGATCGAGGGTGCGCGCCAGCGGAATCAGGTCGACCAGCAGGCTGCGCTCGTCGGTATGGAACGGCACCGCCTGGCTGCCGCTTTCATAGAAGGCATTGGCGCCGGCGAAGCCGGTGAAACGTCCGCCACGGTCGTAGTTGAAACGGACTTCCTGACTGGCCTGGTGGCTGCGCGAGTGATTGCCGAAGTTGAGCAGGTTGAGCTGCGAGCCATCGCCGTCGAACGTTTCATTGGAATTGAGCCGACGCAGGCCGGTGGTGGTGTTGAGCGTCCAGTTGTCGCTGAGCCGGAAGCTGCCCAGCGCGGTGAGGCCATAGACCTTGCGCCGGATGCCCAGTGCCTTGCCCAGATTCAGGTCGGCCGCACCGAACACGTTGGTGGAACCCTGCCGGTCGGGCAGCAGGCTGCGGAAATCCGTCCCGGGCGGCGTGTCGTACTGGTAATTGGCGATCAGGTCGATGCCGCTGTCCGCGCCGGTCTTCACATGCACGCTGGCACGTATCGCCCTGGTGTTCTCACCATTGAGCCTGCCGCCGGCGAGGTTCCTGATGTAGCCGTCGTGCTCGCTGTCATAGACCGCCACGCGCGCATCCACGCTGCTACTCAGAGGCGTATTGAAAAAGCCGGTCAAGTTGCGGCTGGCATAATTGCCGAACTCGGCGCTGAAGCCACCCGAGGTGGTGTCGTTGGCCTTGTTGGAGATCAGCGACAGCGCGCCGCTCTCGGCACCGCGGCCGAACAGCGTGCCTTGCGGGCCACGCAACACCTCGATGCGATCCATGTCGTACAGCGCCACGATCGAGCCGGCCGCACGACTGATGTCCACGCCGTCCTGGAACACCGACACCCGCGCAGGCGTGTTCGACGCCGTGTCGTCGCTGGTGATGCCGCGAATCGCGATACTCGGCGTATTCGGACTCTGTACCTGCACCTGCACACCCGGCGTATAACGGCCGAGGTCGTCCATGCGGGTGATACCCAGTTTCTTCAGGAAGTCGCCGGAGAATGCCGAGATCGCGATCGGCACATCCTTCTCCTGCTGCTCGCGCTTCTGCGCGGTCACCACGATGCGGTTGAGGGTGACTGCGCTGGCCGCCGTCGCCGGCGGATCGGATGCCGGGGGAACGGGGGCTTGCGCCTGATCCTGCGCCCGCGCCGCCAGCGGCGCGAGCAGCAGGCACTGGATGGCACAGAACAGCAAGGTACGGCGTGACAGCAGCACAGCTGCGTCTGCTCCTGAATTCGACATGCACTTCCCCTGACGTCTCGATGGCAGTTGTCCGGCCCGCTCCGGACACATCTGGTCGAACATGTTGCCAACCGCGCATGACCGCAGCATGTCCCGCGGGCTTCGCCCGCCTGACCCACCGCCAGCTGCAACGTCCTTCCCCGATCAACCCGCAAACGGCCTGCGCGCTGGCGGGAGACGCTACTACGACTGGACGGGTGCAGGCTCGCTGCACTGCCGCAGGATCAGACCGGCAAGAGCGGGCTCGCCGGCAAGCGGCGCCACCGGCGGATGGGTTGCAGAAATTGGTGCGCCCGGCGGGATTCGAACCCACGACCACCGCCTTCGGAGGGCGGTACTCTATCCAGCTGAGCTACAGGCGCATTGTGTGGCCGCGCGCGGTGTGGCCGGAGGCCATCACCGCGGGGGAGCGCAGTATAGCGGAGTTCGGCGTGGCGGGCAGGTGGTGCAGCCTCGATGTTTTGCGGGGAGCGGTTGCGCCGGATGCGTCACCCGGTTCCCTGCCGGGCAAGTGTCCCGCGAGCACCCACCCCTCAACCCAACCCTCTCCCCAGCGGGAGAGGGGGCAAACGCGAAGGGCGCCTGGCTTCTATGTGCGCGGCTTGAGCAGCTTCGCCAGGGTGTCGGGCCTGCTCTTGTCGCGGATCAGGTGCGGGTACTTCAGCCCGCCGTGGTAGTCGATGCGCACGGTCTTGTACTCGTTGAAGTTCTTCACCAGCAGTTCGATCGCCTGGCTGTGGTCGCTGGCCGCGGCGGTGATCGCGTCCTTGAGCCCGTCGGCGTCGTAATCATGGCCGTTGACTGCGATCACCGTCATGCCCGGCGATATGCCGGCCTTGAACGCCGGGCCGTCCCACAGCACATCGCCGATGCCGCCGCCCTTGCCGATCGACAGGCCCAGCGAATAGGTCAGGTCGGCAAAGTGGCGACGAGCCTCGATCGCCTTGACCGCGGCCGACGGCTTGTCGGTATAGACCAGTTTCCAGCCGTGTGACTCCAGGCCGCCGATCAGCGGGCCGTGGCCGTCCAGACGCTGGCGCAGATAGCCGGCCCAGTCATAGGGCTGGATGGCGTCCAGCGTCTTGACCACGTCATCGAAGGTGTAGGTATTGACCTGCCATTGGCCGTTGTCCATGCCGAAGAAGGCCCTGGCGAAATCGTCCATGCTGCGCTTGCCGTGGCTGAGCTCGCGCAGTTTGCCGTCGACGTCGAGCCAGATCAGCTGGCCGGCCGAGTAGTAGTCCTCGCTGGACTGGTAGTTGCGGTAGGGCAGCGGTGCGCGCTGGGCGATGATCGGGTCATTGGTGGTGTCCTGCACGTTGCGCCAGCTGGCCAGGCCGGGGCGGCCGCGGTCGTAGGTAGCGGCGACACTGGCCAGCAGTTCGCGCGCCTGGTCGGCACTGACCAGGCCCGAGCGCGCGGCCATCACATTGCCCCAGAACTGGGTCTGGCCCTCATACACCCACAGCAGGCTGTCCTGCATCGGTACATTGAAGTTGGGCGTGGTCAGGTCGGCGCCGCGACGGTACTTGCCATCCCAGGAATGGTTGTACTCGTGCGCCAGCAGGTCTCGGACCAGCCAGTCCTTGGCCCAATCGGTGAAGTAGCCCGGGCCCACCCCGTCCTCGCTGGAACGGTGGTGCTCCAGACCGTTGCCGCTCATCTTGTCGCTCAACGAGAGCAGGAAGTCGTAGTGGTTGTAATGGTGCGCGCCGTACAGCTTGTACATCTGCTGCACCAGGTTGCGATGGATCTGCAGCTGTGCCGGGGTGATCTGCAGGTCCTTCGGCGCATCGGCAACGATGTCCAGGTGCACCGGCGCCTTGGCACCGGGATCCAGATCGACCCGCTTGAAATACCTGCCGGCGTAGATCGGTGAATCGACGAGGTTGTTGTAGCTGATCGGCTGGTAGTTGACCGTGTTGCCGTCGCGCGAGGCGACATCCAGCGCCGTGGCGGACTGCCAGCCGGCCGGGTAGGTCACGCTCGCCTCGGCATGGATGCGCTTCGCGTCGTAGCCGGCCGGGTACAGCGACACCGTGTTCCACTGCAGGTTGAGCATCTCCGGGGTCATCACCACGCGGCCCTGCTGGCGATCCTGCGGCGACAGGAACTGGAAGGTCGCCACCACGGCGGACGCGCCCTGCGGCACCTCGACGTGGAAGGCATAGACGTTCAGCGGATCACGCTTCCACGCCAGCGGTTTGCCGTCGGCACTCAGCGTCAGACCGGCCAGCTTGTCGATCGGGCCGGTCGGCGAGTGGTTGCCGGGGATCCACTGCGGGTAGAGCAGGGTCAGCGGGCCCGGCCGGGCCGGGATCACCTCATGCACGCGGAAGATGCGGTGGGCCACATCGGTGGCGTCCACCGCAATCTTCAAGCTGCCCTGAAAGGGCACATCCTGCGGCGCAGGGACATCAGCGAACACATTGCTGCCGGCCAGACCGAAGGCGACGACGGCCAGCGCGCAGGTGGTACGGGAAAGTTTCAAGCGGTGCTCCGGGCGGAATGAGATTGAGGGGACGTTGCGCAGGACATGCCCGCCGGAACAGGTGATCGGGCCGGACAAGGCCTTCCGGGCGGGCGCAATCCACGCCGGAAACGCCATCAGCCAACGGGCCAGGGAACCGATGCTAGACCGGGAACCCCGTGCGCAACGTATGCCGAAGGTCATGGCGGACAGCAAACCATCGC
>JAJXYE010000161.1 GCA_021780735.1 Pseudomonadota bacterium | reverse complement strand
CAAGTATGTGGAGCAAGGCGAAACACGGATCAGCGGCAGCGAGGATTACACCTCGCACAATACCGAGCGGCTGGACGTGCAGGGCATGAAGGCGCTGTTGCTGAAACTGGACTTCATTCGTGACCTGATGGCCGGCCGTGCTGCCAAGCCAGTGGACTGAGCCATGAAAGTCATGATTACCGGCGTCGACGGCTTCATTGGCAAGAACCTGCGAGTGGCGTTATCCGAGCGTGATGGCCTCGAGGTGCTGCCGGTGACGCGCGCCACGACCGCAGCGGAATTGGTGAAATCAGTCGCGCAGGCCGACGCCGTGGTGCACCTGGCTGGTGTGAACCGGCCGCAGGATCCTGCCGAGTTCGCGACAGGCAATACCGGCTTCACCGCTCGGCTGTGCGAGCTGTTGCGAACCGATGGACGCGCCGTGCCGGTGGCCTTCGCCTCCTCGATCCAGGCCGAGCGCGACAATCCGTATGGACAAAGCAAGTGCGCGGCCGAGCAGCATCTGACCGACTACGCCGCGCAATCCGGCGCGAGCGTCGGGCTGTACCGACTGGCCAACGTATTCGGCAAATGGTGCCGGCCAAGCTACAACTCGGTGGTGGCGACGTTCTGCCATCACACCGCGCGCGGACTGCCGATTCGCATTGACGATCCTGCTGCGAACATGCGGCTGGTGTACGTGGACGATGTGGTGACCGCGCTACTGCGCTTCCTTGAAACACCACCGCAGGGCACGGCCCTGCTAGAAGCCGGACCGGTCTATTCCAGCACGGTGGGTGAACTGGTCACGCAGATCGAGGCCTTTGGCCAGGTGCGTCGCAGCCTGGTTACGGAGCGCGTGGGCGAGGGATTGGTGCGGGCGCTGTATGCAACCTATGTCAGCTACCTGCCCACTGAAGCCTTCAGCTACAGCGTGCCGAAATACGGCGACCCGCGCGGGGTTTTCGTGGAGATGCTGAAGACCAGGGATTCTGGTCAGTTCTCGTTCTTCACCGCGCATCCGGGCGTGACCCGGGGCGAGCATTACCATCACAGCAAGACCGAGAAGTTTCTGGTCATCAAGGGGCAAGCGCGGTTCCGCTTCCGTCACATACTTACCGATGAGAAGCACGAGCTGGAGACTTGCGGCGAGCAACCTGTGATCGTCGAGACCATCCCCGGCTGGGCGCATGACATTACCAACACGGGTGATGAGGACATGGTGGTGATGCTGTGGGCCAACGAGATCTTCGACCGCGAGCATCCCGACACCATCGCCTGCAAGGTATACCGATGAAGAAGCTGAAAGTGGCCACGGTAGTGGGCACGCGGCCGGAGATCATCCGGTTGTCGCGGGTCATCGCCAAGCTCGACGAGCATTGCGAGCACGTGCTGATCCATACCGGACAGAATTACGACTACGAACTCAACGGCATTTTTTTCGACGACCTTGGCATCCGCAAGCCAGATCACTTCCTGGAGGTGGCCGGCGCCACCGGGGCGGAGACCATCGGCAAGGTGATCATTGCCGCGGATCGGGCACTGGCCGCGGTACAGCCCGATGCGGTGCTGGTGCTGGGCGACACCAACAGTTGTCTGGCGGTGATTCCGGCCAAACGCCGCATGATCCCGACATTCCACATGGAGGCAGGCAACCGTTGCTTCGACATGCGCGTTCCGGAGGAGATCAACCGGCGCATCGTCGATCACACGGCGGATATCAACCTGACCTACAGCGACATCGCGCGCGAATACCTGCTGCGCGAAGGATTGCCGCCGGACATGGTGATCAAGACAGGCAGCCCGATGTGCGAGGTGCTTGGCTATTACATGGATCGCATTCAGGCATCCGATGTGCTGGCACGGCACGGTTTGCGGCAGGGACGCTATTTCGTGGTCAGTGCACACCGGGAAGAGAACGTCGAGTCCGATGCCAACTGCAGCCGGCTGATCGAGCTGTTGAACGCGCTCGCCGAGCACTATGACCTGCCGATCATCGTGTCAACCCATCCGCGTACGCGCAAGCGCTTCGACAGCATGGGCTATGAGCTGGATCAGCGCATACGGCTGCTGAAGCCGCTTGGCTTTTCCGACTATGTGCAGTTGCAGATCTCGTCCAAGGCGGTGCTTTCGGACAGCGGCACAATTAGTGAAGAGGCGTCCATTCTCAATTTCCGCGCACTGAATCTGCGTGAGGCGCATGAGCGCCCCGAGGGCATGGATGAAGCTGCCGTGATGATGGTCGGTATGCGCCTGGAGCGCGTACTACAGGCGCTGGCTGTCCTGGAGTCGCAGCCGGCGGGCGCGCAGCGCCTGCTCAGGCAAGTCGCGGATTACAGCATGCCGAATGTCGCCGAGAAGGTTGTGCGCATCATCCACAGCTACGTGGATTACGTGAACCGGATCGTCTGGAAAAAGCCGTGAGAAAGCTGCACCCGCCTGTTTCCGGCATGGCACGGCTCCCGTGCGCCTGCTGATCCTCGTCGACACCTACGTACCGGCGCGCATCTCGGCGGCCCTGCAAATGCACGACCTGGCGCTTGAGTTCGTGAGGCAAGGCCACCGGCCGACCGCCGTGGTGCCGGCACCGGACCTTGATCGTGCCTGGATCATCGAAGACCTGGATGGCGTCGAGGTGCTGCGTGTCAAGGCGCTGCGCACGAAGGACGTGGGCCATGTGCGTCGTGCATTGGCAGAGTTGCTGCTGCCTTTGTTTTTGCTCAGAGGTCTGTCGAACAGCCCCTTGGCCGGAGAATCGTGGGATGGAGTGGTCTGGTATTCGCCGACGATCTTCCTCGGGCCCATGGTGCGCCTGCTGAAGCGGCGCCTCGGGATCAAGGGCTATCTGATCCTGCGCGACCTGTTCCCTGACTGGGCCGTCGATGCAGGCATCTTGCGGCGCGGGCTCGTGTATCGGTTCTTCAAACGGATCGAGCGTTACCAGTACGGGGTTGCCGACGTCATCGGAGTGCAGACGCCAGGGAATGTTCCCCTCGTCAAGACGATGGCCGCCAGAGGCAATGCGCGCATCGAAGTGCTGAACAACTGGCTGTCGGAACCGAGCGTCCGCCGTTCCAGTATTTCACTGGCTGCGACAGCCCTCGCTGGCAAGACAATCTTTGTCTATGCCGGGAACATGGGTGTAGCGCAAGGCATGGATTATTTGTTGCAACTGGCGTTCGAATTGCGTGATCGCCGTGATGTCGGGTTTCTGTTCGTAGGTCGCGGCACCGAGGCAGTACGCCTGCGTGAGTATTCGGCCCTTCACGAATTGCGGCATGTTCTGTTCATGGGAGAGATCGACTCGAACGAGATTCCGGGATTGCTGGCGCAATGCCATGTCGGGATGATCGCGCTCGATCCGCGGCACACCACGCACAACATTCCGGGCAAATTCCTGGCCTACCTGCGCGCCGGATTGCCCGTGCTGGCGCGCATCAATGCAGGGAACGACCTTGAGCAGGTGATTCATGCCGAAGGCGTAGGTTACGTCTGCACCGATGCTTCCGAGGAGGCGTTGTGTCAGATGGCGGAAAAGCTGCTGAACACGCCGAGGCTGCGGGAACAGATGGCAAGTCGTGGCCGTGCACTGGCGGCCAGGGAATACTCTTCTTCCGGAGCCGTTCAGAAGATTATTTCTGGGCTAGGGAAGTCCTGATCAAGTCCTTAGTTCGTCATTCCGGCGAAAGCCGGACTGCGGAGGCGGGACGTCGAAGCGAACATTCACGTAGCGAATGGCCCGAAGGGCGTGCGGCAGGAGCCGCACGCCATCTTGGCTCTTCCATACCTTGCAGCAGCCATGGATCCCGGCGTGCGCCGGGATGACAGCTTGTTCGGATGGTTCCTGATGGCTGACATCCTGATTTCAGCCGCCGGCATTCTGCGATGACATCGTAAGTCTGTTGATCTTCACAAACGTCGTCTGCCGGGTGTATTTTCAGGGGCCAATCAGGTGCTGCTGACGGCTTGTCGCTGCAGTGGCGCGCGCTGGAATGGACGCTCTCAGGGGGAGCCATGGCAGGGAATCTCGTGTGCGAGGCCCATGCGGCTGCATGGGCGATGTCGGCGGTGGTCACGCTGCTCGCGATGGCGGTACTGCAACCCGTGGCCCTTCGCGTCGGCTGGATGGACCATCCGCGTGGCCGCAAGGATCATGGCGTCGCGACACCCGTGTGCGGCGGCTTGGGCATCTTTGCCGGGATCGCGGTGTCAACCGGCTTTCTGCTGCGCCACCAGCCGATCCCGACCGCCTACCTCGTCGGCGCCGGTCTGCTGCTGGCCGTCGGCCTGCTCGATGACCTCCAAGATCTGCGCTGGTGGTACCGGGTGCTGGCGCAGATCGTCGCCGGCCTGGTGATGGTGTACCTGGGGGATGGCGGACCGCGGGTCGAGCACATTCCCGGATTTTTCACCGGGCAGCCGCTGGCGCTCGGTGCGTTTTCGGCGCCCTTTACCGTGTTTGCCACGGTGGGGCTGATCAACGCCGTCAACATGTGCGACGGGGTTGACGGACTGGCCGGGTCGCAGGTGCTGCTCGCCCTGTGCGCCGTGGCCGCGCTCGGATGGGACGCCGGCAACGAAATTCTCGCCTCGCGCGCGCTGATCGTGGTCAGCGCGATCACGGTCTTCATGTTTTTCAACATGCGCTTTCCGTGGCAATCGCGCGCGCGACTGTTTCTTGGCAATGGCGGCAGTGCCATGCTCGGCTACACGCTCGCCTGGTTTCTGTACCGGCTGACCCAGAATCCGGCGTACCCGGTCAATCCGGTGGTCGCGCCCTGGCTGATTGCCATTCCGCTGATCGATTGTCTGGCCTTGATGACGCGTCGCGCCAGCAAGGGCCACTCGCCGTTTCATGCCGATCGCGATCACTTGCACCACCTGCTGCTCGATGCCGGTTTCGCGGCCGACCGCGTCACCCTGCTGTTGTTCGCGGCCTCGCTGGGTATTGCGCTGCTGGCGATTCTCGCGCTGGCCGCGCAGGCGCCGCCGCTAGTCATGGTCTGGGTCTTCGTCGTCATGACCCTTGCTTACGCCGCCTTCAGCATGCGGCGCGAGCGTGCCGTGTCGACTTTCGCGATGCTGCGCAGCCGGCTGCATGCTCTCCGTGGCAGGGTGGCCGTGCAGCCCGACGAGGCGATCCGCGACCGGGAGCCCTGATGGGTGCCGCCGCCGGGTCGGAAACGGACGTCGGACTGCGGTCCGTGCAGTAGCTTGCGCAGCGCGCCGCCGGCCGCGGCGGCGGGGGATCATTCGCGGGGAAGATCCTTCGCTGCGCTCAGGATGACAGTGAAGGGGGATGGCCTTCGTAGGGCAGATCCTTCGCGGTGCTCAGGATGACAAAGA
>JAJXYE010000163.1 GCA_021780735.1 Pseudomonadota bacterium | reverse complement strand
CCGCGGCTATCCGCCCTCCGTGTTCAATCTTCTTCCGCAAATCCTCGAAAGGGGCGGCCGGGTGCGAGATGGCGGCTCGATTTCGGCGATCTACAGCGTGCTTGTCGAGGGAGATGACATGAATGAGCCGGTGGCGGATCACATGCGTGCCATCCTTGATGGTCACATCGTGCTTTCGCGAGATCTGGCGTCGCGCGGCCAACTTCCCGCGATTGACGTGTTGTCGAGCGTCAGTCGTCTCGTGTCCAGCGTGGCTGGTAATGAGGAGATCGAGGTCATCCAGCGCGTCAGAGCCGTCATGTCGACGTACGAGGCCTCCCGCGATCTGGTCGATATGGGCGCCTATCAGGTTGGCGCAAACCCTTCACTGGACGAAGCCATCCTCCTCTATCCGCGCATCGTCGAGTGTCTGCGCCAGCCGCCGGGGCAATGGTCGACGCGCAATGAAAGCATGAACCTGCTGCGTGCCGTCGTTGGGCCGGGAGAGCACTCATGAGTGGGCCACGACTGCATGCGTACCAGGTTTTGTTGCGTGTGGCCCGCGTGCGCGAAATCCGGGCTTCCCAAGCGCATGCCTAGGCCTCAAACCATGAGCGAACGCATCGGAATCGCTGCACGGAAATTGGCCTTGCCAGGGAGGCGATTCTGATGGCGAGCCGAATCGGGGCCGTGGGTGGGGACTCCACCCTCGACATCGGCCGCTACGAGCTGCTTTCAGAGCTGGATGAAACACTGGCTGAGAGATTGCAATCGGCTTCGAGTGAGCTTGCTGCGGCCGAGAAGGTCTGCAGCGAGCGAGCGAGTGCTTCAGTTATGGCGAAGCGATATCGCGAAAAGATCCACGGCAAGGTCGGGGAAATCGATGATGAGATCGAGCTCAAGCTTTCCGCCCGCCGCCAGGAAGATGCCGTCGAACTCTGGCTTGAGAGCGCAAAACGATGAAGACCATTCGTCATCTCGACACTTCGGCTGACCTTCGCCAGCATCAATCCGAGCGGTTACCTGTTCGTGACTTTGCCGACGAGTTGCGCAAGGAGGGACGAAGCAACCTGGATCATCATCCGAATCCGGGCGGCGCACCACTGCCACAGCCACAACTTCACATGGCCGCGGCACAGGGTTCCATTCAGGTGACGATTCAGCCTGCCGAGAATCGATTTGCTGTTCAGACGGGCGTAGCACCTGCACCAAGTGACTCCACATCCGTAGCGTTCCTGGCGGGAAAATTATCCTTGGTCGACGGGCCTGCGGTGCAGCTCGGCTTGATCGGAACGTCGATAGCGCATCCGGGATCACCAAGCCTGGAGGCGGCTGCCACGTCAGACCCGCAAGCTCCAGGCGCCATCATTCCTGCTCCTTCGGTACCTGCTGGGCGTCTGGCCGCAGAGGCGCCAGTGATCAAGAAAACGGAAGAACCTCGGCTCCTTGGAGAAATTGGTCAGCAGAGAACCGAAATTCCTCAAGTGGCATACAACGCAGGTGCTGGGGCCGATGGATCAGCTGAATGGATAGCCACCCAGGAACAAATGGGCGCCGTGGTTCAGCCCACCGGGGTCACCGAGGCCTTGCGGGTATCCCGAGTGTTTGGGGTGCATCTTCTGGCAAGCACTTACCTCTCGGAGTTGGTTGCCGTGGAGAATTCGACCCCTGCAGTCTCGGTCGATACTGCCGCCCTGGCAGTACAGAGCAGCTTGGGTGAGACCTCAGCGCACTTATTCGAAGAATTGCACGTGCCGGTGGACAGGCCGGCTCCCGCGTCCGCGTGGACTCAATGGGTAGAAGCGTCGAGCGTCCTCCTGAACACAGAGGTTCAGGTCGCCACGAGTGAGTCGGGACCGTCCAGTGCCGCATCTGCCACTTCCGCCGGCGCGTCGCAGGCAATCTGGCCTGAGAGTTCGATGCGGCTCACGAAGCAGAAGGATGGCAGCGTGGCCGTATGGGTGCGTGATTACCGCATGGGCGATGAAGGTGCTCTGCGTCTGGTTGGGGTTTGGGGAGCAATGGAACGAAAAACCGGGATAAGGTCAATTTATCCATAGAAACCATATGGATAGCGGAGCGCGCCTCCCGAGGCAGCCCCTTCTCAATCGCCTTCCCTATCATCAGGATCCCGTAGCGGGCGCAGTTCCCCGCGCGCAACTGCTTCGGGTACGGCAAAGGAATATCGACCGTGCATGTTGATGTGGTCATGGGTAAGCGGCGAGAGTCGCGCGACATCTTCATCGCGCACGGGAAAACCTTCTTGACGTAACTGTTCCAATGCAGCCTCCATATAGATGGTGTTCCACAAGACAACGATGTTGAGCACTAGGCCGAGCGCGCCCAGTTGATCTTCCTGACCTTCTTGGTAGCGCTGCCGTAGTTCGCCGCGTTTCCCGTGAAAAATGGCGCGCGCCACACTGTGGCGCCCTTCGCCACGGTTGAGTTGGGTCAACGTGCTACGTCGCTTTGCTTCATCATCGATATAGGTCAGCGTGTGCAGGGTCTTTTCGATCCTTCCGAACTCAGCCAAGGCCTGGGCCAGACGGGTCGGACGGTCGCCGATCTGCAAGGTTCGCATGATGCCGTTGGCCGGCACACGACCCAGTTTCAGCGAGCCCACCAGTCGCAGGATGTCGTCCCACTGCTCCTCGATCAATGACAATTTCACCCGCTGGCGGGCAACGGCATTAAGGGCGCCGTAATCGGCTTCGGGATCGATGCGCCAGAATCGCGTGCCGCCGACGTCAGCCAATCGAGGACAGAACCGGTACCCCAGGAGTCGGAACAACCCGAACACCACGTCGCTGTACGCGCCGGTGTCGGTCATGATTTGGGTTGGCTGCAATTCGGTAGGCTGTTCGAGCACCACGCCCAGCAAGATCAAGCTGTCGCGCAGCGTGCCCGGTACGGCGATGTGATTGAGGCCGCTGAACTGGTCGGAGATCAGGTTATACCAAGTGATGCCGCGTTCCCGGCCAAAATACTTCGGATTGGGGGCCGCATGCACGGTACGCACGGGAACGACGAAACGCATGCCGTCGGCTGACGCCACGTCGCCACCGCCCCACTGATGGGCCAGCGCCGACCGGTTCTGGGCCGCCACCAGGATGGCATTTGCCGAGACCAGGGTGTCGTTGCGGAGGTAGTTTTGGTCGACCCACGACAGACGTGATCGTTTCAGGGCGGCGATGTCAGCACGAACGAGGGGTTCGAAGCCCGTGTTGCTCGCCTCAGCCAGCAGTACGGCACAGAGGCTAATCGGAAGATCCGCAGCACGAGCAGACCGCTCGGTGAGATGGGTGAACGCATCGGTGAAACCGGTACGGGCCGCAATCTCCAGCAATACCTCTTCAATGTCCACGCGTGGCAGACGCTCATTAACCGCAGCACGCAAGGCCAGCAAAGACGCTGGTTCTTCGAGCTTGTCGAGGGAGCTGACGACCAGATCGTTCTCGCCTTCGAAGCGTACCGCAGGATTGTCCGGGAGTCGGGACACTACTGCGCGATAGGTATCGTCCAGTTCTTTGGTGATCGCGACCAGTGCCGATGAGGGCGTCGGAGACAAGCTGAGCGTGCGGCAAATGATAGGGCGCGCTGTCTCCCACTCGTTGCCGCTCAACAAGCCTGCACGCGGGTCGGCATACTTCCAACTGGGTGTGACGAACACATCGCGTCGGCGCAATGATGTATGCAATTCATCGAGCACGCAGAAAGTGTAAGCACGGTGATCGATGGTGTCGTCGTCGCGAATCGCGTAGCGCTGCCAGCGCTTGCGAATGACATCGCGCGGGACATCATCGTCGGCCTTGAATCGCCCGGGGTGCGAGCGAAGCCATTCATAGGCGGCGACCACGGCCTCACCTGCGGGGCTCGCCCCAAAGCGCAGGTTCTCCAAGACAAAGGGTAGAAAGCGACGGATGCGCCGATAGCGCTCACTCAGCTCGCTGTAAAAGACATCGTCGGGTGGTCGCACCAGGTTACTCACTTCCTGAAGGGCCTGGGCGAGGATGTCGCGAGGCACCTTGGCGAACAAGGTCTTGCGCAGCGTCTTGTCAGGGAGCGAGGTATCCAACACCACTTGGCAGGCATCAGCCAGCAGTGTGGCTGCACGATCGAGGTCTTTCAGCGTGCGCAAGCGCGTTTTCCGGTCTTCCTTTCGTGCCGTGGCAAAGACATCCCGCAGCAGCATCTCAAGGACTTCGACGGCGTCATCATGTGCGGTGGCTTCCAGGCAGTGCACGAATGCCACAAGGGTCGCGAGGCGACGTACTTCGGGCAAGCGGCTCACCGCGCTGGCTTTGGCGGCCCCCGCAAAGCGGGCCAGCGCTGTGACGCGACTAGCCGGAAGATGCGACACGGTGGGTAGGTCGATCCCGAGCTCCCGAACCTCCCGAAGCCGCATCAGCGTTTGAATGAGCGATGGGCCACTGACTCGGGTGGGGCCTGAGCGCAATTGATCCAGAAGCGAATAGCGGCTGCCAGTCGGCACGGCCAGCAACTGTTCCAGACGCTCATGCTGCGCATCCGAGAGCCGGGTACCCAGACGGCGCCATAGACGCTCTTCGGCGCGACTTTTTATACTCGCGACAAATCGTTCGAGCGTGCTGCGACCGGGGAGCAGTACCTTGTGCGTCAGGAGCCATGTTGTGGCTCGCTCGAATAGAGCGCTGGGCCGCTCCGTTCCCGTCCAGCACAACGCATACAGCCAGCGCCCCAACCGAAAGCCGATGGGCGGTTTGGTGATTTCGACGAAGCCATACTGACGACAAATATCGCGCTGATGATCCCACCTGAGTTCACCAGTCCGGTAGTCATCGAGAGAGGGATCTGTGTCCGTAATACCCAACTGTCTAGCAACGATGGATAGCACCAGTGGCGGCAGATCCAGCGGATCGTCGAGGAATGTTCCCAGGTATCGGAGTGTCGTAAGCTGCAGCGCGATGCCCAAGCGATTGGCATGGCCGCGCTTGCGCGCGATGTACGCGCGGTCAGCATCGTCGAGATGGAAATAGCGTGCCAGCTCGTCGCTAGACGGTTCGCCGTTGTATCGGCCATAGCTGTCGCGCTGCTCCTCGGTGACATAGCTGACAGGCATAGGGATTTTCTTCCGTAGAAGGCTTGTTCACAGCGAAGTTTGTAAGTCCACGCGTCGAAACGCCACCAAATCGAGCTGAACGCGCAACCGCCAACGCGCACGTCTGCCTCACGGCGTCGCTGGGGCAAAATGGAGCCAGCGTACGGCCATCACCGGCAGCACCAGCAGGTTGAGGATTGTCGAGGTCAGCAGTCCGCCCAAGATCACCGCGGCCATCGCGCCCTCGATCTCGTTGCCCGGCGCGCCGGCCGTGAGGGCCAGCGGCAACAGCCCGAGTGCGGTCACCAGCGCCGTCATCAGAATCGGCACTAGCCGCTCGGCGGCGCCGCGTTGCGCGGTGTCCATGTTCCATGGCAGGCCTTCGACCTCAACCAGATGGCGGTAGTGCGACACCAACATGATCGAGTTGCGCACGCTGATGCCGAACAGGGTGACGAAACCGACCAGTCCGCCCAAGCTCAGCGTGCCACCCATCAGCAGCGCTACCGCCACGCCGCCGACCAGCGCGAACGGCAGATTGACCAGCACCAGCGTCACCGAACGCAGGCTGCGCAGGGCCAGATAGAGCAGCACAATCACCCCGGCCAGCGCCAGCGCGGCGTGCGCCAGCAACTGGTTGGTCGCCGCCGACTGCGCGGCCGCATCGCCGCCGAACACTGGATAGGTGCCGGGTGGCCACGTGATGTCATGCGCCAGCGCCTGCTGCGCCTGGCGCGTGAACGTCGCGGCGTTGGCCCCGCGCAGATTCACCGTGACCACCTGCACGCGTTGGCCGTCTTCGTGCAGCACCATCACGCGCCCCTGGCTCATCGTCAGATCGGTCAGTGCCGACAGCGGCCACTGGCGCCCGTCGGGTGCACTGATCGGGAGTGCCCCCACACTGGCCGGATCCAGTCGCAGCGATGGCGGAAGGATTACCTCGACGTCGAACACACGGTTGCCGTCCAGCACCTGGCCCACCCGCGTGCCGGCGTACGCGGCCTGCAGGGTGTCGAGCACATCGGCTGGGGCGATGCCGTCGCGCGACAGCACGTCCTGGCGCAGACGGATCGACAGCTGTGGCTCGCCCTGCGCCGCCTGCACCTGCACGTTCGCGGCGCCTGGCAGGCGGGACAGTACCGTGGCCGACTGCTGCGCCAAGCGGTCGAGCTGATCGAGCTGGTTGCCATAGATCTTCACCACCACCGGCGCGGTGTAGCCGGACAGGGTTTCGTGGATGCGTTCGGTCAGAAAGGTATTGACCGAAAACGCGCCGCCCACGAACGGTTTCAGTGCCTGCTGAATGCCGTCGAGTACACGCTGTTGGCCGGAGCCGGAGAGCGGCTTCAGATCCACCTCGAACTCGGTGGCGAAGATCGGGGATGGATCGACCACGCGCGCGCTGCGGCCGGTACGCTGCGCCACCGAGCGTACGCCCGGTACCGCCAGTAGCGCTTGGCTGACACGCGTCCCCAGATCCTGCGAGGCCTGCAGCGAAGCGCCCGGCGCCAGTCGCATATGCACGATGTAGTGACCTTCACGCAGTTGCGGCAGAAAGTTGCCCCGCAGGAACGGCAACACCGCTAGCGCCACCACACAAACCACCGCCACCCCGATCGGCAGCGCGCGCGGATGCCGTTCGACGCGTGCCAGCAGGCTGGCGTAGCGCTGCTTGATGCGCTGCTGCAGCGCCGGCTCGGGCGCGTCGTCGGTGCCACGCAACAGGGTCAGCGCCAGCGCTGGCGTCACCGTCAGCGCCACTACCAGCGAGGCCATGATCGCGGCGATGTAGGCGATGCCCAGCGGCGCGAACAGGCTGCCGGCCACGCCGGATAGCGTGATCACCGGCACGAACACCAGCGCCACGATGAAGGTGGCGTAGATCACCGCGCCGCGCACCTCCAGCGAGGCCGCCAGCACCACCTGCGCGGCGGGCAGCGGCGCGGCTTCGAGCCGGTTCAGGCGCAGCCGGCGCACAATGTTTTCCACGTCGATGATGGCGTCGTCCACCACTTCGCCGATGGCGATCGCCAAGCCGCCAAGGGTCATCGTGTTCAGCCCCAGCCCGAAGTGCTCCAGCACCACCACCGCCGCCAGCAGCGACAGCGGAATCGCCACCGCCGAGATCAGCGCCGCCCGCGCGTTGCGCAGGAACAGGAACAGCACGGCCAGCACTAGCGCCGCGCCGATCAGCAGCGCATCGCGCAGATGACTGACCGCCGCGTCGATGAAGTTGGCCGGGCGGAACAACGCCGGGTACAGCGTCACGTGCTGCGCGGCGAGCGCGGGTTTCAGCGACTGCAGCCGCGCATCCAGTGCCTGGGTCAGGCGTACGGTGTCGGCCCCGTACTGCTCGGCGATCACCAGCATCACGCCGGGCTGGCCCATGATGGTGGCCGCGCCAGCGGCCGGCGCCGCAGCGTTGCTCACCGTGGCCACGTCACCCAGCCGCAGCACCGCGCCGTGATGCGTTTTCAGCGCCACCTCGGCGATCTGCGCCGGTGTGGTCGCCAGGCCGGTGGGCGCCAGCACGATGCGCTGGCTGGCGTTCTCGACAAAGCCGCCGCCGGCTTGGCCGGTGGCACGACGTGCCGCTGCCATCACCTGCTGCATCGACAGGCCATAGCGTGTCAGCGCCTGCGGGTGGACCTGGATCTGCAGCTGGCGCTGGTCGCCGCCGAAGACGCTGACGTCGGACACGCCGGGCACGGACAGCAACTGCGGCTTGAGCGTCCAGTCGGCCAGTGTGCGCAGCTGCAGCGCGTCCAGTTTCTTCGAGGTCACGCCGATCGTCAGCACGATGCCTGATGACGACGACAGCGGCAGCAGCACTGGTGTGCGTGCGCCGGTGGGCAGTGTGCTGGCCACCCGCTGTAGCCGTTCGCTCACCGTCTGGCGTACGCGCTGCAGATCGGCGCCGTTGCGAAACGTGAGGGTGATCATCGACAGACCCTGCAGCGATTTGGAGCGCATGCTGGTCAGCTCGCCAGCACCGGCCAGCGCGTTCTCCAATGGCTGCGTCACCAGCGTCTCGACCTGGCTGGGGGCAAAGCCCGGTACCTCGGTCTGCACGATCGCCTGCGGCGGTGCAAATTCCGGGAATACGTCGAGCCGGGCGCGCCCCAGCGCCAGCACGCCGTAGGTCGTCGCAAGCACGGCCAGCGCGATCATGACCCCGCGCAGGCGCACCGCAAAACCGACAATCGCATTCAACATGAGCCGGTACCTGTGGCGCGGCAGGATGGAATCGCGCGGTGGATCGAGACCTCGATGTCCGCGCGATGCGGTGTGGATCGATCGGCCGGTACCAGGCCGGCCTCAATCGTCATCGTCATCGCCTCCGGCGGGCTTCGCGCCGGGCGGTGGCAACAGTTCCTGCGAGAGGAGCAACTCGCCACCCCGCACCACGATTCGTTCGCCGGCGCGAAAGCCACTCGCCTCGAACCAGCCGCTGGCGTTGCGTGCCGCCACACTCAGCGGCCGCCGCTGGTAGTGGCCAGCTGCGGTCTCGGCATAGGCCCATGGCTGACCGGCGTACCAGATCACCGCCGCCGTCGGCACCGTCACGCCGGTCTGCGCGGTGCCTGCCAGCGGCACCGTGGCCGTCAGCCGCTGATCCGTGCGCAACCCGGCGCCGTCGGCGCGATAGAAGAAGGTCGCGCCCTGAACAACCGCATCGGCACGCGGGGAGGTTCCGATCAGATGGGCCGGCAGCGAGCTGCGGCCAGGCAGCGACAATACGACGGTGTCGCCGGCCGGTGCGGGTGAATCCACGGGCATGGCCACGGCCAGCAGCGCACTTTGGCCGTCCGCATAGTCTTCCAGCGCCGACGGTCCGCGCGCGGCCAGCGCTGCCAAGGAGGCCCCCCACTGCGCTAGCGCGCTGCTGAGCACCGCCACCTCCTGCGTCTGTGCGATCTGCGCCTGCGCCTGTGCCTGTGCGGCCGCGGCGGCGGCCGCCTGCATCTGCTGCAGCGAGGTATTTTCACCATCGCGATAGAGCGCCGCCGAGCGTTTGGCCTCGGCATTGGCGCTGTGGGCGGCGACCGCGGCGGCCACTGCCTTGGCGTGCGCGGCCTGCAACTGCGCCGCCAGCGCCAGCAGCGGTTGCGGATCCATTACGCTGGCGATGGCCTGTGCCTGTGTAGTCTGTTTCGTTGCCTGCAGCGCGACGGTGGTAATGCCACTGGCGTTGACACTGGCTGCGGGCAACGTCACGCCGCCGTCGGTGTCGGTGGCGGCATGCAGGGATGGCATCCGCAGCGCCAGCACGGCCGCGCAGGCGCTGACGAAAGCGACGCGACGCCAACCGGAATCAGTGCGCATGGGCAGTCTCGGTTAGTGAGGAGGATGGCAGCGGATTCGCTGTCGAGGGTGGTGCCAGCGTCGAAGCGGGCCATAGCGGTCGCTGCAACACGTCTTCCAGTTGGCCGAGTGCATTCAGCGTGGCACCAAGCGCATCGACGGCGGCCAGGTCGGTGTGCGCAGCGGCTACCTCGGCGATCGTTTCGCGCCCGCGATCCATCTGCCCGGCGCGACGCTGCACGCGAGCATGCGCCGCGGTCTGGTGGGCGGCGGCGGCCGCGTCGAGCGTACGCTGCCAAGCGGCGTAGCGTGCGGTGTAATCGGCGCGTGCAGCATCCAGGGCGTTGAGAATCTGCGCCTGTCGCGCTTGTACCGCCGCCGCAGCCTCATCGCACGCGGCGGCCGCCGCGCGGATGCGCGCGCCGGCACCGTGGAACAGTGGCAGTTCGATATCGACACCGAACCCGAACTTGCGCTGCCCTTGGTCGTAGATGTAGCCCGGTGCCACCGCGGTTGTCGGATACCGCGTGCCCGCCGCCAAGCGCAGCCGTGCTGCACTGGCCCGGTACTGCGCCAGCAGTGCGGCGAGGTCGAGTCGGTTCCAGGCGGCCGCCTGGGCCAGCGCTCCCGTTGGCAGCGCGGCTGGCGGGGGCGGCGCATCCAATTGTGGCCACACCAACGGCACGCCATTCAGCGCCGACCACGGTACGCCGATCGCACCGGCTAGGGCATGTTCCGCCGCGATGCGCTGCGCTGTGCGATTGGCCAGGTCGGCAGCGGCGCCCTGCGCCGCCAGCTCCGCCGCCAGCTCCGCGTCGCGACTGCTGGCACCGGCTGCCACACGCCGGCGCACGCCATCGAGATAGCTGGCCTGGGCAATAGCGACCGTTTGAGCCAATGCCTGCGCACGGCGCGCGAGCAGCACCTCGCGCAGCGCTGTCACGGCGCGCGCGCGGCTCCGCCAGACCGCCAGCGCCGCTCGATCACGGGCCTGTTCCGTGTGGGCGGCCGCGATGTCACGCCGTGCAGCCGACTCGCCGGGATGCAGCAGCGGCAGCAGTAGCGATGCACCGATCGTCCACGGCGAAGCGACGTCGAGGCCGCTAATGGCTTTTTCCGGGCTTAGTTGCAGGGTAGGGTTGGCGCGCTGGGCGGCCAGCGCCGCGTCGGCCTCGGCGCGCTGCGCTGTGTCGCGCGCCTGCGCCAAGGTGGGGTCGAAGTACCAGGCCGCCACGGTGACGCGATCCGGCGTCCATGTCACATCGGCGGAGGTGGGCAGATGCAAACGCGCCTCGGCGGCAACCAAGCCTGGATCATCCAGTCGACGCGTTTGCAGCGCCTGTGCCTGATGCTGCAGGTCGGGGACGGGCGAACTAGGAACCGATGCGCAGGCGGCAACGCTGAGCGTCAGCAGCGCGCTGAGTGCGGTGCGCACGGCACTGGCACTCGAACCACCTCGGGTCTTCGCTGCTAGCGTGATCGCCTCGTACGCATGGATTTTCATCCAGCGAGCATAGTTGGACGTTCGTGATGAACCGCGCTCGGTTGGATGTCATTTCTGTCATTCGATGGGCGGAGTCTTGGCGGGTAGATGCCGCCACTCGCGCACGATCAGGCACGTCACGATGACGTCGATGACGGTGAGTAGGCCAAGCAGCAACGAAGGCTGATGGAGCTGCCGGTAGCCCTGATAGCCCATGAAGGTCGTCATCAGCACGACCGCCATCGGGTATGACCAGCGCAGCCCACGCAGCAACCCCACCACCATCACGATCTTCACCAGTCCATGCGCGAGCAGATAGATTCCCGCAAAATGCCGCGTGCTCAGCGAGAGCTGCTGCGCCATGTGCTGCAGGTAATTGGCGACGACATCGTGCGGATCCTCGATCAGCTCCTGCCGCGTGAGCAGCGCCACGGCGTGATGAATCGCCGGTCGACCGGTCAGCAGCAGCGCACTGCCGCCCACCAGTTCCAACAGGCCATCCAGCCCTTTGATGACGATGCCGATCTTGAACGCGCGATGCGCGACATGGGCCAAGTTTGGCTTCATAGGTGCGCGGATGTCGGCGATGGCGTGCCAGTTGATGTGCCGGGCTGGATCTGCAGGGCCGACGGCACATGCATGGTCACGCTGGTACCGCGGCCGCGCACACTCTCCACGCGCACTGTGCCGCCATGCAGTTCGACGATTGTTTTCACGATGGATAGCCCTAGTCCGGTGCCTTGGCCGACGCCGCGACGCCGCGCCGCGTCCACCTGGTAAAAGCGATCGAACAGGTGCGTCAGGTGCGCCGCCTCGATGCCTTCGCCGTCGTCCTGCACGCGGATGTCGACACCGGAAGCCACTTCCTGCAACGTGATCCGCACCTCGCCACCGTCGTGCGAATGGCGTATGGCATTGCCCAGAAGATTCGCCAGCGCCTGCCGCAGCAACAGCGGATCGGCCACTGTTGTAGCGGCGCCGTCCAGACGAATGCGGATGTCGCGAGCGGTCGCGCTTGGGGCATGCTGGGCAGTCACCCAGGCAAAGGCTTGCGCTATATCGAAACACTCGCAGCGCAGGGCTTGCTCGGCGTGCTCGGCGCGCGCCATGAACAGCAGGTTCTCGATCAGCCCATTGAGCCGCCGGCATTCTTCCAGGCCCGACTCCAGCGCCGTGCGATAATCTGCCGCGTCGCGCGGGCGCATCAGGCACACCTCCAGTTCGCCACTGAGGTTGGCCAGAGGCGTGCGCAACTCGTGCGCCAGATCAACCGAAAAGCGCGACAGTCGTGAAAACGCCTCCTCGATCCGTGCCAGCATCGCGTTGAACACCAGCACCAAGTCGTGCAGCTCGTCCGGCCACGGCGGTGTCAGTGGCAATCGGGCCGAGAGGTCAACTGGCGTGATCGCGCGCGCGGCACCGGCGATACGCGTGAGCGGTGCCAACCCCTGCGCCGCCACCCAGCGCCCGGCAAACGCCAGCAGCGGCACCAGCAGCAGAAACGCCAATGCCAGCGCGCGACGCAGGCTGTTCTGCAGCGCTGCGTCGCGGGTCACGTCCAATGCCAGCTGCAGTTCCGGTGGTGTGTCGCCGTTGACGCGGGTCAATCGCACTGTCGCCAGCATGTAGATATACTGGTCCGCGTGATGCGGTTGCAGCGGCCCCGCCGGCAGGCCGTCGGTGGCGGGAGGGAACACCGTAACGGGCAGCTCGCGCCGCATCTCCGGCGTCTCGCCTAGCACGTGCCCACCGATGAGCACGCGCGCCTCGTACTGACGCAAGCGCGTGCCCTCGGTTTCCTTCGCGATCTCGCCCAGCAGCACCTGCGGCTTGCCCTCGGCGTCGTTCAGGTCCATCTGCAACTCGGCCACCTTGGCCTGCATGAAACGCAGATGCTCGGCGCTAAAGTTGGTCGACAGGCGCCAGTCGGTGATGCCGGCGAATAGGACGACGGCGGTCAGCGCCACGAGGGTGTAGAGCAAGCTCAGCCGCGCGCCGATCGAGCGCCGCCGCCACGGCAGTTCAATGCTCATGGCTGTCCAGCATGTAGCCGACACCGCGCACGGTGTGCAGCAGCGGCGCAGCAAATGGCGCATCCAACTTGCTGCGCAAACGCCGGATCACCACGTCGACCACGTTCGTTTGTGATTCAAAGCAAATGCCCCACACACTTTCGGCGATCAACGTGCGCGACAGCACTCGTCCACGGTGCCGCACCAGTAGCAGCAGCAGGGCATACTCCTTCGGCGTGAGCTGAAGTGTCCGGCTGTCTCGGGTGACTTGGTGGCGCAGCGAGTCGATCAGCAGCGGTCCCACGCGCAGCATCGCCGCTTCACCCGTCGGCTCGCCCTGGCGCAACAGATTGCGCAGCCGCGCCAGCAGCTCGGCGAAAGCGAAGGGTTTCACCAAGTAGTCGTTGGCGCCGATCTCGAAGCCGCGCACGCGGTCTTCCACGTGATCGCGCGCGGTGAGAAACAGCACCGGGGTACGGATCGCCTCGCTACGCATGGTCTGCACGATGCTCCAGCCATCGCGGCCCGGCAGCATTACATCCAGCACCGCCGCGTCAAAGGCGTGCTCACGCAGCAACGTCAACGCCACGTTGCCATCCTCGGCGAGTTCGACCGAGTAGCCTTGTTCTCCCAAGCCCCGAGCCAGGTAGCGCCGGGCTTTGACCTCATCTTCGGCAACGAGTATTCGCATGATTGGGTGGGGGTTCGGTGAAGTCATCCGCAAGCCAGATGATACGTTCGACGCCCCACCTTGACACGGAACCGCATCGGTTGGCGGATGCGGCGCATGACCCGCGCAGGGACACCCTCAAGGTGAGAGGCATCCAAAGTGTTGGAAGCTCTTCGGCTACAACGCCAGCGTCAGGCGATCGCCTAAGCATCATGCTTCCTCGGGTACTCCGACTCGGCGCAGGCGTTCCCGACGCTGTCTGTTCGCAAGCCAGGACCTGCCGGTGGCGGCAGGCTGGTGGCTCGTCGAGAAGGCGTTGTCCACCTTCACCTTTCGTGGCAGATCTGGCGGGCTGGATTGAAAGCCGTGGTCATGGCCGGCCGATAAGGGCGGACTAAGTGTGGCGACGTAGGGTGCAGGTACAGCTCGCCGCATGCTCGTCGCGCGCGGCGTTCCTCATCATCCACGCCGGAGAAAAACATGCGCAAATCGATCATCCTCGTCCTCCCGGTCGCCCTGTGTGGCTTTGTGACGGTCGCGCAGGCCCAGACGCCTTCCCAGCCGGCCACGCAAGCGAAAATCAGCATGATGCAGGCGCGCAGGATCGCGTTGAAGACCTTCCCCGGTAGGATCGTCAGCGGCGAACTGGAGCAGGAGGCCGGCGGCAGTGGACTGCGCTACTCGTTCGACATCAAGGCGGGCAAGAACACGCATGAGGTTGGTGTCGACGCGAAGACCGGCAAGGTGCTGGAAAACTCGCTCGACAACAACGACGCGGATTGACGTGTACCGCGATCACAGCAAATAGCCTGCCATCACCCTGCATTTCCAGAGGTGTGGGCGTACTTGACGCAATTGCCTAACAACGGTCCGCCGGGACCCGCCGCAGGCGAACGCAGAAATCACCTACGGCGCTGTCTCGTTGCGTTCTGCTTTCAGCGTCTGTTGAAATCCATCGAAGCACAGTTGTGCGAACCTGACCAACTACCGGTTCGCGGCATCCATCGCGTGCTCGTCTGCCGCCCCAATCACCGCCTGGGCAACACCATTCTGCTCAGTCCCCTGCTGACGGAAATCGAGACGCTGTATCCCGGTGCCGAGATCGACATGGTCAACGGCGGCTGTGCGGCGGAGAGCCTATTCGCCAACCGCTTCCAGGTTCGTGCGATCTATTCGCTACCGCGAAAAATCGCGCGGCATCTGTGGTCGACCGCCCGTTTGCTCCGACAACTACGAGGCAACACCTACGATCTGGCCATCGATGCCAGCTATGGCTCGCAGTCCGGCCGTTTGCTGTTGGCCATCGTCAGGGCACGTTTCAAGCTGGGATATCCGGACGAGCATGGAAGCAGGCATGCGGCATTGCGCGCCATGCCTTGCCCAGAACATCAGGCGCATCGCAGCGTATTCCTGCTGCGCGCTGCGTATGCGGGAGCGGTCCGGCAAGCTTTTCCGTCGCTCAATCTGCGGATATCGGACGCTGAAATGACGCAAGCCCGGCAGACGCTGGCAGCAATCCTCGGCGAAACGGAGCGATCGCATGGCACGTCAGCTGTCGTCGGCCCAGCTGTCGTCGGCATATTCGCCAACGCCACGGACGACAAACGTTACGACACAGATTGGTGGATGCAGTTCATCCACACGCTGCTGGCCCGACAACCGGATCTTCGCATCGTGGATCTGGTGGCTGAACATGGCCAAAGCCAGCTTGGTGGAGATTTCCCTTGTTACTACACGCGCAACCTGCGCCACCTTGCCGCGGTGATCGCGAACATGGATGGTTTCATCAGCGCGGATTGCGGCGTGATGCACCTGGCCGTCGCCAGCGGCACGCCGACTCTCGGCCTGTTCAAGGCCACGTGCTCGAAAAAATACGGTCCATGCGGACAGGGCCATACAGCCATCGACACCCGGACCATGCTTGCCGCTGAAGTCGCCACCATCGCGTTGGACTGGCTCGATCTGACGGTGCCGGATCCGCCGCAACGCTCATCATCCGATGGGCCAGACAACCTCCTGACGCCCAGGAGGCTTGCATGATGGAATTTTGCATCCGGTACCCATCGACGAGACACGCTATCTCGCGGTCGTGTGGAACATGCACTGGAGCGGACATTGGGTGGTTCCGCAACTGGACGGCCCCCCGTTTGGACAAGGCGCACGGGTCTGGGCCGCGTCCATATCCGCCCGCGCGGCCTGCACCTCGGGGTTGGCTTGCCAAATATGGCGCACCGCCTCTTCCCAATCTATCGACCATCGTCCCTATCATGGGACCATGAAACAACCCAACTCCGATCAAACACGAAGCATCCTGCAGGCACTGGCCGCCGCCGTTCTCTTCGGACTGAGCACGCCATTGGCCAAGTTGCTTATCGGCACGATTCCGCCTTTGCTGCTGGCGGGATTGCTGTACGCCGGTTCAGGCATCGGGCTGTCGTTGTGGATACTGCTGCGCAAGGTACGCCACCAGGCGCCGACCGAAGCGCCGTTGATCCGGCGCGATGTCCCGTGGCTGGCGGGCGCCGTGCTGGCGGGCGGTGTACTCGGCCCGATCCTTCTCATGGTAGGGCTCACACGCACACCCGCTTCGACCGCTTCGTTGCTGCTCAATCTGGAAGGGGTGCTGACCGCGGTCATTGCGTGGGTGGTGTTCCGCGAAAATGTGGATCGCCGGGTATTCCTCGGCATGCTGGCGATCATTGCCGGCAGCGTGCTGCTTTCCTGGCAGCGTCAGACGAACACCGACATTCCCTGGGGTGCCTTGGCGATCACCGGTGCCTGCCTGTGCTGGGCCATCGACAACAATTTGACACGGCAGGTGGCCGGCGGCGATCCCATGCAGATCGCCGCGATCAAGGGTGGCGTGGCCGGCGCCATCAATGTGGTGCTTGCCCTGATCCTTGGTTACCGCTTTCCCAACGCGCTGCCCTTGTTGGCCACAGGATTGCTCGGCTTTGTTGGCTATGGTTTGAGTTTGGTGCTTTTCGTGCTCGCCTTGCGCGGCTTGGGCACCGCGCGTACGGGTGCCTATTTCTCGACCGCGCCCTTTGTCGGGGCCGCGCTGTCGTTGCTGTTGTTCACTGAGTACCCAGGCCTTGCGTTCTGGGTGGCCGGAGTGCTGATGGCTGTGGGTGTTTGGCTGCATGTCAGCGAGCGTCATGCTCACGAGCACGTGCACGAGCCGCTGGCGCACGATCATCGCCATCGCCACGACGAGCATCACCAACACGCACATGACTTCCCGTGGGACGGCAAGGAGCCCCACACCCATCCGCATGTGCACGATCCGCTGGTGCATAGCCACGCGCACTTTCCGGACATCCACCACCGGCATCGCCACTCCTGAAGAGGCATCTTATGGGCGACAACCAGCAGCACTGGGAATCGGTCTACCAGACCAAGGCGTCGGATGCGGTCAGCTGGTACCGCCCGCATCTGGACATTTCACTGGCGCTGATCGAGCGCGCCGCACCCGACCCCAACACCGCCGTGCTCGACGTGGGCGGCGGCGCGTCGACCCTGGTCGACGACCTGCTCGCACGCGGCTACCGCGACCTCAACGTGCTCGACATTTCCGCCGAGGCACTGCATGTCGCCCGCGAACGCCTGGGCAAGGCGGCGGACGGGGTGACCTGGCTGACGGCTGACCTGCTCGACGAACCGTTGCAACAGGCCCGCTACGGCCTGTGGCATGACCGCGCCGTGTTCCACTTCCTGACCCACGCGGAACAGCGCGCACGCTACCTGCGGCAGTTGACCCGCGCCCTGAAGCCGGGCGGCCACGCGGTGCTGGCCACGTTCGGTCCGCAGGGCCCGGTGAAGTGCAGCGGGCTGGATACGGTCCGTTACGATACCGAGGGACTTGTTCGCGAACTTGGTGACGGCTTCACGTTGATCGACAGCACGCTGGAGTTCCACGCAACCCCGTTCGGCACCACCCAGCAGTTCCTCTACACGCTGTTCCAACGAGCACCCCACCAGTACGGAGAAGTGATCGAGTGACCCATTGTGCGGACTGTTGTGGCGAAGCGGCGGCGCAACTGGCATCCCGTCAACGGGGCGTGCTGAAGGCGGTGCTGGTCATCAATGCCATCGCGTTTGTGGTCATGGTGGGTGCCGCCATGGCATCCCACTCGTCGGCGCTCTTGTCGGATAGTTTCGACTACCTCGGCGATGCGCTGACCTATCTCGTCAGTCTCTGGGCGGTCGGACGCAGCGCACTGGCCAAGGCTCATGTAGCCCGCATCAAGGGTGGATTGATCGTGGCAGCCGGGTTGTTGGTGCTCGCCCAGCTGGGCTGGCGTTTCTGGCATCCCGCCGAACCGCTGTTCACCTGGATGGGCGGCTTCAGTTTGCTGGGGCTCGCCGCCAATGGCCTGTGCCTGATGCTCTTGCGTCGACACCGGAATGACGACCTCAACATGGCCTCGGTGTGGATCTGTTCCCGTAATGACATCGCTGCGAATCTCTCTGTGCTGCTTGCCGCCGTCGGGGTATGGATGTTCGATGCCGCGTGGCCTGACCGACTGGTGGCGCTCGGCCTGGCGCTGCTGCTGTTGCACTCGGGACTCGGTGTTCTGCGTCGGGCCAGCCATGCCGTGCAAGGCACAGGCTGACGCCCCGGCCGCTTCGACGCGGACGGCAAGCCATCCGCACCTGTCTTGACGCTGCCTTTCTATCGGAACACGATATCGTCTTTCGATAGCTTCTCGTCACGATGGACGATCGAGACCTCTACGCCGGATTGATCCGTTTGCATCTGCTGCACCACGCGGCGGAAGCCCCTATCTACGGCCAAGCCATGATCGACGAGCTGGCCCATCACGGCTATCAGCTCAGTCCCGGCACGCTGTACCCCGTCCTGCACGGACTGGAGAAGAAGGGCTACCTCACCTCCACGCAGATCACCACCGGCAAGTTGAACCGCCGCTTCTATCGGATCACTCCGCAAGGGCGCCGCGCCTTGAAGGGTGCCAAGCGCAAGGTCCAGGAACTGTTCGGCGAACTGTTTCACCAGACCGCGCAGGAGAGCCGACCATGAAACTGACGAGCATGCGGGCTTGGTTGGACACCCGCGACAGAGACTGGATCGTACTGGTGCGCCTGTTGGTCGGCCTGGTGGTGTTCTTCCCGGAAGGCATCCAGAAGCTGATGTTTCCGGCGATCATGGGCGCCGGCCGTTTCACCGGATTCGGCATCCCGTGGCCCAACTTCACCGGTCCGTTCGTCGGCATCGTCGAGATCGTGTGCGGAGCACTGATCACCGTGGGCTTGCTGACTCGTCTCGCAGCCATTCCGCTGATCATCGACATGATCGTGGCCATCGTCTCGACCAAGATTCCGATGCTGCTGGGGCACGGCTTCTGGGGATTCCACCTGGTTCACTTGTCGCGTTACGGCTTCTGGAGCATGGCGCATGAGGCGCGCACGGATGTCGACATGCTGCTGGGGTGCATCTTCCTGCTGATCGTCGGCGGCGGCCGCTGGTCGATGGACGCCCTATGGGCGCGACGAGTGGGCAGGCCCGTTACGCACAGATCATGACGGCTTGATGCTGGATCCTTTACCTATTCCTGAGAGCTGAAACCATGCCGATTGATCGACGCGCATTTTTGAAGCTGGGTGGGTTCGCTGCACTGAGCGGCAGCGTCCCCGGACTGGTGCGTGGATCGCCCGCGACCAACCCCTTGTCCAACGCGCCGATGCGCCCGGTCGGCAAGGCCGATTACGACCTGGGCATCGGCACCAGCCTGATCGAGGTTGGGCCGCAGCGGTTCCTGTCGATGACGGCCTACAACGGGCAGTTTCCGGGGCCGCTGCTGCGCTTCAAGGAGGGGCGCCAGGTGATCGTCGACATCCACAACGAGACCAACACGCCGGAGCAGTTGCATTGGCACGGCCAATCCGTGCCGGATGCGTTCGATGGCGCCGCCGAGGAGGGCACACCCTACTTGGTTCCCCACGGCATGCGGCGCCAGGCTTTCGTGCCGGGGCCGGCGGGGTTTCGCTTCTATCACACGCACCTGCGCGCCGGTTCCGATCTTTCCCGCGGCCAGTACAACGGCCAGGTCGGCCCGGTGTACATCGAGCCGAGGCATGAGCCGGGCGCCTACGACCGCGAGGTGTTTCTGACCTTGAAGGAGTTCGAGCCGTTCTTCAGCCAGGGCGGCGACATGGCCATGGACTTCCTGCATCCCGGCGATCGCGAGCACAGCCTGGAGGAGCACGGTGAACAGGCGATGAAGGCCTCGCTGGCCAGCGGCATGAAGAAGGGCTACGAGGTCGGCTATCGCATCTTCACCATCAACGGTCGCCAGCTCGGTTTCGGCGAGCCGGTGCGGGTGAAGCGCGGGGAGCGCGTGTTGTTCCACGTGCTCAACGGCAGCGCCACCGAGATTCGCAGCCTTGCCTTGCCCGGTCACACGTTCAGGGTGGTTGCCCTGGACGGCAACCCGGTGCCACATCCGGCCGAGGTGCCGGTGCTGTGGATCGGTACCGCCGAGCGCATCAGCGCCATCGTCGAGATGACGCAACCGGGCGTCTGGGTGCTGGGCGATCTCGCCGACGACGACCGCGGCAACGGCATGGGCATCGTGATCGAGTACGCCGGTGAACGCGGCAAGCCGGCATGGCGCGCACCGGCAGCCTTTGCCTGGGATTACCGTCGTTTCGCCGACCCGAAGCGCCCTGTGCCGGCACCCGATGAGACCATCGACATGTTGTTCGCCAAGGACAACGCCGCCGACCATGGCTTCAACCGCTGGACCATCAACGGCGTCGCCTTCGACATGGCGACGATGCCGGTGTCCTGGCATCTGAAGCGCGGTCGCCGCTACCGGCTGCGCATGCGTAATGCCACCGACGACATCCACCCGATCCATCTGCATCGGCATAGCTTCGAAATCACGCGCATTGCCGGGCAACCGACCGGTGGCGTGATCAAGGACGTGGCGATGCTGGGCGGCTACCAGACGATGGAGGTGGACTTCACCGCCGACCAGCCGGGCCTGACGTTGTTCCACTGCCACATGCAGCTGCACATGGACTTCGGATTCATGGCGCTGTTCGACTGCGCATGACGCCGACGAATCGATCACCGCAGCATGAGCAGACACCCGGCGATAGCCCTCCCGGCAGCGTCGCCGAGGTCGGAACCGCGTTTCTGAAACTCGGGCTGTCGTCGTTCGGTGGTCCGATCGCCCACCTGGGCTATTTCCACCGGGAGTTCGTCGAGCGGCGTCGCTGGCTGGATGAAGAACACTTCGGTCAGTTGCTCGCGCTGTGCCAGTTTCTGCCCGGACCGGCGAGCAGCCAGCTCGGTTTCTCGCTCGGCTTGCTGCGTGCGGGGTGGCTGGGAGGCATCGCCGCCTTCATCGGTTTCACACTGCCCTCGGCGCTGCTGCTGTTCGTGTTCGCCGCATGGAGCAGCCACATCGCGGGACCATGGGGTCAGAGTGCGATCCACGGGCTCAAGCTGGTGGCCGTGGCCGTGGTCGCCCAAGGTGTGCTGGGCATGGCGCGGACGCTGACGCCCGATCGCTCACGCGCCCTGATGGCTGCGGCAGCGGCCGGACTCATTGCCGTCAGTGGCAGTGCCTGGATGCAGCTGCTAATCGTTGTCGGTGGTGCGGCCCTGGGCCCGTTGCTGTGCCGGCAGGTGACGGCGCGACGTGGCGCGACGTTTGCCTTGCACTATGGCCGCCGCTCGGGCGGCACATTGCTGGTCTTCTTTGGCGCCTTGCTGGTGACGGCCGTGGTGGTCGCACCTCACCTGCCGCCACTGGCCCAGGTGGCCGGTGCGTTCTATCGCGCTGGCGCCCTGGTGTTCGGCGGCGGTCATGTCGTGTTGCCGCTGCTCAAGCGCGCGGTGGTCGATCCGGGCTGGCTCAGCAACGACACGTTTCTTGCCGGTTACGGCGCCACGCAAGCGGTGCCCGGGCCGATGTTCACGCTGTCGGCCTTCCTCGGCGAACGTCTGTATGGCGGCCAAGGCGGCGCGCTAGATC
>JAJXYE010000184.1 GCA_021780735.1 Pseudomonadota bacterium | reverse complement strand
CCTTGCTGCCGGCCGCGTGCTGTCGACTCTGTGGCAGCGCGAACCTTGCCCCGTCGCGCTGCCGCAGGTGCTGTTGAGCGTGCCGCTGCACCGCAGTCGGCTGCGCCAGCGCGGCTACAACCAGGCACTGGAACTGGCCAGACCGCTGGCGCGGGCATTGGCCATGCCCTTGCGTCATGACGTGATGCAGCGCCTGCGCCGTACCGAAGCGCAGACAGAACTGGACGCTATCGGCCGCCGGCGCAATGTGCGTGGTGCCTTCGCTCTGCGCGAGGGCGTTTCGCTGCCGGGGCACGTGGCGCTGCTCGACGACGTGATGACCACCGGCGCGACGCTGGCCGAGTGTACCGGCGTGCTGAAGCGTGCCGGCGTGTCGCGCGTCGATGTATGGGCGCTGGCGCGGGCACCGTCGCCGCGCGGGTAACGCCAACTGCATGGCCTGACGCGACGTCGCCCGGAGTGCGACCGATTCGCGGGCGAACGCCGTCTCAGGAAATCATGTCGAGCAGCAGCGCCTTGGCCACGGCCTGGGTCTTGTTGGCGACCCTGAGCTTGGCAAGGCTGTTGGTGATGTGGAAGTTCACCGTGCGCTCGCTGATGCCGAGAACCTTGCCGATTTCATCGGCGGTCTTGCCTGCCGAACACCATCGCAAGATCTCGCATTCACGCGGAGTCAGTTCGCGAACGGGCTCCGGCATCAGCTTGCGCAGTTCCATGGTGGCGATCAGGCCATGGATCACATGGGACAGCCAGACCAGCTTGAACTCCGTCTCCGAGAGCTCGGACTGGGTTACAGCCTGATGCGAGCGCGCCAGCGAAAGCAGGCCGCTGGTCATGTGCTTGCCGTGGGTCGCCAGCGCCCAGCCATGGCGTATGCCATGCGCGCGGGCATCTTCCCAGAACGCCGGCTGACTGGTGAACAGATCGTCCGTCCAGACCACCGGGAGCGCTTCTTGCGAGACCTTGCGCACCAGCGGATCTATGGCGAGATAGTCATGCGAAAAATAGCGATCCAGCCAGCGCGCAGGGTAGTTACTGCCCCAGGTGACACTCGGTTGCGACAGGGGGAAGGGGGTGCGCAGCACGTACGAGCAGTATTCAAAGCCGAGCCGGCCCACGATGGTGCTGGCCTCGTGCAGCACATTCGCCGCCGAGCCCGCAGTCGACGTGAGCCGGTCGAGGCAGTCTTCGCGCCAGGCCTTCACGATCATGATCCTCGGACAATCCGCGGGAAACGCGCGTCGGTCGTCTTGCAACGTCGTTGAATCGGCGGCGCATGCAAGCTCTGGTATCGCGCGCGGCAGCAGGGTCGTTTGATCATCTTCTGCGTCTGTGCTCCGTCGAGATTGCCGGACGACTATATACGCCCTGCCTTCGGCGCATGCGCGGATCCGGACTTGCAGCAGAGGCTTGTGCGGGCGACCGGGAGTCGCCGCCCTGTGTTTGTCCCCGAGTCTGCTGCCGCCGCGTTCGGCCTACTTCACCGCCAGCGCCAGCACAATGCCTACCCACAGTGTCAGGCCCAGCCAGTTGTTGTGCCGGAATGCGACCAGGCAGGCATCGCGGGCGCGGTGGCGGATCAGCCACATCTGGTAGCCGAACAGGGCGGCGGCGACCAGCAGGGCGAGCCAGTACGGCCAGCCCAGTCCGGCGCGCTGGCCGACGAACAGCATGGCCAGGGCGAAGGTGCCCATCAGCATGCCGAGTATCGGCAGGTCGGCGTCGCCGAACAGGATCGCGGTGGATTTCGCGCCGGCCTGGATATCTTCCTCGCGATCGACCATGGCGTACTCGGTGTCGTAGACGATCGACCAGATGATGTTGCCGAGAAACAGCAGCCAGCCCAGCGGCGGCACATGGCCGCTGACCGCGGCAAACGCCATCGGGATCGACCAGCCGAACGCCGCGCCAAGAACCACCTGCGGCATGTAGGTGTAGCGCTTGGTGAACGGATAAAGCGCGGCCAGCGCGGCACCGGCAAACGACAGCTTGATGGTCAACGCGTTGGTGAAAAGCACCAGTACAAAGGCAAACAGCAGCAGTGCAGCGAACACGATCAGCGCCTCGCGCGGCGTGACACGGCCAGAGGCGATCGGGCGACCGGCCGTGCGCGCCACCTGCGGATCCAGCTTGCGGTCGGCGTAGTCGTTGATGGCGCAACCGGCCGCACGCATCGCGAACACGCCCAGGGTAAAGATGATCAGCGGCTTCCACGGCGGAAAATCGCCGGCCGCCAGCCACAACGCCCACCAGGTCGGCCACAGTAACAGCAGCGCGCCGATCGGCCGATCCATCCGGGTCAGCACCAGATAGTCCAGCGCTTTCTCGCGCCGGCGCGCGGGCAGCTTCTGCAGCAGCCAGTTCAACACCCGCGTGGCGCGCGTCGAGCTGTCCGCCGGCTGGGCAGCAGGCTTTCCGGCCGTTCTTGATGCAGCGCGAAGCGGTCGTGCTGCGGATGCGGGCGTCGGCTTCTTGCTGGATTTGCGTTTGCGGGGAGGCGTGGCCATCGGTCGAGTTTAACGTGGGCTGCGCCTCCTGCGCGCGAGCGGGATCACTTCGGGCGATGCAAGGGCAAAGGCAGCCGCAGGTCGGTTGAACGCGCTGGCGGAAAAGCGCAGGGTCAGGTCTTGGTTTGCCACATTCGCCGCGTAGTCTGCATGGATGTCCCGTCCTCTCCGCATTGAATTTGCCGGCGCGCTGTATCACGTGATGGCGCGGGGCGACGCGCGGGCGGCGATCTTCCTGGATGATGTGGATCGAGAAACATTCTGTGCGGGTCTGTGGCGGGTGGCCGAGCGCTTCCAGTGGCGGTAGCCAAGCCCCCTTTTTTCGCTCTTCTTCTTCTTCATGCCATCGCGCGCGGTGGAATCGATGGATTCCCGGATCCGTCAGACATCAGCTGGCATGCTTGAAATCGTAATCGGCATCCATCAGCGCATTGGCGAAGTCGGGATCCGATGCTTCGAGCTCCTTGACCGCCATCAGGCCAAGATCAACCCAGAGCCGCTGCTGTGCCGGCGGGAGATAAGGGTAACCAAGTTCGGTGAGCATCCGCTCGAGTTGTTCATGGGCGTGGATATAGACGCCGTACCCGGGGTTTCCGGCCATTCGCTCGCCGAGCAGTTCGAAAGCTTTCCTGGCCGAACGGGTGGCCTCGTCGCGCGTAATCATTGGCTTCCCCCAACGGCATCAAAGGCGCTGCTCTGGCTGGTCAGCATCTGGACTCCGTTTCCATCTGTGGTGATGACTTGCCCGGGGATGGACCAGGTATCCTGGATGGCTGCTGCAGTGGACTTCAAGACTTCGACATCACTGTTGGTTACATAGGTCGTGCTGACTTTATTCACGATTTGTCCGGTTGTCCGATCCAAGGCCGCTGGCGCGATTCCCAATCGCTGCGCAGGTGTCCCCGGCAGCGCATAGTAATTGCCTTGTGGGCCGCCGGGAATCTGCCATTGAGTCACCCGCGTACCTTTGGGCAGGGTGACTACTTCCACAGGCTTGTCGAAGTCGATACCGGCCAGATGCGAGTCGATCCGTTTTGGAGCATAGCCTTGCTTCAGGTAGAAATCGCGGGCGATCTGGCGCTTTTGCGCCACGGACAGCGTTGTCCTGACGGAGTTCGTCGGTTTCTCCTGCGCCGCTCTCGGGCGTCGGGCCTTTGCCGAAACCGCATCGTCGGAGGCAGCGCCCCCTGACTTGCTGACTCGAACGCGCAACCTTGGCTCATTCGCCAACTTTCCCTCATTCCTCACCATCCACGCCGCAAAGCGCGAACCCAGCCTGCTGTTGCGGACGTTGTCGGCAAGCTCGCCGATGTTGCCGCGACCCCTGGCGAGGTAGGCAACGATGCCCATGAGCAGCAGTACGAACATCGCGACGTGCCCGCGGGCAAGAGTTGCGGCGGCGTTCTGCACGGCGAACGGATCCACCCGCACCTGCTGCTGCGGCAGTGGCGGTGGCGAGGCGGCCAGCCAGGCTTGGCGCAAGCCATCGCGGTAGTCACGAGCGATCGCCGGCATGTCCTTGACGATGTATTCGGTCAGCGCCTTCAGTCCCATCAGTATCAGAATCCATTCGCCGACCTGCGCGCCCGCCGCGGCACCCGCTGCGGCACCGGGAATGGCACCGACACCGACGCCGCCGATGCCTCCGGCGATACCGCCGATCAGTGCGCCACCGCCGGTGCTGGTGATCATCACGATCAGGCACTGGCGTAATACGGCGAGAATGTCGTTGAGAACCTCGCCCGGATCAAGCTCGTGGAACTCGCGCAGGATGTGTCCGGCAGCGAGGTCTTCGGAGCGTTCGATCGCCAGTTGCAAGCAGTCGGCGCGGGCTGCGATCAGGCGGGCCTCGCTGCGGATGCTGGTAGCCTCCCGGCTGGCCCAGTCGCGAAGCCTTTGCCATGAACCGTCGATCCATCCTGTCACCGCCGCTCCTTCCATGGTGCTTGCTTCGTTGCGGTACAGCATAGCGGAAGCTGCCCCGGTGGCGATTCGATCGCCATCTCGTCCCTGGGGATTCGGCCGCCCATCCAGAGGGCAAGGGCACGGGCCTCTAGCCTTCGCGCAACAGCAACCGATAGGCCGGATGACCGCTCTCGTCCCGATACGGGTAGCCCAGCGTGACCAGGAATTGCTGGAACAGCGTGCGTTCGGCCGGCGGCACCTGGATGCCGACCAGGATGCGGCCGTAGTCGGCGCCGTGGTTGCGGTAGTGGAACAGGCTGACGTTCCAGTCGGGGTGCAACTGGGCGAGGAAGCGGGTCAAAGCGCCCGGGCGTTCGGGAAACTCGAAGCCGTACAGCAGCTCATCCTGCGCCAGCACCGAACGGCCGCCGATCATGTGCCGCAGGTGCAGCTTGGCCAGTTCGTCATCGGTGAGGTCGAGCACCTCGAACAATTGCGCGTGGAACGCGGCGACCAGCGCCTCGCGCTCGGCGCGGCTGGCGATCTGCACGCCGACGAAGAGGTGCGCGCTGCGGGTATCGGCGATGCGGTAGTTGAACTCGGTGATGCTGTGCTGGCCCAGGGTGGCGCAGAAGCGGCGGAAGCTGCCGCGCTCTTCCGGGATGGTCACCGCGAACACCGCCTCGCGCTGCTCGCCGACTTCGGCGCGCTCGGCGACGAAGCGCAGCCGGTCGAAATTCATGTTGGCGCCGGAGACGATGGCCACCAGCGCACCGTCGCCGGTCGGGTGGGCAGCGGCGAATTGCTTGAGCCCGGCCAGTGCGAGTGCGCCGGACGGCTCGGGCACGCTGCGGGTGTCCTGGTAGAGGTCGCGCATCGCGGCGCAGATCGCGTCGGTATCCACGCGCAGCATCGCATCGACATGCTGGCGGCACAGCGCGAAAGTGAGCTCGCCGA
>JAJXYE010000136.1 GCA_021780735.1 Pseudomonadota bacterium | reverse complement strand
GGAGGAACGGCTGCAGGTGCGCCGGCGCAAGCGGAAGAAGGTGCCGGTGAGCGAGCGGCAGCCGCTGTGTCGTCCATCGGCGCCCAACGAGGTGTGGTCGATGGACTTCGTGTTCGATCGCACCGCCGACGCCCGCGTCCTCAAGTGCCTGACCATCGTCGACGACGCCACCCATGAATCGGTCGGCATCGAGGTCGAACGAGCCATCTCCGGGATCGGTGTGACGCGCGTGCTGGATCGCCTGGGGCTGATTCGCGGCTTGCCCAAGACGATCCGCACCGACAACGGCAAGGAGTTCTGCGGCAAGGCGATGGTCGCCTGGGCGCACGAGCACGGTGTGCAGCTGCGCCTGATCGAACCGGGCAAGCCGAACCAGAACGCCTACATCGAATCATTCAACGGCCGCCTGCGCGACGAATGCCTCAACGAACACTGGTTTCCCAGCCTGCTGCACGCCCGCACCGAGATTGAACGCTGGCGGCGGGAATACAACGAGGAGCGACCGAAGAAGGCGTTGGGCGGGCTGACACCGGCCGCCTACGCGAAGCAGTTAAAGTAACTCCGGACTCTAAACCGACCCGCTACTCAAAGCGGGGGGACGTCGCCGAGGTCCTGGACCGCTACGTCTTCACCAGCCTGCACGAGGTCCGCCGCATGACTTAAGACTGGCGCCATCGCTACAACCATCAACGACCACATCGCTCACTCGGCGGACTCTCGCCCATCGCCTACGCCATGGCATCATCAACTACCTCTACTTCCGGGTGACTCGGAAAAACGAGGACGCTTCAGCCAAGGACAAGAGCATATGGTCGAGATCATCTTGTGGTTGATAGACAAGCTGGTTAAGTGGATTGGTCTCGACGAGCGGATACCGGAATTCTTTGAAAGACAAAAGAGATCTGAAGGCGGCTCTTGCGGCAACATCAGCGCGCAAAATCGTGAGCGTATCAACAAAATGCTTGATGGTTCCGCGGTGCTGCATGGGCCCTACTCAGAAGAGCCGACTCTAAGGGTCCTGCCGAGAGAGCAGTTCGACGATGTGCTGCGTGAGCATGCCGATCGAAAGCGCGAGCAGCTCAGGAACGTAGCACCGAACGATCCACATGCTCTGGTGATCAACGATGTGATGTGGGCGGATGATCCACCTTCTTTTTCTTTGCGCGCTATCGATTACGCCGAGTTGTGTGCCCTGCGTACCGTGTCTGCGAAAGACAATCAACCGCGGGTACTCAGCGCGAATGCACTGATTGTCTGCGCTGAGACGCGCAGCATTCTATTGCACCGTCGTGCCGAATGTTCGGCAACCTACCCATCATGTTTACATACCATTGGCGGAGGATATTGGCCACCAGGTATCGATGGTCGCGATGGCGATGGCGAGTACATAAGGCACACTGCGGTTCGGGAAGTGTACGAAGAAACACGTGCCGTGATTGTGATCAAAGAAGCGACGCCTAAAGTGATCTTGCAGGAACTGAGTACAGGATTTGTTCAAGTTGCCTTCCTTGGTTGCCCAATCGATGCAGAAGCACGTAGGCACATCCAACATAATGCTGAGGGCAACGTTGTGTGGCTAAGTTTCGATGAACTAGGAGCACGGCTCGAGCGCGACACCGACTGGGTGCCGACAGGCAAAGCAGCAGTGCTGGCTTGGCTTTGCATGAGAGCACCCGGTGCGGGGCGGAATCCGCGCTTCGGTAAGCGGCGCCCGGAAGAGTTGTTCGCAATCCTCGCTGGTCCAAGTTAACTGCTTCAGCACGATGTGGTTCAACTGTGGCAGGACACATTTTCCCTGATTTGTTGGCTTGCAAGAGGCCAACAGGGGCTTGGTGATTGACACGCCCCTTTGACTAGCTGCAGTGTTGCTGCCGTGACCTGAGACGAAACGTGTAGCCAGTTGGTGAGTGAGTTCTCTTACCCTTGAGGCGAGGAGAACTCGATGAAGAAGCGGCATAGCGAAGAGCAGATCATTCGGATCCTGCGGGAAGCGGAGGCGCGCGAGGTGCCGATTCGCGACCTGTGCAGGCAGCACAACATCACCGAGCAGACCTTTTACCGGTGGCGGAACGTCTATGGCGGGATGGACGTGGCCGAGGCCCGGCGGTTGAAGGAACTGGAGTCGGAGAATGCGCGGCTGAAGCGTCTGGTGGCCGAGCAGATGCTGGTAATTGACGGACTGAGGGAATTCGGGCGAAAAAAATGAGTTCCCCGCCGGGACGTCGCGAGGCGTTGGCCTTGCTGACCCGGCGGGGGTTGTCACAGCGCAAGGCGTGCGCGTACCTGGCGGTGAGCCGGCGCGTGGCCGGTTATGCCTTGCGCCAGCCGGAGAAGGATCGGATGGTCGGCGCCCGGCTGATGGCGGCCAGCCAGGAGGTGCCGCGCTTCGGCTACCGCCGGATGGCGGCGTGGCTGTCGTTGAGCGAGGCCCGGGTGCGTCGGATGTGGCGCGCCCTGGGATTGAACATTCCCCGCCGCCGGCCGCGCCGCCGGCGGTCGGGCAGCGACATCCGGCTGCCCGGATCGACCCGGCCCAACGCGGTCTGGAGCTATGACTTCGTGCATGATCAGCTGGTCGACGGCCGGGCCTTGAAGCTGCTGTGCGTGATTGACGAGTACACCCGCGAGTGCCTGGCCATCGAGGTGGGTGCGCGCCTGCGGTCGCAGGATGTGATCCTGGTCCTGTCACGGCTGATGCGGTTGTATGGCAAGCCGGCCTGGATCCGTTCCGACCATGGCGCCGAATTCACGGCCGTCCGGGTCATGCGTTGGCTGCGCGACCAGGCCATTGGACCGGCCTTCATTGCACCCGGCAGTCCCTGGCAGAACGGCTTCGTCGAGAGCTTCAACGGCAAGCTGCGCGATGAACTGCTCAACCGCGAGTGGTTCCGCAGCCGCGCCGAAGCCAGGATCCTGATTGAACAGTGGAGGCAGTTCTATAACGAGCAGCGACCCCACAGTGCGCACGGCTACCAGCCTCCAGCCCAAGTGCGGCACCGCTGGCTGGAATCCCCTACCATCCCCACCGAACTCACTGCCTGATTGGCGCCATTTTTCAGACGCAGGTCATGGCGCGCCTGCGACACAATGGCGCTCAACAATGGCGGCTATTGGCCGAACCTTGCCGCGAAGCCGACGTTGCGAACGGCGCTCTGCGGGTTCACAGTCGACCCTAAGCGGACATTGGACCAGGCATTCCTGCAGCGCGGAGCGCCCGTAACATCCCGATCACTTCACAGGAGGAGGTGTGGACGAACCTGTTGCTCGACGTGTTCGGTGGTGTAAAGGCTTGCGAAGCGTCGGTGTGCGCAGACTCGAGGCTGCCGAGGTGGACTACCTGCGCTCGGAGACACGGAAGTTCCGTCATCGATACTGGCTGCCGGCAGCGCTCGGTGTTGCGGCCCCAACCAGCATTGCTTTAGCACTGGTCGCGTTCTCATACGGTAGCTCCGCGCCAGTTCTTACGGCGCTCGGCGTGACGCTACTGATCAGCGGCATCTATATTTTGCCAACCGTGGCGCTACTGGGCTTCCGTGACATCAAGAAGCTGCGCAAGCTGCTGCGACTCGATCTGGACATCGGGCTGGTCGAACGGTTCGAGGCTGTGTCGGATTCGCAGCCCGGCTCACCAGAACAGACTCCGGAACTTGGAAGCAAGCTGGAGAGTATGGAAGTGCTGCCAGGCTCGATGTCCGTGCTCAAGATGAATGGTGTGATTCCACCGAAGCGGCTTGCAGTCGAAATCACAGAGACCGCACCACCGAGTTCTGCTACCAGAACTCTGAAGCCAGCCGCTTCAGCCGGCCGCACCTTTGCGCTTCGCCGGCTCACCGCGGACGAACAGGTCGAATTGGCAGCGACGGTACAACGCCTCAAAAAGAGTGTGTGGATAACATGCATCGTGATTGCCATCTTCGTTCCGGCAATGCTGCATGAATTATTCGGGATATCGCATGGGGTGTTGAGTACAGAGCCTCTGACCCTGCACGCGTTGAATTTGTTCGTTCTAGTTGCCGCAGCCAGTGCTATCTACAGGCTTTATCGGCTGTTCCGAAATTCAAGGTTGCTCACCAAGGACCTGCACGAAGCGGAATTGGTTTCTGTTGCGGAGCACACTGCGCCGTTTGAGACATTCGAAGTCTTGCGCCATTCCAAATTGATCTGGTCCAAGGCAGCGCAGCCATCACTCTGGCGGCATAGCCGCGCCCAGATCCGCCGCAGCGATTATCTGCTTGACCTGAAACTTTGAGCAGGTGCGCTCCGGCAATCCGGATATGGGGCAAGCCTGTTTCAATTCATCTGCGTGCCAGCCCGTCAATGGCAAGACCATTGCAATTCAAGCTTTCGTGAGTAGCGATTGGAGGGAACCCCATGCTCAAGTGGGTCAAGACGATCTGGCGAGGCACTGATCCTGTCGAGTTTGCCAGTGCGTTCACCGAGGAGGAATCGATTGCGCGATTGCGCGCCGTAACGCGCACGAACAGCATCTTGGCGCAGCTGGATATGGATGAATGTGTCGCCGGCACCGTTCGCGCGGATCGCGTTGTGTTACGGCGCATCATTCCATTACTGCACAATTCCTTCCGACTGCTGTTTGTCGGTCGATTCGAACCGCGGGACGGCAAAACTACGCTGCGCGGCCGGTTTGTCATGGGCCTGTTCACGCGAGTATGCCTGGCGTTTTGGTTTGGAATCTTGTCGGTGTTGGTGATACTCGGTTGTCTCGCGTTTGCGACTTCGCCTCGAACGAGCTGGGCTATACCCCTTGGATGCATCCCTCTGATCGTACTCGGCCTTGCCTTTGTCCGGGTCGGTCTCTGGTTTAGTCGCAATGACCCGAAGGTCATCGCTCAAGTGATCCGTGCTGCGCTGCAGATCGAAGCTGTTGAGAAGGGCAGGATTTCGATGCCCGCTACGCCCTCCCCGGCAGCCCACAGACCAGTTACTGTATGGCTGTCATTGGTGTTTTTTGCCTGCTGCGGACTGTCGCTGATCGTTTCATCAGTACTTGGCCTTCGCAATGATCTGCCTGTTGTGGTGGGGCTCATACTGGCCCCTCACAAGACCCTCGCGCTACGAGAGATCGGAGTCGCGATCGGTCTGGCTTTTATAGGCATTGCGTATGGAGTATTTCGGCGCAGTACGATGGCCTGGCGCCTTGGCATCGGGCTCACCACCGCAATTTCGATGACGTTGTTTGTTTCGTTTGCGTTTCATTCTGCATCGATCCTTGCTGCGGTGGACCGCTCAGAAGCAATGCAGGGCAACCCTGTCGCCGAAAACGATCTTGGCGTGATGTACGAGACCGGCGCGGGTGTTCCTAAAAGTGATCAGAAAGCAGCGAAGTGGTACCGGCGTGCCGCAATGGCCGGCGATGTGCACGCGCAAGTCAACCTCGGTTGGCTTTACCAG
>JAJXYE010000168.1 GCA_021780735.1 Pseudomonadota bacterium | reverse complement strand
CATCCGCCGAAAGCGCCGCTCGAATTTCGCGTTGGCATGGCGCAGCGCGCGCGAGAAATCGACCCCGGCGTGACGCGCCAGGTTGACGGTGACGAACAGCACGTCGCCGATCTCGTCTTCGAGTCGCACCGGATCGGCACCATCGGCGAATTCGGCACGCACCTCGTCCAGTTCTTCGGCCAGCTTGGCCAGCACCGGCTCCGGCCCGGCCCAGCTGAAGCCGACGGCGGCTGCGCGCTGCTGCAACTTTGCCGCGCGCTTCCATTCCGGCAAACCGCTGGACACGCCAGCCAGGGCGCTGGGGTCGGCTGGCTCACCCTTGTCGGCCCGTTCGGCCGCCTTGATCGCTTCCCAGGCCAGCGTCTGCGCCGCGGCATCGGCGTGGTGCACCTCGCCGAACACATGCGGGTGGCGGCGGCGCATCTTGTCGCTGATCGCATGCACGACATCGGAAAAATCGAAGCGGCCGGCCTCTTCGGCCATCCGCGCGTGAAAGACAACCTGCAGCAACAGGTCACCCAGTTCATCGCGCAAGTCATCGAAGTCGCCGCGGTCGATCGCATCGACGACTTCGTAGGCTTCCTCGATCGTGAACGGCGCGATCGAGGCGAAGTCCTGCTGCACATCCCACGGACAGCCGTGCTCGGGATCGCGCAGACGCGCCATGATCTGCAACAGGTGGTCGAGGCTGTAACGGTTCGAATCGGTCACGCCGCCGCGAACTCCATCCAGGGAGCGATGCTGGCTGCTGCCACGCAGCGGGAAATCGCCAGCGGACTCACCCCTGCGCTGCCTGCAGCCGCCCCGCCCAGTCGATCGTGCAATCGCCCACCGCAATGAATTCGGGATTCAGCAGCGATTCGCCACGGTTGTAGCGAAACGGCCGACCGGACAGATCCAGCACCGCGCCACCGGCCTCGTCGAGCACGCACTGGGCTGCCGCGGTATCCCACTCGCTGGTCAGCCCCTGGCGCAGATAGACGTCGGCGTGGCCGCGCGCAATCAGGCAGAATTTCAACGAAGAGCCCAGTGGCATCATCTGGTAGTCCGTGCCAACGAGGCGATCGAGCAGGCTACCCTGCGCGCCACCGTGCGAGCGGCTCCCGGCCACCCGCGCAGGCGCATCCAGCGCGCGCGTTTGCAAACGCTGCCACTCGGTACCGACCTGCCTCTGCAGCCAGGCACCCTGCCCCTGCGCAGCCACATAGAGTTCACCGGTGACCGGTGCCAGCACCACGCCGAGCACCGACCGGCGCTCGTCGATCAGTGCAATGTTGACCGTGAATTCGCCATTGCGCTTGACAAATTCGCGCGTGCCGTCGAGCGGATCGACCAGCCAGTAGCGCGTCCAGCCCTGGCGTTCGGACCACGGCAGGGCCTTGCCTTCCTCGGACAGGATCGGCAAGCGCGGTTCGAGCTGACTCAAGGCGGCCACGATAACCTGCTGGGCAGCCATGTCGGCAGCCGTCAGCGGCGACTGGTCGTCCTTGGTCTGCACGGCAAAATCGCTGTGATAGATGTCCAGGATGGCCGCGCCGGCGGCACGGGCGATGTCGCCGATCCGGCGCGGGAGTTCGGGCGGCATGCTCATGTGCGCTGGAACCGGCCGGCGAGGTATTCGCGGGCCATGAACAGCGCGGCAATCGAGCGCCCTTCGGTCACGTCATCGCGAGCGACCAGGGTATGCAGGTCGGACATTTTCCACGGCACGATCTCGAGCTCCTCCGGTTCGTCGCCCTGCAGGCGTTCGGGATACAGATCCTGCGCCAGCACGACATGCGCCATGTGGGTCATGTACGCCGGCGACAGCGACAGGTTGTGCAGGATCTTCAGCGTGCGCGCGCCATAGCCGATCTCTTCCTTCAGCTCGCGGTTGGCACCCTGTTCGGCCGTCTCGTCCTGATCCAGCCGGCCCTTCGGCAAACCCAGTTCGTAGCGCCCGACGCCACCACCGTATTCGCGCACCAGCAACACGGTCTCCTCGTCGAGCATCGGCACCATGATCACCGCGCCCAGTCCGCTGCCCTTCAGTCGCTCGTAAGTGCGTCGCTCGCCATTGGAAAACTCCAGGTCGATCTGCTCGACCTGCAGGAAACGGCTGTCGCTGACGTCTCGCGTGGCGTGGATGATGGGTGGCTTGCGCATCCGGGCATTCTAACGCGCCGCAGCAGCCGGGCACAGGCGCCGCAGAGCCTGCGGGTACACGCCAGGCGTGGCCGCCAGCACGCTGCGGGTCTGCAGCGTCAGCGCTGCGCCGTCGAGATCGCTGAACACGCCACCGGCCTCGCGCACGATCACCGCGAGCGCGGCGATGTCGAGAATGTTCACATCCGACTCGATCACCAGATCCAGGCTGCCGCGGGCCAGCAGATGGTAGTGACAGAAGTCGCCGTAACCGCGGATGCGATTGCTGTCGCGGATCAGCCCGCCCAATGCGTCCCAGCGCGCATCGGCAGTGAGTGTCTTCACGTTGCCGATCGACAGCGATGCTTGTGCGATCGTCGTGGTATCTGCCACCCGCACGCGTTCGCCGTCGAGCCAGGCGCCCTTGCCTGTGCTTGCCCACATCGTCTCGCCGTACACCGGGGCGCTCGAAACACCGAGCACCAGATCGTCGGCTTCCATCAGCGCGATCTGGGTCGAGAAGAACGGCGTTCGACGCACAAAACTCTTGGTGCCGTCGAGCGGATCGACCAGCCAGAGCAAATCTCCGCGCTCGCCGTCGAGTCCGAATTCCTCGCCATAGATCGAGGCCTGCGGCATGGCCGCCTGCAAGATCTGCCGGATCGCGCGCTCGGCCTCGCGATCGGCGATCGTCACCGGCGTGGCATCCGCCTTCAGTTCCACCTCGACGCCACGGCGCCAGTAGTGCCTGATCACTTCGGCGGCAGCCGCGGCGGCCTCGCGTGCGGCCGTCAACGCCACTGCAGCGATATCCGGATTCATGGTCGTTGTATTTCCCTTGTCGACGATGTCACGGAGGCCTGACCTGCCAGGCCTCCGCGACGTTGAACATGCACGCTGCCGTCGCTGGATCGGGGGCCGAGTCGAGCCAGCCAGCGAAGCAGCGGAGGATCAGTTTGTCGGGCGCGCAGCGTCGCGTCCAGTCGCCAGCCCAGCGGACTGAGCTGGAGCCGACCATCCACCTGCAGCGGGCCGTGCCCGTCGTCATGCAGTTGCGCCTGGATGACACCACCCTGCGCCTGGGCCTGCACCTGCAGATCGCCGAGCGCCAGGACGCCACCGCGAAGGTGCACGGTCGCATGCTGCCAGTGCGCCTGCGCCTGCAGCTGCAACGGCCAGCCGCCTTGCAACAGGGCCTGCGCGGCGCGCACTTGCAGGGTTCCCCCCGGCGGGCCCAGTAGCGCGCCCTTGGGCACGTCCAGTCCCACCAGGTCGGCATGCAGTCGGAGATCATGCAGCTCGACCCGTCCATCCGGCAAACGCCGGATGGCAGCGGAGAGGGTCAATTGCGGACCTTCGAACTGCAGCTGCGCTCGCGCTTGACCGAGCAGCAGCCTGCGCGACAACTGCCACTGCAAGCGTCCCCATGGCTGCCCCTGGGGACTTGCCACCGTTGCCGCCTCGCCATCCCACACCGAGCCATGCACCTGTTGCAGGCGTACGCCATGCAGATGCGGTTGGAGCCAGGGCAATACCCAGCGCGCCGGCAGGAACCACAGCAGCGCCGCCATGAGAAGGCCCAGTATGGCCAGGCCGATCAGGCCATTTCGCAGTAGCTTCAAGCGTCGAGTCCCGATTCGATGCACGCCAGACTTGAGCGTCCGCAGTGCAGCACCGATGATAGCCGGATGAGCAATCCCGAAAGCAGCAACGCCGCGCTGGCCATGCGCGATCTCCGTCACGTGTGGCATCCATGCACCCAGATGCATGATCACGAAAGCGTGCCCATGGTGCCGATCGTGCGCGGTGATGGTGCCTGGCTGATCGACGCCGATGGCCGACGCTATCTGGACGGCATCAGTTCGTGGTGGACCAATCTGTTCGGGCATGCCAATCCACGCATCGCCTCCGCGCTCGCCGATCAGGCGCGCAAGCTGGAGCATGTGATCTTTGCCGGCTTCACCCACCAGCCGGCCATCGAGCTGGCCGAGGAGCTGATCCGCATCACGCCACCCGGGCTGAATCGGGTGTTCTACGCCGACAATGGTTCGGCGGCGATCGAGGTGGCCTTGAAGATGAGCTTCCACACCTGGCTCAACCAGGGCCATGGCGAGAAGACGCGCTTCATCGCGCTCTCCGGCAGCTATCACGGCGAGACGCTCGGCGCACTATCGGTCAGCGACGTGGCGCTCTATCGCAAGACTTACGCACCCTTGCTGCTGACGCCATTCCTGGCACCCTCACCAGACAGCTACGAGGGTGAACCCGGCGAGACGGCACAACAGCTTGCCGCACGCCGCTTGCAGGAATTGCGCGAGCTGCTGGAGCGTCATGCGCACGAAACCTGTGCGGTGATCGTGGAGCCGCTGGTGCAATGTGCCGGTGGCATGCGCATGTACCACCCCGACTACCTTGCCGGCTTGCGCCGGCTTTGCGACGAGTTCGCCGTGCATTTCATCGCCGACGAGATCGCGGTGGGATTCGGTCGCAGCGGAACCCTCTTCGCATGCGAGCAGGCAGGCGTATCCCCCGATTTCATGTGTCTGTCCAAGGGACTGACCGCCGGCTTCATGGCGCTGTCGGCGGTGCTGACCACCGACGACATCTACGCGGCGTTCTACGCCGAATACAACGCGGGAAAGGCGTTCCTGCACTCGCACAGCTATACCGGCAACCCGCTGGCCTGCCGGGTGGCACTGGAGACGCTGGCGATTTTCCGCGACGAGCCCGTACTCGAACGCAACCGCACACTCGCCGCGCACCTGTCGCGTCGGCTCGAGCCGCTACGCGATCACCCGCACGTCGCCGACGTGCGGCAGACCGGCATGATTGCGGCGGTCGAACTGGTCGCCGACAAGGCCAGCCGGCGACCTTTTCCGCCGGCCGAGCGCCGCGGCCTGCGTGTCTACCTGCACGGCTTGCGGCACGGCGTGCTGCTGCGACCGCTGGGCAGCGTGGTGTACTTCATGCCACCGTACGTGGTGACCGAACAGGACATCGACCTGCTGGTCGACACCGCAATCAGCGGCATTGCCATCGCCGTGGCGGACTGAACCGCAGCGGATCTGTCTTTGCCGCGACATCCCGCTCGCACCAGACACCCGCTCAATGGATGCTGGGATCCAGCATGCGCAGCGCGCCCGCAGTGGTCGGTGCACCGGTTCGGCGCAATTCGTCGCCGCTGTAGCTGCGACCGGCAACCGACAGGCACTCGCCCTTTTTCGGCGGAATCAGGCTGCCGGTATGCTGCAGGCATTCGCGATCGCCCGGCTTGATGACGTGGTGCGCACGCGCTGCCGCCGGTTTGGCGGC
>JAJXYE010000229.1 GCA_021780735.1 Pseudomonadota bacterium | reverse complement strand
GTTCAGCAAGTCGGCCGCCGGCAATTTCGGCTCGGGCTGGACCTGGCTGGTGCAGCGGCCTGACGGTTCGCTCGGTATCGTCAACACCTCCAACGCAGCCACCCCGATCACCGGCAGCGACAAGCCGCTGTTCACCGCTGACGTGTGGGAACACGCTTACTACATCGACTATCGCAACGCCCGCCCGAAATACGTCGAGGCGTTCTGGAACCTGGTGAACTGGGAGTTTGCGGCGAAAAATCTCGCCTGATCCACCCTCACCCGAAAAAACAGACGGAGCCGGCAACGGCTCCGTTTTTGCGTCCGACCGGACCGACCGGCTCAGCCGAGTCGATCATCGGCCAGGTGGCAGTGTGGATCTTCGAGGGCAGCGGATTCGACCATGCCGCCAGCCTTCAGCAGCAGCTCGGCACAGTCCACACTGAGATGGCTCAGATGCAGGCCCTTGCCCAGTTTCTGGTAGAGCTCGGCCAGCGCATCGATCGCCTCGCAGGAGGCGCGCAGGGGCAATGCATCATCCACAATGCACGTGACATCCTTGATGCCGGCACCGTCGGACGAAAACGCAGCACGGGACTCGCACCGGCGGAGATTCTCTCGATCGCCGGCACGAACCACGCCAGCGGCCCGCGCACTAGAGCAGCGTAATCGACACCCCTGCCTGCGCGAAGCCGCGAACCGGCAGCCACGCCAGCGAAGCCGCGATCGCTGTGACCCTATCGGTTCGCCAGGGCATCCAACGCGGGCTGCGCCTGCTCCATGCGCTCCAGCGCCACGGCCAGCGCGCCCAGTCGCTCAACCATGACCGCGGTATCCGGCGCGCACACCGTGGCATGGCCCACTTTGCGCCCGGATCGGGCCTGTTTGCCGTAGTCGTGCCAATGCGCGTCGACGGCAGACAGCACCGGCGCCGCGTCGGGCAGATCGCCGATCCAGTTGAACATCGCCGAATGACCGCGCGCCCCGGTATCGCCCAGCGGCAGGCCGAGCACCGCGCGTACGTGGTTCTCGAACTGACTGGTGTGCGCGCCCTCGATCGTCCAGTGACCGGAGTTGTGCACTCGCGGCGCCATCTCGTTGCCAAGCAGTTCGCCATCACGGACAAACAGCTCCAGCGCGAATACGCCGACGTAACCCAGCCGCTCGGCAAGCGTGCGCGCCAGCGCGGTGGCACGCTGCTGCAGCTGTCCCAGGTCCGGCGCCGGCGCCAGGCTCATCGAAAGCACCCCGTCAACATGCCAGTTGCGGGTCAATGGCCAGCTGCGGAAATCACCATCGCGACCGCGCACGGCGATCACCGACAACTCACGCTCGAAGGGTACGAAGGCCTCAAGGATCAGGCCATGCGCTGCCGCCTGCGCGCCAAGCGCGTCCCACGCCGCATCGGCGTCCGCAACCTCTTTCAAGCGGAATTGACCCTTGCCGTCGTAGCCAAGTCGGCGAGTCTTGAGAATCGCCGGCGCACCGATCACCGCCAGCGCCTGATCCAGGCCTTCACGCGTGTCCACCGCCATGAATTCAGGCGTTTGCAGACCACACTCGCGGAACAGCGTCTTTTCGGCCAGCCGATCCTGCGCCACCGCCAAGGCCTGCGGCGCCGGCGATACCTGCACGCGCTCGGCCAGCCAGTGTGCCGTTTCGGCAGGCACATTCTCGAAATCGAAGGTAACCACATCGACCCGCGCGGCGAACGCCTCCAGCGCCGCATAATCGGTCCAGTCGGCCACCACCAGTGGCGCCACCTGGCCAGCGCAGGCCTCGGCCGAACTGTCCACCACCAGTGCGTTCACGCCGAGCGGTGCCGCCGCCAGCGCCAGCATGCGCGCCAGCTGGCCGCCACCAAGAATGCCCAGCACGGGCTGCCGCCGCGGCATCATGGACGCGGATCCGGCTGATCGAGCACGGCCCGGGTCTGCTTGTCGCGCCAGTTGTCCAGCACCGCGGCCAGCTCAGGGTCGTGCAGGGCCAGCACCGCCACCGCCAGCAGGCCGGCATTGACCGCGCCGGCGCGGCCGATGGCCAGGGTGCCGACCGGAATCCCGGCGGGCATCTGCGCGATCGACAGCAAGGAATCCATCCCGTTCAGGGCCTTCGATTGCACCGGCACGCCGAACACCGGCAGGCGGGTCTTGGCTGCCAGCATGCCGGGCAGATGCGCAGCACCCCCGGCGCCGGCAATGATCACCTGCAGCCCACGTCCGGGCGCCTGCTCGGCATAGCTGAACAGCAGATCCGGAGTGCGATGCGCAGAAACCACCTTTACCTCATGCGGCACGCCCAACTCGGTCAAAACGGCGGCCGCATGCTGCATGGTCTCCCAATCCGAACGTGAACCCATCACCACGCCGACACGCGGTGTTCTGGTTGTTCCTGTCATGGTCGGAGCGTCCAAAAACCGTTATTGTACGGGCTTTCCCCAGCGCGGCACAGCCGAGCCGACCCCATGGACAAGCGCCTACTCGATATCCTGTGCTGCCCGGTCAGCAAGACGCCGGTGCGGCCAATGACCCGGCACGAGCTGGAGGCGCTGAATGCCGCGATCGGCGCCGGTCGGGTCGATACGGTTGCCGGCGTGACCGTGCACGAGCGACTGACCGAGGCCCTGATCACCACCGATCGCAAGGTCATTTACCGGGTCGAGGACGGCATTCCGGTGATGCTGCCGGACGAGGGGATCGGCAGCCTGCAACTGACCGACTTCCCAGCCGCCTGAACCGCAGCAGGCAGCTGCCGGGGGCGCGGGAATGACACGGACACCCGCTTTGGCTTATTGTCAACCCCTGTGCGGCTCGGCGGGTGCGGCTGCGCGTGGTCAATGTTGCGGGAATTTGGCGATGAATGAAGCCAGTGACTCATCCAGGGTCGTCAGCCTGAACCAGCGCATGGATCCTTCCAGCGAACGGGTCGGCGAGTTGCTGAACGCGGTGCGCGGCATCACCAGCAAGCGCCTGCAACAATGGCTCGGCAATGCCTTCGAGCAGGTCGACGATGCACTGTTCGATCTGGCCGAAAAGGCCGAAAACAATGCCGCGCAGATGCATTATTTCGACGGCATGCGCGAGGTTCGCAAGCGCCGCCCTTCCGTCGAACGCCATTTCCTCGGCGCCATCACCCGCAAACTCGGCGATCTGGCCCATCCGGGTCAGGCGTCGGCGACACCCGCGGCAGCGACATCGCTCGGTTCGGTCGAACTGTCGCTGGTTGCCGACAACGATCTGGAGGAGTCGCTGGCGATCACCAGCATGATCGGCAAGAACGAATCCCGCCTCGCGCGCGACCTTTTTTCGGTGAACCAGCGGCTGTCGGTGATCTGTGGCGGCCACAAGATCGACGACAGCAGCAATCCGATGGCGCCGGCGATCCTGGCCCAGGCGTTTCGTCAGGCGCTGCAGGAGCTGGGCGCCGACATGCGGGTCAAGCTGATCATCTACAAGCTGTTCGACCGCTACGTGCTGTCGCAACTCGAAGAGCTCTATCAGGAAATCAACACCGAACTGGTGCGCGCCGGGGTGCTACCGCAGCTGCGGCATACGGTGGCGCGTGGCGGCGCTCAGCCGAAAGCCGGCGTCGCCGCAGCCAGCCAGTCGGCTGATGGATCCATGGCAGCGGAGGAACCCGGCGAGATTCCCAGCGATCTGCTGCAGACCCTGCACGCCCTGTTCAGTGCACGTCGTGTTCCCGCGGGAACTGGCGCCGTCGGCATGCGCACGATGACTGGCCCGCTGCCTTCCGCCAACGAACTGCTTGGCGCACTCAGCGTGTTGCAGAGCCAGATTGCAAGCGCCGGCCCGCTGCCTCAGGCGCATGCCGAGGATGCCACCGAGCTGGCCCGTGAGGTGGCGCATCTGAAGGAGCAACTGCTGACCCAGATCGGCGCGCTGCGCGGCGAGCGCCCCAGCCACGTCGCCAACATGGACGAGGACACCATCGACCTGGTTGGCATGCTGTTCGAGTTCATCCTGGAAGACCGCAACCTGCCGACGGTGATGCAGGTGATGCTGGCCCGACTGCAGATTCCCTACCTCAAGGCGGCGATCCTGGATCGCAAGCTGTTCGCGCACCGCCAGCACCCCGCGCGGCGGCTGCTCGATTGCCTGGCCGAGCAGGCCAAGGGCTGGTCGGAGGAATCCGATCGCGACCATCGCCTGCACGACAAGGTCAAGTCGATCGTCGATCAGCTGCTGCACGAGTTCGACGACGACATGGGTATCTTCGAACGACTGCTGGTGGATCTGCAGCAGTTCCAGGACGTCAACAAGCGCCGCTCCGAACTGGCCGAACAGCGCGTCGCCGAATCCACCCGCGGCCGCGAGAAACTGGAGCAGGCACGCCGTCGCGCCGCCAGCGAGATACTTGACCGCATCGGCACCCAGAAACTGCCGCCGCTGGTGCACGGTGTGCTTGCCCGTGCCTGGGCGAACCATATGGTTCTGACCCTGTTGCGTCAGGGTGAGGATTCACCGGAATTCAAGACGGCACTGCGGTTCATCGACGAGTTCATCGCCAGCACCAGGCCGGCGAAGGACGCAGCGAGCCTGAAGACCCTGCGCGAGATGCTGCCTGGAATCGAGCGCGCACTGCGCCTGGGTCTGGCCAACGTGGCGTTCCAGGAGCAGGACATCGAGCGCCTGCTGGGCCAGTTGCATACCTATTACCGGCAGCAGCTTGGCGAAAAGCTCGAGGAGAACGAGGTCGCCACGGTGGAGGAGGATGCCGCGATGCTGGCCATCCCGGACAGCATCCAGCCGGTCATCGATACCAAAGTCGCCGCCGCGCAAGAGATCGAGGACGAGGAGGAAGTCGTCGAGGTTCCGCCGGACAGTCCCGAGTGGCATCAGGTGCAGGCGTTGCAGCCCGGCAACTGGCTGGAGTTCAGCCTTGCCGACGAGGCCCCGGCCCGGGCCAAGCTTTCATGGATCAGCCCGATGAGCGGGCGCTACCTGTTCGTCAACCGTCGCGGCCTGAAAGTCGCCGACTATGCGCCGCAGGAACTGGCCTTGCTGTTTGCCGAGGGTCAGGCCCGCGTGCTGGCCGCCAATGCCCTGTTCGATCGCGCCATGACCGCGATTGTCGGCAAACTGAGCCAGCCGGAGACAGAGGCTACCCCGTCGACGGCCACCGAATGAGCTCTGCTCCAACGTTCGGGCTGCCGGATGCAGCCGATATCGCCAGTGACATCGAACGCGCGCTTGCCGAGGATCTCGGCAGCGGCGACGCAACCGCCGATTTGCTTCCGAGCGACGCCCGCGCGCACGCTGCTTTGACCTGCCGCGAGTCGGCCGTGATCGCGGGCAGCGCCTGGTTCGATGCCTGCTTCCGGCGACTCGACCCGGCCGTGCATATCGATTGGCAAGTGCGCGATGGCGAACGCGTTGCTGCGGGCAGCGTGATCTGCCGCCTGGCCGGGCATGCCCGCTCGCTGGTCACCGCCGAGCGTT
>JAJXYE010000426.1 GCA_021780735.1 Pseudomonadota bacterium | reverse complement strand
AACGCAAGGCCCGAGACCGTTGCCAGCTGGCTTGCCCGCTTCCCGGCAGGAGTCCGGTCCGCTGCACTGCTATCATGCTTGGCTATCCGCAACCTCCGAGACAGTCATGCTAACCCTCGATTTTCCAGGCAGCCGCACCCTGATCGAGGCAATCGACGACGCGGTGCGCAAGCCGACCACCAGCGAGCTGACCGACAGCCTGCGCAACAGCCTGTGCCGACTGATCCAGGAGCAAAGCGTTACCCTGCCCGCCTGCGTGTTCGAAGCCAATGCGGAACACTATGCCAGACGCGAGCTCTACCGCAGCGAGAAATACGGCTACTGCGTGGTGGCGATGACCTGGGGTCCGGGCCAGGGCACGTCGATCCACGACCATGACGGCATGTGGTGTGTCGAAGGTGTCTGGAACGGTGCGCTGGAAATCGTGCAATACCAACTCATCGAGCATCACCAGCAACGCTACTGCTTCCAGCAGGCGGGTTCGATCCAGGCCGGCGCCGGTTCGGCCGGCAGCCTGATCCCGCCGCACGAGTACCACAGCATCCGCAATCCCAGCGACAGCATGGTCAGCGTCAGCCTGCACATCTACTCCGGTCCGATGAACCGCTGCGCCGTGTTCAAGCCGTTACCGGAGAATCGCTGGTACGAACGCGCCGTGCGCCAGCTGGGTCTCGACCGCGTGCACTGAACCCGGCATAATGCGCGACTGACACATGCCGGTGTGGCGGAATGGTAGACGCGGCGGACTCAAAATCCGCTTGTGGTGACACAGTGGAGGTTCGAGTCCTCTCACCGGTACCAAGTGAAGGTTACGCAATCGCAAGCCAAGGCCCGCCGCAGCGGGCCTTTTGCGTTTTGCCCGAAGCTGGTTTTCGAATCTGCGCAACACTGCTGCCGCGACCGGCCCGTACCGGCGAAGGGACAGCCAGCGGATGCTCGTTTCGACAGGCTGAAAATCGGCGCAAAGGCAATCCCAGTTCGCCACCGAGCGCACCGCAGAGCCGGGCCGGTTCCGTTGCCCACGTCTGCAAACCCGCGAAGATCCGCCAACCCTCCGCAAATGCTCAGCGGCGGCCGCTTTCCTGGCGGGGCGCGTGAGATTGCGATGGCGGTGCCAGGTGAGCCCGAACCATCTCGTACAGGGGGTTGAACTGGGTCGGTTCCTGCAGATGACGGCTGACGGCCGACGCCGCAAGCTGGGCCACTTCCATCGGCAACGGCGGCGTGCCCGTGGGCCAGAATGCGAGCTTCATGGCCTCCAGTCGCTCCGCGCCATCCATGTGCGGCAGCATCTGCGCATAGACCGCTGCGCGGAGATCATTTTTCACCTTCCCGTGGCCGGGCGCGATGATGACGCGGGCGGCATTTTGTCGGGACGCCTTGAGACATGTGTCGTAGCCCGTCAAACAACCCGCGAACAACGAGCGGTATCGCACGGCGTCGGAACTCTGCCGCTGGTTGGCTCCCTGTTCCACGACCGCCGTCGCAAACCGCACAGGCAGACGGCCGATCAAGGTGGCCAACGTGCTCTCGGCGGCACCCGACTCACGCTCCAGCGGTCGACTGAGCTGCGGCGCCACGCATTGCACCCATGACGTGCCTGCGGTGCCAGCGGACATCGACAAACCCCGTCGCACCACGCGCATTGCCGCGGCAGCTTCGGCAAGCATTGACCATGCAGCCGGGATCGTGGGCCAGCACAGCACCTGCACGAACACCTCATTTGCCGCCGACTCGCCAAGGAATGCCACCTGCTCCGGGCCCAGCCCGGCCGGCATCAGCGGCGCGGCATTGCCGATGACACGTGCCCCGCGTTCTGAAGCACGCACACCTTCATCGTGAGCGGGCATGAGGCTTCCGGGACTTTGCTGTTGACAGTTCGGCAGGGTCATCCTCGGGGTGCCATGGTCGTCCCAGCCGTTGTTCGATGTGCTCCCGGATCAGCCGGCGCACGACCTGCGAGGGTGTGGCGTCTTCGCCGGCACACAGGCGCTCGAAGACCGCCTTCTTGCGCGGATCGATCAGGATGGTCAGACGGGCGGTGCGATTTTCGATTGGCATATGAGTATCATCGGCCTTACACTTGGATCAACTTCAATGATAATACGATTATCATGATAATGGCACCGTCGGCTTGCTGGATCAGTCGCGGCATCTCAGGGGTGCCGCCAAGGTGAACCTTCTTGCGAGCATGTCTCCGTTGACAGCGCTGCTGAGCCTCGTCCTGGCATGGCTGCTGGTGGGTGCCCTGGGTCTGGTGCGCCCCCAGCGCATGGGCTGGGTGGCCCATACCCTGTTCCCGCTGGGCGCCCTCATCGGGTTGGGCATCGCGGCGATCGGGCTGTCGGCGTTGGCTGAAGGATTCGTGGTGGCACACGTGGTGCTGCCACTCGGACTGCCCGATGTGCCACTGCACGTCCGACTTGATGCCCTGTCCGGCTTTTTCCTGTTGCTGCTTGGCGCCGTGGGCGCCGGTATCTCGATCTTCGCGGCCGGCTATTTCCGCGCGGGCGAAGGCACCTCGCCGGGCCTGCTGTGCCTGCAGTACCACACCTTTCTGGCCAGCATGGCGATGGTCATCCTCGCCGACGATGCCTACCTGTTCATGGTGGCGTGGGAAACGATGGCGCTCAGTTCATATTTCCTGGTAACCACGCAGCACCGTATCCCGGAGATCCAGCGTGCCGGGTTTCTGTACCTGCTGATGGCGCACGTGGGGGCGCTGGCACTGCTGCTTTGTTTTGGCGTACTGCATGGCGGCAGCTGGCTGATGACCTTCGACGCGATGCGTGGTGTCACGCTTTCGCCGGCGTGGGCCAGCGTGGCGTTTCTGCTGGCCTTGTTCGGCTTTGGTGCCAAGGCGGGCCTGGTGCCCCTGCACGTATGGTTGCCGGAAGCCCATCCGGCCGCGCCATCACCCGTGTCCGCCATGATGAGCGGCTTGATGCTGAAGGTGGCCGTCTATGGCTTCCTGCGCATCTGTTTCGATCTGCTGCACACCGGTCCATGGTGGTGGGGAATGCTGACGCTGACCCTGGGTCTGGGCACGGCGCTGTTCGGCGCGGTGTTCGCCGCCGTGCAGACCGACATGAAGCGTCTGCTGGCCTATTCCTCGATCGAGAATATCGGCCTGATCTTCGCGGCCATCGGCCTGGCCTTGTTGTGCCACGCATTCAACATGCGCTTGCTGGCAGCGCTGGCGCTCACCGCGGCGCTGCTGCATGCATTCAATCACGCGCTGTTCAAGAGTCTGCTTTTCCTCGCCACCGGATCGGTACTGCACGCCACCCACGAGCGGAGCCTGGGCAAACTGGGCGGCCTGATCCGGCGCATGCCCTGGGTCGCTACCCTGGCCTTGACAGGAACCCTGGCGCTTGCCGGATTGCCGCCGCTCAACGGTTTCGTTTCCGAATGGCTGCTGCTGCAGGCGTTCCTGTCGACGCCTTCCATCCCGCATGCCTTCGTCAACATGATCGTGCCACTGGGGGCTGCCGTGGTGGCCCTGACCGCCGCGCTGGCCGGATACGTGATGGTGAAGTTCTACGGCGTGATTTTTCTGGGCCAGCCGCGGGAACCCTCGCTGATGCAGGCGCACGATGCCGGTTGGCTGGAACGCCTGGGCCTGGTCTGGCTGGCGCTGGGCTGCATCCTCATCGGCGTGTTTCCGCAAGTCGCACTGGATGCCGCCGCCGCTGTAACGCAAACGCTGGTCGGTACCGTGATCAGGCACGGGCCGGCTCCCTGGTGGATAGCGCCGGTGGCACAGACGCAGGCTTCCTACAGTGGTCTGTGGTTGCTGCTGGGCATGGCCGGTGTGATCGCGGTGATGTTCTTTCTGGTGCGACGGATGTATCACGGCCGGGTACGCCGCACGCCACCGTGGAATTGCGGCTACCCCGTGCTGTCTCCCCGCATGCAGGATACCGCCGAAGGATTCGGGCAGCCGATCCGGCACATGTTCGGGCCGTTCTTTCGCATGCAACGCGAGGTGCCCGCGCCGGATGACCTTGCCCCCCGGTACCGCATACAGATCGAGGACAGGTTCTGGCATGGGCTGTATCTTCCGCTGGCACGCGCCGTTGGTTGGCTGGCCGATGCGCTTGCCGTGCTGCAGCGCGGCCGTCTGGCCATCTATTTGCTGTACAGCTTCCTGACCTTGATCGTGTTGCTGGTATTCGTCCTGTGAACGCGCTCGCACTGATCAGCCAACTGGGTGGAGTCGTGCTGGCCGTGGCGCTGGCACCCGTGCTGGCTGGCTGGGTCGCGCAATGTCGGGCCTGGCTGCAGAATCGGGCGGCACCGCCCTTGCTGCAACCGTATCGCAGCTTGCGCAAACTGTTCGGCAAGGACGCAGCGCTGGCCACGGCAGCGTCGCCTCTGTTCCGTGCCACGCCCTATGTCGTGTTCGGCACGATGGCCATGGCGGCCGCGATCATTCCCTCGGTGACGACGGATCTGCCGATGGCGCGCGTCGCCGACGCGATCGCCCTGGTTGGCCTGTTCGCGACGGCACGCGTGTTCATCGCCCTGGCCGCGATGGATATCGGCACCGTCTTCGGCAGCATGGGCGCCCGGCGCGAGATGATGATCGGCTTTCTCGCCGAGCCGGCGTTGCTGATGGTGCTGTTCAACGCCTTCCTCATGTTCGGCAGTACCGCACTACCCACCGTGGTGGAAGGTACGTTGAACGCCCATGGGCTCATGCTGCATCCAAGTCTGGCCTTCGCCGGCGTGGCTTTCGTCATGGTGCTGCTGGCGGAAAACGCCCGCATCCCGATCGACAACCCGGCCACGCATCTCGAAGTGACCATGATCCATGAGGCGATGTTGCTTGAGTACTCGGCGCGCCACCTGGCACTCATCGAATGGGCGTCCTGGCTGAAGCTGTTCAACTACGCCTGCATCGGTTTCGCGCTGTTTGTGCCGTGGGGCATCGCGCTGCACGAATCCAGTCCGCTGGTACTGTTGCTGGCCGTCGTCTGGCTGACAACCAAGCTGGCAATCGCCGGCGGCGTGCTGGCGGTGATCGAGACCGTCTCGACCAAGTTGCGCATTTTTCGTGCACCGGAGTTCCTGAGCATGGCGTTCCTGCTTGCCGTGCTGGGGCTGCTCGTCCATTTGCTGCTGCAGTCCTGAATCATGTCCCCACTGCCCCTCGCCACCCAGTTGTTGCACGTCCTCGCCGCCGGCCTGCTGATGATCTCGTTCGCCATGCTGGCGCAGCGGCGGACGCGGCGATTGATCATCCTGCTGGCCTGGCAGGGCGCGGTGCTGACCGCGTCCACGCTGCTGGTCGCTGCGACTGCGCACTTGTCACATCTGTACTGGTCGGCCGCGCTGACCTTGATCGAAAAGGTCGTGCTGATGCCGTGGATCCTGATGCGGCTGATGCGCCGCCTGGGCATCGAAGGCGACAGCGACCCCTTGGTGAACATCCCGACG
>JAJXYE010000106.1 GCA_021780735.1 Pseudomonadota bacterium | reverse complement strand
GCCACCATCGACAATCAGGATCTGCTCGCGGGTCAACAGCGGTGCGACCTGCTGGTACAGCTCGCCGAAGAAACTCACCTCGATGCTGCCGCTGCCGTCTTCCAGGCGCACGAAGGCGTCACTGTCGCCACGCTTGCGCACCGCGGCGACCATGCCGGCGACCGTCCATGGCGTGTCCGGGCCGCGGCGAAAGCGGTTGCCGTCGTCATTGTCGTTCTTGCGCGGCTTCGGCGGTTGGTAGCGGTCGACGATTTCGCCCAGCGGGCAGGTCGACAGCTGCGCCAGCTCGTCTTTCCACGGGTCGGTAGGATGGCCGGACAGGTAGTGTCCCAGCGTGTCGCGCTCGCCTTGCAGCCTCTGCTCCAGTGGCCAGTCCGGCGCCGACGGCAGGTCGATCTTCAGTACCGGCGTGGCGCTGCCCATGGCCGCCCCGAACATGTCGTTCTGGCCCGACTGCCTGTCGCGCAGATGCTGCTCGGCGGCCTTGATGGCATCGGGCAGTTGCAGCATCAGGCTGGCACGATTCGTTGCAAGAGCGTCCAGTGCGCCCGACAGGATCAGTGCCTCGAGGACTCGGCGGTTGAGCCTGGTCGGATCGACCCGGCGACAGAAATCGGCCAGGTCGGTATAGGCACCGTGCGCACGTTCGGTCACGATCGCCTCGCAGGCGCCCTGGCCGACGCCCTTGATCGCCCCCAGCCCGTACTGGATCACCTTCGGTTCGACCGCCACGAACATGTACTGCGAGGCGTTGACATCCGGCGGCTGCACGACGATGTCGAGCGCGCGCGCCTCGTTGAGGAAGGTCACCGCCTTGTCGGTATTGTCCATGTCGGCCGAAATCGTCGCGGCCATGAACTCGGCAGGATAGTGCGCCTTCAGCCACGCGGTCTGGTACGAGACCAGGGCATAGGCGGCCGCATGCGACTTGTTGAAGCCGTAGCCGGCAAACTTTTCCATCAAATCGAAGATGGAATCGGCTTTCTCGCCGCTCAGGCCATCCTTTGCCGCGCCCTCACGGAACTTGGCGCGCTCCTTCGCCATCTCCTCGACTTTCTTCTTGCCCATCGCGCGGCGCAGCAGATCGGCACCGCCGAGCGAGTAACCGCCGACGATCTGCGCCATCTGCATCACCTGCTCCTGGTAGACCATGATGCCGTAGGTCTCTTGCAGGATCGGCTCGACGCGGGGGTCGGGGTACTCCACTTCCTCGCGACCGTGCTTGCGCGCCACGAAGCTGGGAATCAGATCCATCGGGCCGGGGCGGTACAGTGCCACCAGCGCGATGATGTCCTCGAAGCGGTCGGGCCTGGCGTCCTTCAGCATGCGCTGCATGCCGGAGGATTCGAGCTGGAACACCGCCACCGTCTGCGCCTTCTTCAGCAGCTCGTACGGCTTGGGATCATCCAGCGGCAGTTGCGAGATATCCAGCGCGGCTTCGCCCGATTGGGCGCGGCGCGCGTTGATCGCCTTCACCGCCCAGTCGATGATAGTCAACGTGCGCAGGCCGAGGAAGTCGAACTTGACCAGGCCGACGGCCTCGACGTCGTCCTTGTCGTACTGGGTCACTACGCCGCCACCGCCTGCTTCGCAGTACAGCGGGGCGAAGTCGGTCAGTGCAGTCGGTGCGATCACCACGCCGCCGGCGTGCTTGCCGGCGTTGCGGGTGAGGTTTTCCAGCTTCAGCGCCAGGTCGATCAGTGCGCGGGCTTCCTCGTCCTGCTCGTAGGCTTCGCAGAATTCCCTGACGACGCGATCGGTTTCCTTCTTCGACTTTTCCGAACGGCCGAGCGCATCGGACAGGGTCAGGTCGAGAGGACGCGGCGGCACCAGCTTGGCCAGTCGGTCGACCTGGCCATAAGGCATGCTGAGCACGCGACCGGAGTCGCGCAGCACGGCCTTGGCCGCCATCGAGCCGTAGGTGATGATCTGGCTGACCTTGTCGCGGCCGTATTTCTGTGCGACGTAGTCGATCACCTCGTCGCGGCGATCCATGCAGAAGTCGATGTCGAAGTCGGGCATCGACACGCGTTCCGGGTTCAGGAATCGCTCGAACAGCAGGTTGAACTGCAGCGGGTCCAGATCGGTGATCTTCAACACCCAGGCCACCAGCGAGCCTGCACCCGAGCCGCGGCCGGGGCCGACCGGAATGCCATGCTGTTTGCCCCAGTTGATGAAGTCCGCGACGATCAGGAAGTAGCCGGGGAAGCCCATCTCGATGATCACGTCGAGCTCGCGTTCCAGCCGCGCTTCGTAGTCCGCCAGGGTATGGCCGGCGGCCAGCGGCGCGCTGGCCAGACGTTCGCGCAGGCCCTGGCGCGACAGTTCGCGGATATGGCTGTTCAGGTCGTGGCCTTGCGGCACCGGGAAGTCTGGCAGGAAGTAGGTGCCGAAGCTGAGCTCCAGGGTGCAACGCCTGGCCAGCTCGACCGTATTCTCCAGCGCCTCGGGCAGATCCGCGAACAGCGCAGCCATCTCCGCCGGCGTCTTCAGGTACTGCTGATCGCTGTAATCGCGCGGCCGTTTCGGATCGGCCAGCACGCGGCCCTGGTTGATGCACACGCGTGCCTCGTGCGCGTCGAAGTCGTCCTGCTTGAGAAAACGCACATCGTTGCTGGCCAGCACCGGCAGGCCGAGTTCGGCCGCCAGTGCCAGGGCGGCGGTGTTCCAGTTTTCCTCGCCATCGCGGCCGCAGCGGGTCAGTTCCAGATACAGCCGATCGGGAAACAGGCGTGCCAGCGGGCGCAGCTTCAGCAAGGCTGCGTCGACGCCCTGGTTCAGCGCGATCCGGGCGACTTCGCTGTCGCGGCCGAGCAGGCCGATCAGGCCACGGCAGGCGTCGCCATGCAACCAGCCGGCCTCGATCAGGGCGCGGCCCCCGTGCTGGCCCTCCTGCCAGGCGCGCGAGACCAGCCGTGACAGGTTGAGGTAACCGTCGTGGTTCTGGCACAACAGGGTGAGCCGCCAGGGGCGCGGGTCGTCCGGCGCGGAAATCTGCAGGTCGCAGCCGCCGATCGGCTTGATTCCGGCCGCGCTGCAAGCCTTGTAGAACTTGACCAGGGCGAACATGTTGCATTCGTCGGTCAGCGCCACCGCCGGAATGCCGTCGCGCACGCAAGCGGCGACCAGCGCCTTGATGCGGATGGTCGAATCAACCAGCGAATATTCGCTGTGCAGGTGCAGGTGAGTGAAGCTGACGGTCATGCCGATCTACGCACGGGATTCGCGCAGGCTACCCGGCGCTGCGTGCAGCGGCAAGATTGACTTGTGCGGGATTCGCGCGACGGGGGCGATTGCCGGAGCCGAACTACTGCGCGATCAGGATTCAGGGTGCGGTGGCCACTGCCGGAGGTGCGGGTTCGGTAAGCAAGCCATTGATTTCCCCCACCACCTGATCGAGCGTGCCGTCGTCATAGCCCACGTGGACATCAGCCACGGTGCCGTCCCGGTGCAGCAGAACCATTACCGGTATGAGCTTGTTGGCGCCATAGGGTTCGCCGATGGCGCCATGGCGATCCCAGCTGATCAGCAATTGTGGAAGGCGCGAGCGGAGCAGGCGGGCAGCGCGAAAAAAGGTTTCGCGACCCTCCTTGGAGTCGACCGCAACGACCTGCAACGGGAGCTTGCGCTTGCTAGCCAGCGATTGCAGGCCGGCGAGCACGGGCATTTCTTTCATGCAGTAGCCACACCACGTGGCCCAGAAGCTGATCACCACCACCTTGCCATGCATCGATGCCAGGTTGAGTGCATGACCATCCGCGGTCGTGCCGAGCCCCTCCGGTGGCGTGTCACCGGGCTTGATGGCGGCATGGGCGGCAAAGCAGCACAGCAGTGCAAATAGTGCGAAACCCGTCCTGCGCATGCGATCCCCCCCGGTCGATTCGCCTGAGCATAGCAAGGCGGTCAGCGACAGGCGCGCCCCGGGCAGCGTGATGACCGCGATCGGATGGTTCGGCGCAGGCCCGATTCGCCGTTCAACGCACGTGAAAGCGCTCGTCGCCGGCAGGCTCGAGATAGTGCTGCAGAGGTTGAACCCGCAACGGCTGCAGGTCGTAGTCGGTATGCGCGACCTCATGATCAGCGCTGGCGGCGACTTGAGGTGGCGCCAACGGGCTGACGACGATTTTCGATGGGGCGATTGCCCGATGGTCATTCAACATGGTGCGACTCCTGGCGATCAGGCATCCGTGCCGATGAAGGATTCCCTGCTGCAGGAGATGCGTTCACGACTCAAGAGGTTGCCATGACTCATGGGCCAGGCGATGTCTTGTGCACCTGTTCATGTCAGTCGATGGGGGCGGCAGTCAGAACAGGCGCGCCTGATCCAGCAGCAGGCGCACCGGGGCAAAGCTGTGTCGGTGCTGCGCGCACGGCCCCAACTGCTGCAGTGAGGCCAGGTGCGCAGGTGTCGGATAGCCCTTGTGAATGGCAAAGCCGTAGCCCGGATGCATCTGATCCAGTTCCACCATCAGGCGGTCGCGGCTGACCTTGGCCAGGATCGATGCGGCGCTGATCGCAGGCTCCAGGGCATCGCCGCCGACAATCGCGCGACCGCGGCAGGGCAGATCCTTCGGCAGCTTGTTGCCATCGATCAGTGCCTCGCCGGCAGCCGGCAGCAGGCCGGCGACGGCGCGGCTCATCCCGGTCATGGTGGCCTGGAAGATGTTCAGACGGTCGATTTCATCCGGCTCGATCAGCACGATGCAGTGCGCCAGTGCGCGTTCGACGATCAGCGGATACAGCGCTTCGCGGCGGGACGCACTGAGCTTCTTGGAATCGTTGAGGCCGTCGATCGGTCGTGCAGGGTCGAGGATCACCGCGGCCACCGCCAGCGGGCCGGCCAGCGGCCCCCGTCCGGCCTCGTCGACACCGGCGACGAGCGCGCTGCCGCCGACCGACTCCCGCACCTGCTCCGGCGAGGGGTGAGGCGAGCGCCGGCTACTCACGGAAAAGCTGGCCTGCGGCATGCGCTCGATCGTCGATCAACTCGGCAATGGCCGCCGCCGCATGATCCCCTGGATGCCCATCCAGGCCAGCACGCAGCTCCCGGTGCAACTGTTCGAACGCGGTAACGATCCGGCCGCGGCGTTCGCTGTCGCGGAACAGGGCCAGCGTGGCCGCGGCCAGATTCTCCGCGGTGCAGTCATCCTGCATGAGTTCGGGTACCAGCAGCTCTCCTTCGATGCCACTGGCGCGCGCCAGAATATTCGGTAGCGAATAGATGTCCGTCTTCAGCATCTTCAGCGCGCGCGCGACGCGATAGCTGGTCGGCGACACCCGATAACCCACCACCATCGGACGCTTGGCCAGCATCGCTTCCAGCGTGGCGGTGCCGGAAGCCAGCAAGACCACGTCGGCGGCAAGCATCGCTTCGTGGGCCTGGCCGTCCAGCAGCAGCGGCGCTGATTCATCACGCGGGCCCTTCGCCAGCAGTTGCTCCAGACGTGCCCGCACTTGCGGATTGGCAGCGGGAATCACGATGCGCAGCCCCGGCAGGGCGTGTGCGATACGCTCGGCAGCCTGGATGAAAATGCGGCCGAGCCGATCCACCTCGGACGGGCGGCTACCGGGAAGCACCGCCAGTACCGGCACCTGCTGTGGCAGTTGCAGCACATTGCGTGCACCGACGCGATCCGAGACCAGGGCGAAGCGGTCGGCCAGCGGGTGTCCGACGAAACGGGCATCAATGCCATGTCTGGCGTAGATCGGTGGCTCCATCGGAAACAGGCACAGCACGCGGTGGGCGCTGCGTCCGATCTTCTCGGCGCGCTTCTCGCGCCATGCCCATACCGACGGGCTGACGTAGTGCACGGTTTTAAGTCCGGCCTGCTTCAGGCGCTGCTCGACAACGAGGTTGAAGTCCGGCGCATCGATGCCGATCACCACGGCGGGCTTCGCTTTCAGCAAACGCGCGAGCAGCGATCTGCGCAGCCGCAGCAGTCGCGGCAGGTGGCTGATCACCTCACTGAACCCGAACAGCGACAGTTCGCCAATGTCGTACCAGGACTCGAATCCCTCGCGCTGCATGCGCGCACCGCCAATGCCGACGAAGCGTGCCTGTGGATAGAGTCGACGCAGGGCGACGATCAGATCGGCGCCGAGCTGGTCACCGGAATCCTCGCCGGCGAGGATGGCGATGAGCGGGGCCTGGTCTGTCGCGTGGGATGACATGATTCAGCCCGCGCAAGAGCAGGAACGCATGTCTGATTTGCTGACAGGCGCTGCGCGCATGTCAGCGGGCCAGCGCCCGTTCGCTGTGGTCGAGGAACTCGAGCATGGCACGCACATCCTCGCTTTCACGGGCCTGTTCGGCCAGCTTCTCGCGGGCCTCGGGCAGGGACAGTCCGGCCATGTACAGCGTGCGGTAGGCGCGCTTGATTGCGGCAATCCGACTGGCGTCGAAGCCGCGGCGCTTGAGGCCTTCGCTGTTGATCCCGCGCGGGCGGCCCTGCTGCTCGTTTGCCATCATCACGAACGGCGGTACGTCATGCCCGACCAGGCAGCCCATGCCGATGAAGGCATGCGCACCAACCTTGCAGAACTGATGCATGCCGGAGTAGCCGGACATGATCGTCCAATCGCCGATCGTCACATGCCCGGCCAGCGCCGAGTAGTTGGAGAACACCACGTGGTTGCCGACCTGGCAATCGTGCGCGATGTGGACGTAGGCGAGGATCCAGTTGTCGTTGCCTATGCGGGTGATGCCGCCACCATCGCCGGTGCCACGGTTGATGGTGGCGAATTCGCGGATCAGGTTGCGATCGCCGATCACCAGCTCGGTATGTTCCCCGGAAAATTTCTTGTCCTGCGGGTCGCCACCAAGCGAGGCGAACTGGGTGATGCGGTTGTCACGGCCGATCCGGGTCGGTCCTTCGATCACCACGTGCGGACCGATGACCGTGCCTTCGCCGATTTCGACCTCGGCGCCGATCACGCTGTAGGCGCCTATGCTGACATTGGCGCCAATGACGGCGGAGGAATCGATCAGCGCAGTGGAGTGGATCATTTTTCCGACCTCGCGGCACACATCAGTTCGCAGCTGGCCACTTCCTTGCCGTCGACCAGCGCACGCGCCACGAACAGACCCATGCCTCGCACCAGACGCTTCTGCCTGACCTCGAGCAGCAACTGGTCACCGGGTACCACCGGGGCACTGAAGCGGGCATTGTCCACCTTCACCAGGTAGAACAACGGGCTGCCCATGTCACCCTTCATTCGGCGGCTGATCTGGGTCAGCAGGCCGGCAGCCTGGGCCATGGCCTCGATCAGCAGCACGCCGGGCATGACCGGGTGGCCGGGGAAATGGCCCTGGAAGAACGGTTCGTTGATGGTGACGTTCTTCAGCGCAACCGCACTGACGTCCGGCTCGATCTCGACCAGCCGATCCACCAGCAGGAACGGGTAGCGATGCGGCAGCAGTTCCTGGATCTGTTCGACATTGATCGGCAATGACATGGATCCGTTTTTCTCACTCATTGTTGCGGTCCTTTTCCAGCGCCGACAACCGGCGCGCGAATTCGTCCAGGTGTTTGAAGCGCGCTGCGTTCTTGCGCCACTGGCGGTTGTCCTGCAGTGGTACGCCGGATGAGTATTCGCCGGGCTCGCGAATCGAATGCGTGACCAGGCTCTTGGCGGTTATGGTAACCCGGTCGGTCAGTTCCAGATGGCCGAGCACGCCGGCGTTGCCGCCGATCATGCAATAGCGGCCGATCTTCGCGCTGCCGGCCACCGCCGCGCAACCCGCCATCGCGGTGTGTGCGCCGACATGCACGTTGTGTGCGATCTGGATCTGGTTGTCCAGGCGCACATCTTCTTCGAGCACGGTGTCGTCCACCGCGCCGCGGTCGATCGTGGTATTGGCGCCGATTTCGCAGTCGTCGCCGATGCGCACACCGCCCAGTTGCGGCAACTTGATCCAGTGATCCCGATCAAACGCCAGGCCAAACCCGTCCGAACCGATGACCGCTCCGGAATGCACCAGCACACGCTTGCCGAGGGTGACCCGAGTCACCAGGGTCACGCGTGAGACCAGGCGTGATTGTGCTCCCACGGTGCAGTCTTCACCGATCAAGCAGTGCGGTCCGAGCACGGCGCCGTCCTCGATCACGGCGCCGTCTTCGATCACGCAGCACGGGCCGATGCTGGCGCTGGCGCTGATCTGTGCGCCGGTGGCGACCACCGCGCTGGGGTGGATGCCCGCTGGCGCGGCTGGCAGCCGTTCGAACAGCGCGGCGATGCGCGCATAGGCGACGTAGGGATCCTCGGCGACCAGCGCTGCGCCGGGGCATTCGGCGAGATTTTCCTCGCGCAACACCACGACGCCGGCACGGGTCGCGGCGAGCTGGGCGGCGTATCTGCTGTTGGACAGGAAACTCAACTGGCCGGGGCCGGCACCGGCGAGGGTGCCGACACCATGGATCACGCGTGCGCCATCACCGCTGAAGGTCAGCTCGAACCTCTCGGCCAGGTCGGCCACCGTATACTGGATTGCGTTCATGCGGGCTCCCGACTCTGGCGATCATTGTAGAGGCTGCCGCTGGACGACGCAGCGGGCGCGCAAGGGCTCCGCCGGAAACGAAAAGCGCGGCCAGGCCGCGCTTTCGTCATCTCCTGGCTGCGGTTCGACTCAGAACTGGCTGCCGAAGGTAAACTGGATCCGTTCCTCGTAGTGACTGTCAGAGGGTTGGGTACGGAATGGCACCGCCAGGCTGATGATCAGCGGACCGATCGGTGCCTGCCAGTGCAGTGATACACCGGCCGAGGCGCGCAGGGTGCTGGCGTTGAAAGCCTGGTAGCTGCTGTAAGCATTGCCGACGTCGGTGAACACCGAAACGCGTGCCGTGTTGACGTCCTTCAGGAATGGCAGCGGCAGGTACAATTCAGCGGTACCGAGCACCTTGAATGCACCGCCGATCGGCTGCGCGTAGTTGCCACTTGTGCACAAGCCATTGGGGCCTTCCACGTCGCCTGGCAGGATACAGGCACGCGGGCCCAGCGTGTTGTCCTGGAAGCCTCGGACGTCGCGTACGCCACCGGAGTAGAAATTGGCGAAGAACGGGAAATTCTGCCGCACGTCCTGCATGCTGTAGCCGGGATAGGCGGCGTCGGTGGCAGCCTTCAGTGCATTGAACTGGGTGTCATTGATGCCGTTGCTGCCGTAGGTCTTGCCATAGCCGATCTGGCCGTCCAGGTACAGCACGAAGCCCTTGCCGATCGGCCAGTAGTGGTTGGCCTCGGCGGTCAGCTTCCAGTACTGCACGGTCGAGCCGGGCAGGGCGATGTCGGTCGATGCGGAGATCAGGCCGCCGCGGGTAGGTGCCCAGTAGCCGTTGCGCGTATCGTGGTTCCAGCCCAGAGTGCCGATCCAGGAGTGCACGGTCTTGTTGCCCAGTTCATTCTGGTAATCGATGAGAGACTGCGGGCTGTAGCCAGGAATGAGGTTGACCTTGTTGCTGCTCACCCCCAGGCCCACGCGCACGCCATCGGTTTCGCTGATCGGAATGCCCAGGTAGGTGGAGAAGCTCTTGGCGCTGGTGCTGTAGTTGGCAAAGGTGGTGTTGCCGTAGTCGGTCTTGGAGTAGTTGGCGGAGTAGCCGATGCCGATGCCGTTGTCGGTCAGGTACGGGTTGTAATAGTTGACCCCGAAACTGGTCTGGTAGGTGCTGCGCGAGCCACTGACCGAGAAGCTGTCGCCGGTGCCAAACAGGTTGTTCTGGCTCAGCGAGGCATTCAGGATGATGCCTGAGTATTGCGAGTAGCCGACGCCGAACTGCACGCTGCCCGAGGACTGTTCCTCAACCTTCACGTTGACGTCGACCTGATCCTGCGTGCCGGGCACCCGTTTCTTGTCGATGTCGACCTTCTTGAAATAGCCCAGGCGCTGCAGGCGGATCTTCGAGCGATCGATGGCCGCTTGGGAATACCACGAGCCCTCGAGCTGGCGCATTTCGCGACGCAGCACGTCGTCCTGGGTCTTGGTATTGCCGGCGAAGATCACGCGACGCACATACACGCGTTGGCCGGGTTCGATGTACATGGTCAGGTCGACCGTATGCTTTTCCTTGTCCAGCTTCGGAATCGGGGTGACCTTGGCGAAGGCATAACCGAGGTTGGCCAGCACGGCCTTGATCGCCTTGCTGCTGTTCTCGATGGCGGCGCGATTGAAGGTGTCGCCGTTCTTGACGAACACCAGCTTGCGCATGGTCGCCTCGGGCAGCACCATCTCGCCGAGCAGTTTCACGTCGGAAACCTTGTAGATGTCGCCTTCCTTGATGCTCGCATCGATGTACATCGAGCGCTTGTCCGGCGATATCGCCACCTGGGTGGAGTCGACGCCGAAATCGGCATAGCCGCGATCCATGTAGTAGGACTGCAGCTTCTCCAGGTCGCCGGACAGCTTTTCCCGCGAATACTGGTCGTTCTTGGAATACCAGGACATCAGGTTCGGTGTGCCCGACTCGAAATCCTTGCGGATCTGCTTGTCGGTGAAGGCGTGGTTGCCGAGGATGTTGATCTCGCGAACCTTGGCTGCCTTGCCTTCGCGAATCTCGATGTCGATGGCAACGCGGTTGCGATCCAGCCGGGTCACGTGCGGGTCGACCGAGACGTTGTACTTGCCGCGGTTGTAGTACTGGCGGATCAGCTCCTGCTGCACGTTTTCAACCGCCAGCCGATCGAAGGTCTCGCCCTCGGACAGGCCGATCTGGCTGAGTCCCTTCTTGAGATCGTCGGTCTTGATGTCCTTGTTGCCGCGTATCGTCAATTTGGCGATCGACGGCCGTTCGACAACCTTGATCACCAGGATATTGCCCTCGCGATCGAGTTCCACATCGCTGAAGAACTTGGTGCGGTACAACGCACGAATTGCCTGTTGCGCCTCATCGCTGGTCAGGCGATCCCCCTTGTTCACCGGCAGGTAGTTGTACACCGTGCCAGCCGAGATGCGGCTGAGGCCGTCGATGCGGATGTCCGACACCACGAATGGGTCGAACGCGAACGCATTGGCGGAGAGGGAGGCAAGCAAAATCAGCGCGGCGATACGCTTCATCGTCGGTTCCGTTGGGTTATTTCGATCGAGCGGCCGGCATGGCTGCAACGATCAAGAGCATGAGGCAGGGCCAGGCCCTGCCTCGAAAACAAATCGGTACTCCAGCGGAGCACAGGATGGATTGCGATGCGGCGTTCGTCCACGGCAAGCGCGGGCAGACGCCTCGTCGAGGTGTCGAAGTCGTGGGTCATTCCGCTCACGACACCAGGATGCGGTGAATGTCGTTGTAGAACGTCCAGCCGACCAGGCTGAACAGCAGGATCAGCCCGATGTACTGGCCGACCACCATCACCTGCTCGCTGACCGGACTGCCCTTGACCAGCTCCACAACATAATACAGAAGGTGGCCGCCATCCAGAACCGGGATCGGCAACAGGTTCAGGATCGCCAGGCTCAGCGAGACCATGGCGAGGAACTGCAGGAAGTACGCCAGCCCCATCTGGGCTGACGCGTTGGCGTACTGGGCAATGCCGATCACGCTGGAAATGTTCCTGGTCGAGGCGCGGCCGTCGAGCATGCTGCCGATCATGCTGAAGGTCTGCCGGGTGTTGCGCCAGGTGGTGGTCAGCGCTGCGCCGAGTGCCTTGACCGGGCCGTATCGCACCGTGGCCGGCTCGAGTCTGGGTGGGGCAATGCCGAGCAACCATCGCATGGGTTGACCCTGCAATGATTCCCAGCGCGCCGTGACCTTGATGTCGAGCGGGTGGCCCTGCCGCTGCACGGCGACGGTCAGGTGCGGCGACCTGGCCGCCTCGGTCTGCACCAGCTTGCCAAACGCGGCGAAGTCGGCAACCGGCTGGCCATTCACGCTGAGGATGCGGTCGCCGGATCGAAATCCGGCGAGGGCGGCGGGTTGGCCGGGCTCAACCACCGCGGCGATCGCCGCTGGCGGTGCCAGCTGCAGACCGAGCTTGTCCAGGTACTGCTCGATTGGCTTGCCGGCCGGCAATTGATTGAGCGGCAACGACAGCTGAGCGGTACTGCCATCGGGGTGGCGAACGGTCATCGGCAGCGGGGCCAGCGTCAACAGCGCATTGGCCACGGCATCCATGGAGTCGCTCCAGGTGGAGACCGCCTGCCCGTCGATACGGAGGATGCGGTCGCCCGGCTGCAGGCCGGCCTCCGCCGCGATACTGTGCGGCGTGGCGGTGATGATCGGTGCGACGTCCGCGCGGCCGAGCATGAACACCAGCCACAGCGCGGCGACGGTGAAGATCAGGTTGAAGCCCGGGCCCGCTGCCACGATCGCAATGCGCTGCCATACCGGCTTGCCGGTGAATTCCTGATCACGCAGGGCGGGATCGACCTCGCCTTCGCGGGCGTCGAGCATCTTGACGTAGCCGCCCAGCGGAATGGCCGAGATGCAGTATTCGGTGCCGTCCCGGCCGATGCGCTTCCAGATTGCATTGCCGAAACCGATCGAGAAGCGCAGTACCTTGACCCCACAGCGGCGCGCGACCCAGAAGTGGCCGAATTCGTGAAATGTCACCAGCACGCCAAGCGTGACCAGCAACCAGAACACCGAACCGAAAAAGGAAGTCATCAAGTACCGGAGCGAAAAGTCATCGGGAGGAGCAAGAATATCAGCAAGCGTTGCGCAGGACGCGGCGGGCGGCCTCACGCGCCATGCCGTCACGTTCGACCAGGGTCTGCACATCGACCACGGCTTGCGTCGGCAGTTCCGCAAGTACCGCCTCGACCACGTCGGCGATCGACAGGAAAGGCAGGGCGCCGGCCAGGAAAGCCTCCACCGCGACTTCGTTGGCCGCGTTCAGCAAGGCCGGGGCGTCACCGCCGGCGCGCAGTGCCTGGAAGGCCAGCGCCAGGCAGCGAAAGGTTGCCAGATCCGGCGCCTCGAACTGCAGGGCGGCGCAGGCGGCCAGATCCAGTGGCGCCACCCCGGCCTCCAGCCGATCCGGCCATGCCAGCGCACAGGCGATTGCGGTGCGCATGTCCGGGTTGCCGAGTTGGGCCAGCACTGAACCATCGACATATTCGACCATCGAATGCACCAGGCTCTGCGGGTGCACCAGCACCTCGATCGCATCCGCTGCGGCGCCGAACAGGTGATGTGCCTCGATCACCTCCAGGCCCTTGTTCATCAGGGTCGCCGAGTCGACCGAGATCTTGCGGCCCATCACCCAGTTCGGATGCTTGCAGGCCTGGTCCGGCGTGATATCGGCCAGCTGGGCGCGGCTGCGACCGCGAAACGGGCCGCCGGAGGCGGTCAGCAGCAGCCGGCGCACGCCGCTGTGCGCGAGGTCGGGCCGCCCGCCGGGCAGGCACTGGAAGATGGCATTGTGTTCCGAATCCACCGGAATCAGGGCGCCACCGCCGGCGGCGACTGCCTGCAGCAGCAGCGGGCCGGCCATCACGATGGATTCCTTGTTGGCCAGTAACAGACGCTTGCCGGCGCGAGCAGCGGCAAGCGTGGATTCAAGCCCGGCGGCGCCGACGATGGCGGCGACCACGGTGTCGCACAGCGTACCAGCCGCGGCCTCTGTCACGGCCGCGGCACCGCTGGCCACCTCGCAGCTTGCCCCGGTTGCATGGAGCCGGCGTGCCAGCTCGCCTTCCAGCGCAGGATCGGCAATCACCGCCAGCTCCGGCCGATGCTGCACGCACAAGGCGACCAGCGCCTCGACCTGGCGATGGGCGGTGAGCACACTGGCGCGAAAGCGCTGTGGATGACGCGCAATCACATCAAGCGTGTTGCCACCGATCGAGCCGGTGGCGCCAAGTACGGCGACCCGATTCATCTCACAACCCCAGCAACAGCAGGCCGGCGACGAATACCGGCAGCGCGGCGAACACGCTGTCCAGTCTGTCCATCAAGCCGCCGTGGCCGGGAAAGAGGGTGCCGGAGTCCTTCACCTGGGAATGTCGCTTCATCAGGCTCTCGATCAGGTCGCCAACGATCGACACGGCAACCGTGACGAAGGCAAGCAGGGCCAGCCCCAGCAACTGGCTGTTGCGGACGTCGAGCAGCCAGCCGCCAATCACTGCCACCAGCACGCCGGCCGCCATCGCGCCATAGACGCCGGCCCAGGTCTTGCCGGGGCTGATCTGTGGCGCCAGCTTGCGCTTGCCGAACGCGCGGCCGCTGAAATAGGCACCGATGTCGGAAACCCACACGATCACCAGCGCCAGCAGGGTCCACCAGTGCCCATGCGGCAGGTTGGCGTGCAGACGGGTGATGGCGACCCAGGCCGGAAAGATCACCAGCGCGCCGGCCAGCAGCTTGAGCGCCAGGTTCTCGCGAGTGGGAGCAGCGGCAAAGGCGAAATGGCGAAGCCAGAGGCAGGCAAGCAGCCACCAGGCCACGCCCAGCGCAAGCAGCAGCGGAGTCAGGGGGGTGGCCCGGTACCACCACATGGCGCCGAACACGACAACCGCGAGCAGCAACAGGCCGGCCCGCAGGATCTGGTTGCGCAGGCCGCTCAGCTGAGTCCACTCCCACAGTGCACCGAGGAACGCGATGGCGACGATCAGCGCGAAAACCGCATTCGACGACAGCAGGATGATCAGGATCGCCAGTGGTGCAAGCACCAGGGCGGTCAGGGTGCGCTGAAGCAGCATGGCAATCCTCAGGAAGGGTTGGCGATCTGCTCGCCGGTGCGGCCATAACGGCGCTCGCGACGGGCATAGTCTTCGATGGCCTGACGCAGGCTGGCCTGGTCGAAGTCAGGCCACAGCGTATCGGTAAAGTACAGCTCGGCGTAGGCGATCTGCCACAACAGGAAGTTGCTGACCCGGCATTCGCCGCCGGTACGGATGAACAGGTCAAGCGGCGGCAGGTCGGCCAGGCTCATCCACTGGCCCAGGCTGGCCTCGCTGATGTCCTCGGCGCGCAGCTCGCCGCGCGCCACCGCGGCGGCGGCCTGACGGCTGGCCTGCACGATGTCCCAGCGGCCGCCATAGCTCACCGCGATGTTCACATGCAGGGTGGCGTTGTCGGCGGTATGCGTCATGGCGGCCTGCATGCGTTCACGCAGGGGTTGATCGAACGCAGCCAGATCGCCGATGAAGCGCAGGCGCACGCCGTGGCTGTGCAGTTCGTCCACTTCCTTGTCCAATGCCCGCACGAACAGGCCCATCAGGGCGCCGACTTCGTCCTGCGGCCGCTGCCAGTTCTCGCTGGAAAAAGCGAACAGGGTCAGTACCTGGACGCCCTCGCGCAGGCAGGCCTCGATGACTTCGCGCACCGCCTTGCGGCCGGCGTTGTGGCCGAAACTGCGCGGCCGGTGGCGCTTCCTCGCCCAGCGCCCGTTGCCGTCCATCACGATGGCGATATGGCGCGGAACCTGGGCGGCTGCGTCGCCGGGCATGGTGCAGGGACGACGGCGCTCAGAGCGCCATCAGCTCCTCTTCCTTGGCCTTGACCACGACGTCGACGTCCTTCACCGCGCGATCGGTGAGCTTCTGGATCTCGTCGTCGACGCGGCGATCCTCGTCCTCGGTGATCAGCTTTTCCTTGAGCAGATCCTTGACCTGCTGCAGCGCGTCGCGGCGGATGTTGCGGATGGCGATTTTCGCATTCTCACCTTCGTGGCCGACGTGCCTGGCCAGCTCGCGGCGACGCTCCTCGGTGAGTGCCGGCATGTTCAGCCGGATCACGGTGCCGGCGGTGGTCGGGGTAATGCCCAGATCCGAGGCCATGATCGCCTTCTCGATCGGCGCCACCATCGGCTTTTCCCATGGCGTGATGACGATCGTGCGCGCATCGGCCAGGGCGACCGAGGCCACCTGGCTGAGCGGCATGTCGGCGCCGTAGTAGGACACCTTGATGCCATCGACCAGCGACGTGCTGGCGCGGCCGGTGCGGATGCGGGTGAGGTCGTGCTTGAGCGAGTCGATGCTCTTGCCCATGCGGGTCTGCGCGTCGTTCTTGATGTCGTTGAGCATGGGTCGAGTCCCGGTGGATCTGGCAACGTTTGATTATAGCAGCGGCGGGCCTGCGACCCGCCGGGGAGAGGTTCAGTCGGCGCTGACCAGGGTGCCGATCGCTTCGCCGTGCATGATCCGCATCAGGTTGCCCGGTACGGTCATGTCGTAGATGCGCAGCGGCATCTGCTGGTCACGGCACAGCGCGATGGCGGCGGTGTCCATCACTGCCAGTTTGCGCTCGATCACGTCGTCGTAGCCGAGCCGGTCGTAGCGCGTGGCGCTGGCATCCTTGGCCGGGTCGGCGGTATAGACGCCATCGACCTTGGTGGCCTTCAGCAGCAGGTTGGCGCCCACTTCCACCGCGCGCAGCGCCGCCGCCGAGTCGGTGGTGAAAAACGGGTTGCCGGTGCCGGCCGCGAACAGGACGATACGACCCTTCTCGATATGCCGGATCGCGCGGCGGCGGATGTAATCCTCGGCCACGTCGTTGATCCGCAGTGCGCTCATGACCCGGGCAAAGCCGCCGCGTTTCTCGATCGCGTCCTGCATCGCCAGCGCATTCATCACCGTGGCCAGCATGCCCATGTGGTCGCCGGTGACGCGATCCATGCCGGCGGCGGCCAGGCCGGCGCCGCGAAAGATGTTGCCGCCGCCGATGACCACGCCGATCTGCACGCCGGCGCGCTGCACTTCGATGATTTCGTCGGCAAGCCGGCCGATCACCTTCGGATCGATGCCGTAATCGGCCTCACCCATCAGCGCTTCGCCGGAGAGTTTGAGCAGGATGCGCTGATACTTGGGCTGGTCGCTCATGGGTTCTCCGGATTGTGTGGGGCAAACCGGTGCATTGTAGCGGAGAGCCGGGCGCCAGGGACGAGATAGTCTGTGGTGATGAGTGAGAAAAGTCAGATTGGGTTGCCGGGCCGGGGTCACGCAAACGAAAAGGCCACGGTTTCCCGTGGCCCTTCATTCGAAGCATCGCGATTCTCACAGCTCCGTCATGGATGGCTGCTCTGCCCCGTCAAGGATGACGGATCAAGCCAGGCCGGCCTGCTTCATCACTTCGGCGGCGAAATCCTCTTCCACCTTCTCGATGCCTTCGCCGACGGCCAGGCGCACCACCGAGCTTGCGTCGGCACCTTCCTTCTTCAGCGCCTCGGCCACCGTCATGTTGGTGTCCAGCACATAGGGCTGGCCGAGCAGGGTGACTTCCGAGATGATCTTGTTGACCTTGCCGCCAACGATCTTCTCGAGGATCTCGGCCGGTTTGGCCTTTTCCTTGTCGGACATCTGGCTCAGCGCGATGTCCTTTTCCTTTGCCAGGAAGTCGGCGGGGACGTCCTCGGCGCGGATGTAGGCCGGGTTCATGGCGGCCACGTGCATCGCGATGCCCTTGGCCAGATCCTCGGAGCCGCCGGTGAGCGACACCAGCACGCCGATGCGGCCACCGTGGATGTAGCTGCCGATGGTGCCGTTGCTCTCGACGCGGGCCATCCGGCGCACGTCGATCTTCTCGCCGATGGTGGCGATCAGCGCCTTGGCGGCTTCCTCGACACTGCCGGCGCCCGGGTAGGCGGCGGCCTTCAGCGCGTCGATGTCGGCGGCACCGGAGCTCAGAGCCACGTCGGCGACGGTGTCGCTGAACTTCAGGAAGCTGGCATCCTTGCCGACGAAGTCGGTTTCACAGTTGATTTCGACCAGCACGGCCTTGCCCGCAGCCTGGGCAGCCACGATGCGGCCTTCGGCGGCGATGCGGCTGGCCTTCTTGTCAGCCTTGGCCAGGCCGGACTTGCGCAGCCACTCCATCGCGGTGTCGATGTCGCCGTTGTTCTCGACCAGCGCCTTCTTGCATTCCATCATGCCGGCGCCGGACCGCTCGCGCAGCTCCTTGACCAGTTGGGCGGAAATATTGCTCATCGTTTGTCCTCTGATGCTTGGGTGGCGTGTCGGCGAACGAATGCCGGCACGCAGTGTCAGCGTGCGGAAGCAACGGCGGCATGGCCGCCGTCGTTGCGCTTACCTGGCGGCGGGCGCGCCGTCGTTGCGCGAGCCACGACCACCGTCACGGCCACCGTCACGACCACCTTCACGGCGCGGGGCGGACTTGCGCGGGGCAGCCTCGCGCCGCGGGCGATCGACCTTGGCGACCGGGTTGCCTTCCTCGTCCAGCTCGACGAAGTCGTTGCCATCGCCCTGGGCGGCGGCCGGCGCGGCGGCCTTGCCTTCAAGGATCGAGTCGGCGGCAGCGCGGGCATACAGCTGGATCGCGCGGATAGCGTCGTCATTGCCCGGGATCGCGTAATCGACCAGCTCCGGGTTGTAGTTGGTATCGACCACCGCGATCACCGGAATGCCCAGCTTCTTGGCTTCCTGCACAGCGATGTCCTCGTGGCCGATGTCGATCACGAACAGCGCGTCGGGCAGGCGGTTCATGTCCTTGATGCCACCCAGTGAAGCCTGCAGCTTGTCGCGCTCGCGGCGGCGGGCCAGCACTTCGTGCTTGACCAGCTTCTCGAAGCTGCCATCGATCTCGGCCGCTTCCAGTTCCTTCAGGCGCGAAACGGACTGCTTCACGGTGCGGAAGTTGGTCAGCATGCCGCCGAGCCAGCGCGAGGTGACGAACGGCATGCCGGCGCGGGCGGCCTCTTCGGCCAACGGCTCACGCGCCGAACGCTTGGTGCCGACAAACAGGATGGTGCCGCGCTTCTGCGCCAGACCCGACAGGAAATTCATCGCGTCGGTGAACAGCGGCAGGGTCTTCTCGAGGTTGATGATGTGGATCTTGCCGCGGGCGCCGAAAATGTACGGGGCCATCTTCGGGTTCCAGTAACGGGTCTGGTGACCGAAATGGACGCCGGCTTCGAGCATCTGGCGCATGGTGACTTGGGCCATGGGTGTAACTCCGATTGTGTGAGCCTGGGGACAGGCTCGGGGGTTGGGACCTCCACGCATCCCCGGCTTCGACCGCGGCCTGCCCGATTCAAGTGGTGGGCTGACCGCAGCACCCCGAAGGCGGTGCCGATACGTGTGTGGCGTTGGTTTGGGTGTTGCACCGCAGAGGGTTACAATCCCGGTTCGCTTTGCGCTGGCCGACCGTCAAGACGATCGCGCCGGATCAGCAAAACTCCGAGATTGTAGCCGGTACGCCGGCATTGCGGCAAGTTGTTCCCGGATTCTCAAGGACTCGAGCCGGGAGCACGCGCCGCCCTGATTGAATGGAACCGATGGCCATTACCCTCAAAACCGCCCAGGACCTCGAAGGCATGCGTGTTGCCGGCAAGCTCGCCGCCGAAGTGCTTGCCCTGCTCAAGGATTACGTCAAGCCGGGAGTGACGACCGAGGAGCTTGACCGGCGCGCCTACGAGCACATCGTCAATGTGCAGAAGGCGATTCCGGCCAACGTCGGCTATCACGGCTTTCCCAAGACCCTGTGCACCTCGGTCAACCACGTGATCTGCCACGGCATCCCGAACGAGGGCAAGGTGCTCAAGGACGGCGACATCGTCAACCTCGACGTCACCGTGATCAAGGACGGCTGGCATGGCGACACCAGTCGCATGTACGTGGCGGGCACACCCTCGGTGCTGGCCAGGCGGCTGGTCGACACCACCTTCGAGGCGATGATGCGCGGCATCCAGGCCGTGCGCCCGGGCGCCACCCTGGGCGATATCGGGCATGCGATCCAGCAGCATGCCGAGGCGGCCGGGTTCAGTGTGGTCAAGGAGTACTGCGGCCACGGCATCGGCAAGGTCTACCACGATGAACCGCAGATCCTGCACTACGGCAAGCCGGGTGCCGGCATCGAGCTGAAAAAGGGCATGACCTTCACGATCGAGCCGATGATCAATGCCGGCAAGCCGCAGACCCGCCAGTTGCCGGATGGCTGGACCGTGGTGACCAAGGATCATTCGCTGTCGGCGCAGTGGGAGCACACCATTGCGGTGACCGACGACGGCTTCGAGATCCTCACCCCCTGGCCCGACGCATGAACGGGCGCATCTAGCAGCGGCTTTCACGGGCTTCGTCGCGAGCCATCCCGGGTGCCTACGGAGTTCTGCCAGGCCATGTCGTCAACCGCTGCTTCCGTTGTCCTGCCCGCGCTGCCGCGCCTGCCAGTGGCGGTGCCGCGCTCGGGTGTTTCCACCGAGGCGCGGCGTGCCTTGCGGCAGTTGCTGGGCGATGTCGATCGCGCGCTCGCCACCGCCTTCCGCGATGGTGCCGATGCGAGCGTGCTGGCGCGCCGGCGGGGTGAATCGGTGGCGCGGGTGGTGGCACACGTGTGGATGGCCTGCCTGGGTGAGGTGAGCCGGACGGCCTTGTTCGCCGTCGGCGGTTTTGGCCGCGGGCTGTTGTTTCCTCATTCGGATGTGGATCTGCTGGCGCTGGTCGAGGCGCCCGACGCGGCGCGGCTGCGTGCGCTGGAGCAGTTCTTCGCCACCTTGTGGGACGTCGGCCTGAAGGTGGGTCATGCGGTACGCGACCCGGCGCAATGCCACCAGTTGGCCGTGCAGGACGTCAGCGTGTTCACCAGCCTGCTCGATGCGCAGCGCCTGGCCGGCGATCCGGCGTTCGACGCGCGCCTCAAGGCCATCGTCGAGGATCCAGGCCTGTGGCCACCGGCGGCTTACCTGGCGGCGCGGCTGGCCGAGCGCGATGCGCGGCATGCCCGCTACGACGACACGGCCTACAATCTCGAACCGAATATCAAGGATGGCCCTGGCGGTCTGCGCACGCTCGACTCGTTGCGCTGGCTGGGGCGGCGCCTGGCACGGGCAGGCGAGCTCGACCAGATGGTTGCCGAGGGTCTGCTCGATCCGGCCGAGCAGGCGGTGCTGGAACAGTCCGAGGCGACCTTGCGGCGCTATCGCTACGCGCTGCACCTGGAGGCGGGGCGTGCCGAGGAGCGCTTGCTGTTCGACTATCAGCGCGGCCTGGCGGCGCGACTGGGTTTCGAGGACGAGCACGCAAAGAATCTCGGCGTCGAGCAATTCATGCAGGGCTACTATCGCGCGGCGAGCCAGATCGAGCGGCTGGGCGTGCAGGTGGCCGAGCGCTTCGAGGAAATGCTCGAACCCGTCGGCGAGGCGCAGCCGGTGGGCGCGGATTTCGTCCGCTACGGTTCGCGCCTGGCGGCGACCGATCCGCAACTGTTCATGCGGCGTCCCGCGGCGCTGGTGGAAATCTTCATCGCGCGGCTGGATCAGGTCGGCGTGCTCGGCTTCAGCGCGGACACCATGCGACGCATTCACCAGGCCACCGATGCCCACGGCGATGCGCTGGCCCGGGACGACGAGGTGCTGGCCGCGTTCCTGCGCCTGTTGCGGCGTGGCGCGCCGGCAGTGGACGCGCTGTGGCGGATGAACCGGCACGGCCTGCTGGCGGCGATCCTGCCGGCATTCGGCAAGGTCTTCGGACGCATGCAGTACGACCTGTTCCATGTCTATACGGTCGACGAACACACCTTGCGCGTGCTGCGCAACATGGCGCGATTTGCCGACCCGGCGGCGCGCAAGGAGTTTCCACTCGGTTGCGAGATCTGGGCCAAGCTGCCCAAGCCGGAAGTGTTGCTGCTGGGGGCCTTGTTCCATGACATCGCCAAGGGCCGCGGCGGTGACCACTCGGTGCTCGGCGAGCAGGATGCGCGCGTGTTCTGCACGCGACTGGGTTTGCCGTCCAGTGATGTGGAACGGGTCGCCTGGCTGGTGCGCTGGCACCTGCTGATGAGCACCACCGCGCAGCGTCAGGACATTACCGATCCGGACGTGGTGCACCGATTTGCCGAGCTGGTCGGCGACGGGGAGTCACTCAGCCAGCTCTACCTGCTGACCATCGCCGACATCATCGGCACCAGCCCGCGACTGTGGAATGGCTGGAAGGATAGGCTCCTGTCCGATCTGTACACCACTACCCGCTATGCCTTGCGCAGCGATGTCGAGCTGCCACGCGATGCCGGTGTCCGTGTGCATGAGTGTTCCGAATATGCGCTTGCACTGCTGATG
>JAJXYE010000295.1 GCA_021780735.1 Pseudomonadota bacterium | reverse complement strand
AAGGCGGCGGACAAGTCACCTTGCTTGTCGCAGATGCTGCCCAGCAGGAAATAATGGGCATAGTCCTGCTCATGCCGCGCACCGGCCTGCTCCAGCAACGCACGGGCCTGTGCCAGGTTGCCCTTGCGAAATGCCAGGGTGGCGGATTGGTGCTGCATTTCAAGGCGTGCGGCAGGGTCGATATCGAAAGGGCCAGAGCTGACCTCGGCCAGCAACATCTCGGCGCGGTCCAGTTGATTGACCCGCTCGTAAACACTGCCGAGCAGCAGCTTCGCCGGCAAATAGGTCGGCCTATCGTGCAGCAGTTCCTCCAGCAGCAGCCGTACCAGATTCGCATCGCCCAGGGCCAGCTGCAGCCTCGCCAGCTCGAGTTGCAATTCCGGCTCCAGGGATGTCCATTCTCGCCACGGCTTCAACAATTCCTCGACCCGATGATCGTCACGGCAGGCCGAACAGGCTCGCGCGGCGTGAATGCGTATGACCGGCGAATCCGGTTCGATATCAAAAGCGTCAAGCAGCCTCTCGCGTGCCTGGATGAAGTCGTGCCGATCAAGCAGCAACAGCCCGAGATTCATCATCTGCGTGGCATTGCCAGGATCCAGCCCGAGGCAGGTTGCATAGGCCTTTTCCGCCTGTTCCAGGTCACCTGAATCGCGCAGGGCCGTGGCGTAATTGCCCCAGTTCACACTGCTTTGAGGCGATCGCCGGGTCAAGTCAGCATAGATCTCCAGGGCTGCGGCCATCTTTTGCTGGTGGTGCAGGCTGATCGCCAGCAGCAGCAACAGATCCTGATCGTCGGGCCGCTGGCGGAGGGCGAGATGACACAGCCGCTCTGCCTCAGCGGGTTGGGCGCTTTGCAGCGCCAGCATGATTTCTTGCATGGGCAAATAGTTTTCGATGGTCAAAAAAAGAGCCGCGCGAGATGACTCGCGCGGCTCGCCAAGGTATCCCTTGAAAGGTTAAGAGATCAGAACTTCACCGTGACTCGGGCCCAGTAATAGCGACCCATCAGGTCGAAATCGGTCGGATCCGTGTTGGCGTTCAGGGTGTTGTTGGCATACAGGAACGGCGGCTGCTTGTTGAAGACGTTGTTCACGCCGAAATCCACCCGGGTGTTGTACGGGTCGATGTTGTAGCCGATGGACATGTCGTTGTAGACCGTCGCGCCATACTTGAACACCACGCCGAACAGCTGGTTGGCAGGCGAGAAGTAGGTGACCTGTGACGGGAAGGTGTCCTGACTGCGGGACTTCGAGCCATTCTGGAAGCGGCCGATGTAACGCATCCGCCAGGAAGCGTCCCAATTGCCGAGGTTCCAGTTCACGAAGCCCGAACCGCGCCAGCGCGGGAACAGGCAGATACCGCCGCCGCTGGGGCAGGCGCCCGCCTGGGGCGAACCGAACGGCAGGAAGTGGCCGGCGTCGTGGTAGACGGCATTGCCAGCCTGACCCGGCGCGGTTTGCTGATCATAGCGGCTCAGGTAGGTGCCATCCACGCCGATCACGAAGTTGCCGAAGGAGAATTGCGGCAGCCGGTAACGCAGCGAGAAATCGACGCCGCTGGCATCGGTACGACCCAGATTACCCGTGGGCTCGATGATCTGCGCGATCTGACCGGCATTGGTGCTGCCGGCCGGGAACCGCGAGATCAGCGGGCAATACTGGGTTTGACCGGCATAGCAGAGGTTCAGCACATTTTGCGCGCTGATCGCCGTGATCGTGTTGTTCAGGTACACACGCCACAGATCGACGCTGCCGGACAGGCCCGGTGCCCAGGACGGCGAGTACACCGCGCCGTAGTCGAACGACTTGCCGCGCTCCGGCCCCAACGGGAAGTTCGCGTACCGCGAGCCGGAAGTGACACCCTTGATCTGCTGGCCCAAGGCCACGTCGGTGTTGCTGAAGCTGCCATCGAGCGGCACGCCCACGCAGGCCGGATTGGCCGTGGTGGCGCCATTGCAGGGGTCGTTGCTGAGCTTCGGCGCATCGCTGATCGGCGCACCGTACACATCCGACACGGTGGGAGCGCGGAACACATCCGAAATCGTGCCGCGCAGCAGCAGGTCGCTGATCGGACGGTATTCAATGGCGAACTTCTTGTTGTTGGTGCTGCCGAAGGTGCTGTACTTCGAATAGCGGTCACCAATATCGACGTTCAGGGCCTTGATGAAAGGCAGATCCTTCAGCACCGGCACAAACAGCTCGGCGTAGCCTTCCTTGACGTTGTAGCCGCCCTGCAGCGGTGAGCTGCACTGGCTGCCCAAGGTGCAGTTGCCGGTGGTCGGGTCGATCAGCAACAGCGGGTCGATGGTGCTGCGGGTGTGCTCCAGGCGGTAGGAAGCACCAAGGGCCAACTGCGCGGTACCGGCGGGCAGGTCGAAGAGACCACCATTCAGGTCGGCAGAGTAGATCTTCTGGATCGAATAGTTGTTGCTGATGGCCGGCACCGCAGCCGCCTGCAGGGCAGCAACGGAGTTCGGGTCGTTCAGGTTGAACGGGTTGAACGGGGTGCAGCCGGCCGCGCCGGAATCACACACCACCTTGCCGGTGACCGCATCGAGATGGGAGGGCCCCAGATCCGCATTGAGCATGCTCACGTTGGGCAGGCCGCGGGTAATTATGTTCTGCGAGAAGTGGCCGTAATCGAGGCCGGCATTCCAGTTCCAGTCCTGGTTGAAGACGGTGAAGTCGCCCTTCAGACCGGTCATCAGCTGGTCGCTGCTGGTGCCGAAGTTGGCGCTGCGATTACCCGCCGAGACCAGTCGGGCACGATATTGCGCGCCGGTGTCGGAGAACTCCGTGCCGAACGGGTTGTAGTAACTGTTGGCCGAGATCACCGCGCCGTAAGGCTGGCCATACAGCGCCGGAGCCAGCTGGAAGCCCGAGGAGGTCTTGTTGTGGTAGGCATCCAAGTAGGCCTGCACGTGGTCACCCAGATCGTAGGTGCCCTTCAGGAACAGGCTGGTGCGCTCCTGCGGGGTCATGATCAGGTTGACCGTGGCGTAGTTGTACTTGTCGCTGTTGCCAAAGCAGTGGTAATCGGAGTTGACGTTCTGGCCGCTGGCACCCTTATTCACGGCGACGTATTTGCAACCGTACTGCGCCGCGAGGTTCGCGGGCAGCTGCACGCGCGGCTGGGCCGGGAAGGTGGAACCACCGATGTAGCTGTAGATCGGGGTACCGGTGCTGCCATAGACCGACACCGAGTTCTGCGAGAACTTGCGGTTGCCCGCCAGCACAGCATCGGTCTTGTTGTAGTCGACGCCGCCCATGATGCTGCCCTTGTCCGACGTCTGGCCGAACGTGAAGGTGTAACCCTTCGAGGCACCATCATTGTGGTCGGATTCGCCGTAGGTCGCCGAGAACTGCGCGCCCTGGTAGTCCTTCTTCAGGATGAAGTTGACCACGCCGCCGATTGCATCCGAGCCGTAGGTGGACGAGGCGCCATCGGTCAGCACATCGATGCGCTCGATCATGTCGGCCGGAATCGAGTTCGGATCCGAATTGATGATGCGCTTGCCGTCGACCAGGATCAGGGTGCGCTGGCTGCCGAGGCCGCGCAGGCTGATGCTGGTGCCGCCGGTGCCGCCGGAGTTGTTGACCTGCGGGTTCACCGCGCCGCCGGTTACCGCCGGCAGATCCTGCACCAGGTCACCCAAGGTGAGCTTGCCGGTCGCCTTGATCTGGGCCGCATCGATGGTCACCACCGGATTGGACGTCTCCAGATCCACACGGCGGATGTTGGAGCCGGTGACCACGACCGTCTGCAGGGTCTGCGCCTGCTTGGTGCTGGCGGCGTCCTGCGTCGAGTTGCTCGTGTCCTGCGCGAATGCAGTGCTCGAGGCACCCACCGCGATGACAGCACCCAGCGAAAGCGCCAGGCGAACTGCCGATGATAATTTCTTGACCCCAAGTTTCATGAAGACACCCTCCGATTAATTATTTACCTTGGGTCAGAAACATTCTGCCCAAAAGCTGACGACGTGGTCTGACTCCCAGACCGGTGAACCGCAGACTCTGGAGTTGCTGATCCACGGTGATACTAACAGGCAAATAACGCTACGTGAACAAGCGGCAATCCCGCATGCGCCACCAGCCTCAAGCCTCCGGCGGAGTCTGTTGGCCCCTCACTGGCACCCGCATCACAGGTTTCACCAGCCCTTCGTCGCGTCTTGTCCCGCGCACCTTAACGCATTGTCAACATATTTTGCATAGGAAATCCGGCGGAACCACAGCCTGTAGCGCACGCCATTCCTGATCCATACAGCCCGGCAGCGACCTGTCCTGCACCTCCAGGCCAACCCGCTCAAGGCGCAGCACCGCACTTGCCCGCCTTGGACGCAGTCCCTGGCGTGGATTGGCATGCCTGTCCATACGCAAGCGTATCCAATGCGGCGCAACAAACGGCTCACTCGGTTTCGGTCTCCTCCTCGAAGCGCAGGTGCTTCACGCTGCGCCCGTTGCGGCGCACCAGCTTGAGCGCCTCGATGCCGATCCGGATATGCGCCTCCACGTACTGCGAGGTCACACCGCTGTCGCTGGCCTCGGTCTTCACCCCTTCCGGAATCATGGGCTGATCGGAGACCAGCAGCAGGGCGCCACAGGGGATCCGGTTGGCGAAGCCGGCGGCGAAGATGGTAGCAGTCTCCATATCCACGGCCATGCACCGGGTGCGCCGCAGGTAGTCCTTGAAGCTGTCGTCGTGCTCCCACACCCGTCGGTTTGTGGTGTACACGGTACCCGTCCAGTAGTCGTGGCCAAGATCACGGATCATGGTGGATACCGCACGCTGCAACTGGAACGCCGGCAGCGCCGGCACTTCGGGCGGCAGGTAGTCGTTGCTGGTGCCCTCGCCGCGTATCGCGGCGATCGGCAGTACCAGGTCGCCAAGCCGGTTCTTCTTCTTGACCCCACCGCATTTGCCCAGGAACAACGCGGCCTGCGGCCGGATCGCGCCCAGCAGATCCATCACGGTCGCCGCATTGGGGCTGCCCATGCCGAAGTTGATCAGGGTGATGCCGTCCGCGGTGGCGTTCGGCATCGGCCGGTCGCGGCCTTGCACCTCCACGCCATGCCATTGCGCGAACAGTTCCACGTAATGGGCAAAATTGGTCAGCAGAATGCATTCACCGAACTGCTCCAGCGGGGTACCGGTATAGCGCGGCAGCCAGTTGCTGACGATCTCGGGTTTGCTCTTCATCGAATTTTGTCCAGATCAGGGGCCGACGACGCCACGCCGGCAAGGGATACCCATGCTGGCCTCATCTTATCTAGGCAAGGCGCAAGGGCACGGATCCCGTCCGGCCCATGCCGCCTCCCGACAGCGAACCGCTCGGATTGGCGCGCGCACGTTGATCCGCAGGCACTCCCACGTTGCCCTGTGCATGCTATGTTGCGGCTGCCATTGAAGACTGGGGGGATCGCGTGATGCGGATGGGCCTGGCAGTTGATGCAGCTTGCGATCTGTCGCAGGCATTCATTGAGCAACACGACATCGCGATCATGCCGATCACCGTGAGGGTCGATCGCGAGACCTTCATGGACGACCGCAAGCCGGCAGAGCTGCAGCGCTTCATCGAGCGTCGACTGGGCAGCCGAAGCCACTCGGCGGAGACCGAACCCTGCCCGGTAGAGGACGTCCAGAAGCTTTTCCTCGAAAAGCTGGTACTGGAACAGGACTGTGTTTTCTGCCTGACCATCACCGCCACCCGCAGTCCGATCAACGAGCACGTCAACAAGGCGAGCTTCGCCATCCTCAAGAGCTACCGCCAGATTCGCGAGCGGGCGGGCGTCCCCGGCCCGTTCATGATGCGGGTGATCGATACCCGCAACATCTTTGCCGGCGCTGCGCCATCGGTCTACGAGGCAACCCGGATGATCGCCGCAGGCGAGACCCCGGCAGCCATCCGCGAGAGGATGCTGCACCTTGCCAACCACAGCTATGGCTACATGCTGCCGCGTGACCTCTATTATCTGCGCGCTCGCGCCAAGACCAAAAATGACCGCAGCGTCAGCCTGTTCAGCGCCATGCTGGGATCGGCGCTGGACATCAAGCCGATCCTGCGCTGCTTCCGCGGCGAGACCGGCCCGGTCGGCAAGGTGCGGGGCTTCGAGCAGGGCGCGGAGGCGCTGTTCGGATATGCGGCCAAGCGGGTGCGCGAAGGCCTGCTGGTTCCCATGGTGTGCGTAAGCTATGGCGGCGACCTGGCCGTGCTTGGGCACTTGCCCGGCTATGACGCACTGCGCACTGCCTGTGATGAGTGCGGGGTCGAGCTGATGGAGGCGCCGATGAGCATCACCGGCATGGTCAATGTCGGCGAAGGCGCCGTGACGCTTGGGCTGGCGGCCGAGGACCACGACGCTGATTTCTGATCGACGCCACACCCTGCACGCCAACGCCAAGCCCTGCCGGCCCGGCCGCCATGCTCAGAAACCGTAGCTGAGGAATCCTCCGTCCACTGCCAATACCTGGCCGGTGATGTAGCTGGCCGCCGGCAGACAGAGGAAGGCAATCGCCGCGGCCACCTCCTCCGGCTCGCCGATCCGTCGCAGAGGTGTGTGATCGAGCACCTCGTCCAGATAATCCGCATCGGCCAGCGCCGGTTCCGAGCGCTGGGTGCGGATGTACCAGGGCGCCACCGCATTCACCCGGATGCCGTCCACCGCCCACTCGACCGCCAGATTGCGGGTCAGCTGGTGCAGCGCTGCCTTGCTCATGCCATAGGCTGCGCCGGTACGCACATGGGTGAGGCCCGATACCGAACCGACATTGACGATCGCCGCGTTGGCATGCTGCACCAGCTGCGGGTGCGCCAGCCGGCACATCTCGAACGCCGAGAAAAGGTTCTGCTCGAAGATCCCACGGTAAGCCTCTTCGCGATAATCCAGCACGGCGGCAGGCTGGTTGCCGCCGGCATTGTTGATCAGCAGCGACAGCGGTGCGCCAAGGTCGGCGATCCAGTCGAATACCGCCAGGCGCTCTTCCGCCTCGGTCAGGTCAGCGCCAAATGCCAGGATCTCGATACCGGGAAAGTCTTCGGCCAGCTCCGCACGAACCTGTTCGAGGTAGTCCTCGTCACGCGCCACCAGCAACAGATTGGCGCCCAGGCCGGCCAGTTCGCTCGCGGCGGCGTGGCCGATGCCCTTGCTGGCACCGGTGACCAGGGCGGTATGGCCTTGCAGTTGCCAGGCATCGAGACGGCTGTTCGGGCGGCTGTTCATGGCTGGAGCTTAAAACCTCACCGTGGCGACGGCCAGATGAGCCACCGCGCGCTTGCCTGCAGGTGCTCAGGGCGGGACACTCGCCACCTGTGCCACGCCCGAGAATCGCCATGAAGCCGTTGCCGATACTGTTCTGCGCCCTGGCCCTGACGGCCTGCTCCGGCAAGCCGCCGGCAGCGAAGGCCAAACCGGCCGACGTAGCCACCCCGTTCGATGCCATGAAGGCCGATGAGCAACGCGCCAAGGATGTGCAAAAGGTCGTCGACAAGCAGGCCGAAGAACAGCGCAAGCAGATCGAGGCCCAACAGCAGTAGGAGCGCACCCTGTGCGCGATCACGCCGCTGGTCGAACGGGCCAGGAGTCATCGAGCACCCTGTGCGCTGCTGCGCGGAAATCACCTCAACGCGGGCCGCACAGGCAATCGGCATAGATATTCGGCGTACCGGCGCGGGCATGGCGCAGCAATTGCAGTTCAGGCGACAGCGCCGGCAGCTGGGCAAACCAGCGCGGCAGGCGTACGCCCCACGATTGCAGCAGGCGGGTGCTTGCGTTCTGGCTCAGGCCGCTCAGGAAACGCTCGAATCCGCCCATCGGCGGCTGCTGGTAGCGCACCGGATAATCCTTGCCCAGCCTGGCCAGCCTGGCCGCATCGGCCACCGCGTCCCCCAGGCCGCCGAGCTGGTCGACCAGACCACGCTGCAATGCCTGCTGGCCGGTCCATACCCGCCCCTGCGCGATCGCGTCGATCGCATCGAAACTCTTGCCGCGGGCCTTGGCCACGTTGCTCACGAAGTCGTCATAACCCTTGTTGATGATCGCCTGAATCACCGCACCGACCTTCGGATCGAGCGGGCGGGTGATGTCGAATGCACCGGCCATCGGCCCGGTGCCGACACCGTCACTCTGGATGCCGAGACGGGCCAGCGTATTCGGCACCGAGTAGTACATGCCGAAGATGCCGATCGAGCCGGTGATGGTATTGGGCTCGGCGAAGATCCGGTTCGCGTTCATCGAGATCCAGTAGCCGCCGCTGGCCGCCACGTCACCCATCGATACCACCACCGGAATGCCGGCCGCACGGGTCAGCTGCACTTCGCGACGGATCTGCTCCGCGGCAAAGACCTCGCCGCCTGGCGAGTTGACCCGCAGTACCAGCGCCTTGGTGCGGTGATCCTCGCGCGCGGCGCGAATCAGCGCCGCGGTGGACTCGCCGCCAATCGAGCCGGGCGGCCGTTTGCCCGCGGCAATCTCGCCCTCGGCCACGACGACCGCCACGCCGTCCGCGAGAGGCTTGCTGTCATGCGGCAGGCTGGCCACATAGTGGCTCAGATCCACCTGGCGAAATCCTCGGCCCCTGGCTCCGGCTGGTACACCCGCCTTGCGCATCATCGCGATCAGCTCGGCGCGGGTTGCCATGCCGTCGATCAGGTGCTCGTTCATGGCCAGCTGCGCCAGGTCGCCCTGGGTGCTGGCGATGTGCTGTGGCAGCCCATCGATGTCGTCGCGCAATGTCGCCACGTCGAGCTTGCGCAATCCGGCCACTTCATCCAGATAGGTGTTCCACAGGCCGCCCATCCAGTAGCTGTCCGCCTGCTTGGCCTGGGCCGAGGCATGATCGAGGATGTACGGTTCGGCCGCGCTCTTGAACTGGCCGACGCGGAACAGATGCACGTCCACGCCGAGCTTGTCCAGCAGATCCTTGTAGAACAGCCGGTAGTTGGCCAGCCCGGTGATCATCACGCCGCCCTGCGGATCGACCAGCAGGCGGTCAGCATGCGCGGCGAGGTAATACTGGCCCTGATCCAGGTTCACCGCCCAGGCGATGACCGGCTTGCCGGCGGCACGAAAGCGATCCAGCGCCGCGCCGACCTCGCGCAGCGCGGCAAAGCCACCGCCCTGCAGTTCGCCGGGCATGAGCAGGATGCGGCTGATGCGCTTGTCCGCCGCTGCCGCATCGATCGCGCCTACCAGGTCGCGCAACTGCACCTGGTTTGCTTCGTCGCCTGACAGTCGGGCCAGCGCCTGTTGCATGGGGTCGGCGCTGTACTGCTCGACCAGCCGGCCCTGCGGCTTGATTACCAGCACGCTGCCTTGCCGCACCACGTTGCGGCTGCCGATACTGCCGGCGACCACCAGCAGCAGCACGAACAGCAAACCGAAGAAAACCAGATTGATGATCACCAGCCGGGTCAGGTTGATGCCCCGCCCGAACGCGCGCATGAATGCCCCGAATCCATGGCGGCGAGGCAGCGGCGGTGGTGCGTTCATGCGTGTATTCCCATCATTGATGTGACTAGCGTAGCGGGTCAGGCTTGCGCGGTCATGGCCAGCGGGCGCCAGCGCTGCTTCCATGCGCTGCGCCAGAAGCGGGTGAACAACATCAGTGCCGCCACGGTCAGGCCGGCTATCAGGCCGACCCACATGCCCCGCGCACCCATGCCGTGATGGAACGCCAGCCACCAGCCCACCGGCATGCCAATGATCCAGTAGGCGAACAGGGTGATCGCCATCGGCACGCGGGTGTCCTTGAGCCCGCGCAGGGCGCCATTGGCGGCCACCTGGATGCCGTCGGAAAACTGGAACAGACCGGCCAGCACGATCAGCTGCGCCGCCAGCGCAATGACTCTCGGGTCACGCGTGTACAGCCCCGCGATGACATGCGGCAGACCCAGCATCAAACCGGCCGAAACCACCTGCGTCACCAGGGTCAGACCGATTCCGCAGAAACCGGCGTAGCGCACGCCGCGCTCGTCGCCGCGGCCCACCGCATTACCCACCCGCACGGTGATCGCCATGGCCAGGCCGAGCGGGATCATGAAGAAGAACGAGGCGATATTGATCGCCACCTGATGACTGGCGACCACGCTCACGCCCAGTGTGCTGATGATCAGGCTGGTCGCCACGAACAGTCCGGCCTCGGCCAGCAGGGTCACCGCCATCGGCAGGCCGATGTGCGCCAGCTGCCCGATCCTGCGCAGGTTCGGCCATTCGAAATGGTCGAACAGGCCCAGCCCGTGATAATTGCGCCGGAACCTGACGTAGGTACCGAACGCGAGCAACTCCAGCCACAGCACGATCGCCGTGGCCAGGCCACACCCATGCGCACCCTGTGGCGGGATGCCGAGCTTGCCGAACATCAAGACGTAACCCAGCGGCAGCAGCAGTAGCAGTCCACCGGCACTGAAATACATCGACGGCCGGGTCAGCGACAGCCCTTCGGAAAGCCCGCGCAGGGCGAAATAGCAGGTCAGCGCCGGCGCCCCCCAGCTGATCGCGAGCAGGAAACGCTGCACGTCGTGGCGCAGGCTCGGGGTGACCCCGATCAGTTCGATCAGCGGCTCCGTATGGCGCACCGCGAACCACAGCAACGCACCCATGCCCACGGCCAGCCACAATGCCTGGCGAAAGACCGCACCCACTTCGTGACGGCGCCCGGCACCATCGAGCTGCGCCACCGAAGGGGGGACGGCCATCATCATGCCGATGCCGCTGACGATGACCAGCGACCATATGTTGGTGCCTACCGCCACCGCGCCAAGCACATGCGCGCTGACGTGTCCGGCCAGCACCGTGTCGATCACGCTGTTACCGATGGCTGCCAGCTGCGCCAGCATCAATGGCAGCGCGAGACGCACGGTGGCGCGCATTTCGTGCAACAGACGGGCGCGCTCGGGACGGAACGGATTCATGGACACAGCAGACACCAGGGCCGCGCAGTTTACCTGAGCCATTGGTCATCGCCATCGCTGTACAGGCATATGCGAAGATCGCCGACGACTCCGCACGGGAACCCTGATGACGCAGCAACTCACCCAGCCGGCTGATCTGCATTGCGCCAATTGCGGCACGGCATTGCAGGGCGAGTTCTGCCACGTCTGCGGCCAGTCCGTCCGCAGCGTGCTGAAGCCGGTGCACGGGATGCTGGAGGACACCCTGGATCTGGTACTCAACGTGGACGGTCGGGTAATCCACACCCTGCCACCGCTGTTTCTGCGCCCGGGCTTCCTCACCCTGGAATTCTTTGCCGGCCGCCGCACGCGCTATCTGGCGCCATTCCGTCTGATGTTCACACTGTGCCTGCTGGCATTCTTCGTGTTGCCAATCGCGCTGGACAGTGGCGGCATGTCGTTCGAGCCCACCGTGAACGTGAATGGCTCCCCCTTTCAACATGCCGGAACCCCGGCCGAGGTTGACCGGCTGCTGCAGAAACAGCTGGCCCAGCTTGCCCCGACCAGCAAGATCCCCGTGGTCGGCTCGCTTGCAAGCCGTCAGCTGGATCAGGCGCGACTGGAACTGGCGCGCGAAGCCGCCCGGCGACGCATCGAACTGGGCGACAAGACCGCGGTGATTCCTGACACCGTCGACAAGCTGCCTGAAGCTGCCGCCAGCACACACCCGCCCGCCGAACGGGAAACGCGCAACCTCTTCGGCCAGCACCGGGATCTGCGGAAAGATTCGATCAAGGTGAGCTGGCTACCCGATTTCCTCAACCATCGGCTGAACCGGGCGGTGCAGCGCATTTCCGAGAACATCGCGGCAATGAGCGGCCCCGGCAACCATGCCGCGGTGAAGGAGAGGCTGTTGGGCCAATTCCTTTCAGCCCTGCCAGGCGCCATGTTCTTCATGTTGCCGGCGTTCGCCGTGTTGCTGAAGCTGATGTACGTGTTTCGCCGCCGCCTGTACATGGAGCATCTCATCGTGGCATTGCACAGCCACGCCTTCCTGTTCCTCAGCCTGCTGCTCGGCACCCTGCTGCACATGCTCGGCGTGGCGCTCAAACCGCATGCCACCTGGCTGGCAGGTCCGATCAGCATGCTGGTCACCGGCCTGTGGCTATGGGCACCCACCTATCTGCTGATCATGCAGAAGCGGGTCTACCGACAGGGTTGGCCGATGACGATCCTGAAGTATGTGATGGTCGGCTGGTGCTATTTCTGGCTGCTGGCAATCGCGATCATGGGCGCCGCCGTGCTTGGGCTGGCCGAGTGATGCCCGCGGCTTGGCCAGGCGTCACCCGTATGGCGTGCAAAGCCCATGGCCGATGCTGTCAACGGCAGGTTTTGCACAGCGTCATCACTCTGTCAAGGCAGCTGCACGGCATTTGTCAATTGTGTGAAGTCCAGCCAAACGGCGTTTGCAACGCATTGAAATACATGATGAATTTTGCCTGACCAAAACCTCGTCAGAGCGTCACGAAAGGCGCCACGGCGGGCTTTGGAGCACCCCTTCCCCGCTGCATCCACAGACTTATCCACAGCTCTTGTGGATAAGCACGAAAAGCCCAAAGGCAGAGTCACTTAGCCAGGATTTCTCGATACAAAGGCAGCAAGCGTCTGCAAACCCGGCCGGCATCGGTCTCCTCCGATTCGGACCATGACCGCGCAGCGGTTACACTGCACCGCCATTGAGGTTCCCATGCCTGCCGTCCTTCGCGTCGCCCTGCCACTGCCGCTGCAAACCCTGTTCGATTACCTGCCTGCCGGCGCCGGGCTGGCCTGCGTGGGCAGCCGCGTACTGGTGCCGTTCGGTCGCGGCAAGCTGGTCGGCATCGTGGTGACAAGCGCGGACGAGGCCAGCGTCGACAGCCGCCGCTTGAAGCAGGTACTGCGCGTTCTCGACAACGATGCCCTGCTCGACCCCGAGTTGATGCAGACGCTGGCCTGGGCCGCCGACTACTGGCTCGGCGCTCCCGGCGAGGTCTATGCCAATGCGCTACCCCTGGCCTTGCGCGAGGCGAAACCGGTGCCGGTGCTGGGCGACGAATACTGGTCGCTCGGAACTGCCGGTCGCAGCGCCCTCGATGCCGGCAGTCGCCGTGGCGGCAGTCAGCTGCTGCTGGCCGCTCTGGCCAACGGCGCGCTGAGTGCACGGCAGCTCGGCGAGCAGTTGCCTGGCTGGCGCGCAGCGGCCCGGCGGTTGGCCACTGCCGGCCTGCTCGAACGCAGCGAACGGCCGCCGCTCGAGTCTCGACCGGCTTCGGTGACTGCAGCCCAGCTCAACGACGAGCAACAGCAGGCGGTTGCCGCGGTGGCCGAGAGCCTCGGTCGATACCAGCCGTTCCTGCTCGATGGCGTCACCGGCAGTGGCAAGACCGAGGTCTATCTGGCCCTGATCGAACAGGTGCTGGCGCAGGGACGCCAGGCCTTGCTGCTGGTGCCGGAAATCGGCCTCGCACCGCAGACGGTCAAACGCCTGCGCGCGCGCCTGGGCGTCAGGGTGGAGGTGCTGCACTCCAATCTTTCCGAAGGTGATCGGGCGCGGGCGTGGCTGCGCGCACGCGCGGGCAGCGCACGGGTGATCCTCGGCACCCGCTCGGCGGTGTTCACGCCGCTGCCGCAGGCCGGGCTGATCATCGTCGACGAGGAACACGACAGCGCCTACAAACAGCAGGAAGGATTCCGCTACCATGCCCGCGACCTGGCCCTGGTGCGTGCGCGCGCGCTCGGCGTGCCGGTACTGCTGGGTTCGGGCACGCCGTCGCTGGAGTCGCTGGCCAATGCCGAAAGCGGACGCTACCGCAGCCTGCACCTGCGCGCCCGACCCGGCGCGATGCGTCCACCTCAGGTACACATCATCGACATGCGCGCACAGCGGCTGGAGCATGGCCTGTCACCGGCCTTGCTCGGTGCCGTGGCCGAGACGGTGGCGCGTGGCGAACAGGCGCTGGTATTCCGCAATCGTCGTGGCTACGCACCGGTTCTGCTGTGCCATGCCTGCGGCTGGCATGCCGAATGTCGCCGTTGCGAGCGGCCTCTCACCCTGCATGCGGGCAGGCGTCAGCTGATCTGCCATCACTGCGATCATCACCAGTCGATCCCGGCCGCCTGCCCTGACTGCGGCTCGAACGAACTGACCGCGCAGGGCCAGGGCACCGAGCGTCTGGAGGAAGCACTGCTCGCCAGGTTTCCGCAGGTACCGGTGCTGCGGGTGGATCGCGAAACCACCCGCCGCCGCGACGCGTTCGAAGAAATGCTGGAGTCGCTGAAGGATGATCAGCCGGCGATCCTGGTCGGCACCCAGATGCTGGCCAAGGGTCACGACCTGCCCAACCTCACCCTGGTCGCGATCGTCGGTGTGGACGAGGGTCTGCACAGCGTGGATTTTCGCGCCAGCGAACGACTTGCACAGCTGGTGGTGCAGGTGGCGGGGCGGGCCGGGCGCGCGCGCAAGCCCGGGGGGGTGCTGTTGCAGACCCACCAGCCTGAGCATCCGTTGCTGCGCAGTCTGCTGGCCCACGGCTATGCCCGTGCCGCGCGCGAGCTGCTGGCCGAACGGCGCCAGATTCAGTTGCCACCATACAGCCACCAGGTATTGCTGCGCGCCGACGCCACGCGGCGCGAAGCGGTCGATGCGTTTCTGGCGGAGGCAGCCGCCGCGTTGCCAGCGGACGATTCGCTGCAGATTGCCGGACCGATGCCGGCGCCGATGCCCCTGCGTGGCGGTCGCCACCGCGGCCAGTTGTTGATCGAGGCAGGCAGCCGGCGCACCTTGCACGGCATGCTGCGTGCGTGGCAGCACGCGCTGCTTGTCCTGCCCACGGCGCGCCGGGTGCGCTGGTCGCTGGATGTCGACCCTATCGATCTCTACTGAACTGCTCGCCGGGCGCTGCTCAGCCTGGGTCGGCTTTCAATGAGCCTGGCTTGACCAGCCAGCGCACCGCCAGCACGCCCAGCTCGTAGAGCAGGCACATCGGAATGCCGAGCATCATCATCGAGGTGATGTCTGGCGGAGTGATCAGCGCAGCGACCGCGAACGCGCCGACAATGGCGTAGCGCCGGCCGCTGCGCAGCCTGTCCAGGTCGACCACCCCCACGGCGGCCAGCACCACCACCGCCACCGGCACCTCGAAACACAGACCGAACGCGAAAAACATCAGCATCACGAAGTCGAGGTAATGGGTGATGTCGGTCATCATCTCCACCCCTTGCGGGGTGACTGCCGTCAGGAAGCGGAACGCCGCCGGCAGCACCAGGAAATAGGCGAACGCACAGCCGAGGTAGAACAAGCCCATGGCCGCCACCAGCAGCGGCCGCGCCAGACGCTTCTCGTGCTTGTAGAGTCCGGGGCTGACGAAGGCCCACAACTGGTACAGGATGACCGGCATGCTGACGAACAGCGCCGTGTAGAAGGCCAGCTTCAATGGCGTGATGAACGGACTGGTGACCTCGGTCGCGATCAGATGCGCACCCTGCGGCAGGCGCGCCACCAGCGGTGCGGCCAGCTCGGAATACAGACGGTTGGCGAACGGCACCAGGGCCAGCAGCACCAGCACCACGCAGGCGATCGACTTCAGCAGCCGCGTGCGCAATTCCAGCAGATGCGAGAACAGACCCTGCTGCAGACTGTCGCTGTCCGTGCCGGGATCGGGCGTCGCCGAGTCAGACATGGTCATGGCTGGATGTTCCTGGCGTCACGGCGGACTCGCCCAACGGCAATTCGGCCTGCGCACCGGGCTCGGTGCTGTCGGAGACTGTCGATGTGGCGTTCAGGCCTGGCGGCGGCGATCCGGCCATGCCGCTGCCTGCCTCGACGCCGACCTGGGCAAGTGGCTCGCGCATCTGCTGCAGGCCCTGCTTCACCTCGTCCTGTGCCGCTTCGGCGTGGGCTGCAGCCTCACGCGCAGCGCGCCGGATCTGCTCGACTTCCAGCTCGCGCTCCACCTCGGCACGGACGTTGTCCCAACCGCTGCGCACGCGACGCAGCAAGGCGCCGGCGGTACGCGCCGCACCAGGCAGCTTTTCGGGGCCGAGCACGATCAACGCGATCAGGGCAAGCAACACCAGTTTGCCGAGACTGATCTCGATCATCGCCGCGCCCGCCCGCCGTATGCCTAACGGGTTTCGCTGGAGTCGCGCTGACTCTGCGTGCTGGCAGCATCGGGCGCGGCTGAATCGGCGCGCAGTTGCTCGGCCTCCTTGCGCCGGGCGACCTCTTCTTCTTTCTGCCTGGCCTCGTCGTCACCACTGAGGCCCTTCTTGAAGCCGCGGATCGCCTCACCGAGATCCGGCCCGAGGTTGCGGATCTTCTTGGTGCCGAAGAGCAACAGCACGATCACCAGAAAAATGAGCCAATGCCACACGCTGTCAAAACCCATGATCGACCTCTGCATCCAGCTGGGCGAAACCTCGGCGCAATCCGCGCCGGGAAAGTTTCGCGTTCAATGCGAAGTGTACTCCTCCAGCCGGTCGCGAAAATCGACCACCGGCGTCGGCACGTTGCTGACGCCACCTTCGAAGATGCGCCGCGGGGTGATGCCGGCACCATACACGGCGGCGTTCGCGTCATAGTCGATGCGCAATGCCGAACCATCGAGCGCGACGCCGGCAAACAGGCCGCGGCTGCGCGAGTAGGAGTAGATCTCGGCCTTCAGCTGCGCATCCGTCGAGGCAGTGGCGCTGCGACCGACCGGTCCGGCCGCGGCGGAAGCGTCGGCGCCGAGGGTGAATTTGCCACGCACGATCGAATCCACCCCGCGCTGGGTGCGAAATACCAGAACCACATCGGTCGAGGACACTCCGGCCTGGAAACCGACGCTGCCGCCGGTCATGGTGATGAAGCTGGGGTTGGACCAGGTGCCGTCCGCGCTCTTCACCGAAATCAGACCCTCGCCACGAAGACCACCGAAGACGAAACCGACCTTGAGCACATCCGGGATCACCGCGATCGCCTTGGCATCGCGCAGCAGATCCTGCGGGATCGCCTTGTCCGGTGCCTGCATGATGTCGCTCAGCACGCGCACGGCATTGCTCGCCCGAACCAGCGGCGGATCCTCGGCGTGCACGGTCATCGCCGGCAACAGCAGGGTGATACCGATCAGCAGCAGACGACGCAGCGGTGTCTTCAACATGGGCAGCTCCACACGAATACGGGGATGGGACGGCGCGGTACGCCGGGCTTGTGGCAGACTGCAAGGCTGATCCAGCCGCGGCGGCCACCATGCCACTCAGCAACCACTATACCGGCCTGGCCGGCTATTCCCACGAGCTACCCGTTCAGTCTGTTCAGGCTGGCGTACTGCTGGTCAACCTCGGCACACCGACCGCCGCAACGGCTGCCGCGGTGCGGCCGTACCTGGCGCAATTCCTTGCCGACCCGCGGGTCATCGAGTACCCGCGCTGGCTGTGGTGGCTGATCCTGCACGGGATCATCCTGCGCATCCGACCATCGCGTTCGGCGCATGCCTACGCCAGGATCTGGACCGGGCAGGGCTCACCCTTGCGGGTCGGAAGCGAGTCGCTGAGCACCGGCCTGCAGGCCGAACTGCGGCGGCAGCGCCCGCACGCGCCGATCCGTGTCGCACTGGCGATGCGCTACGGCGAGACATCGGTGGCGCATGCCATTGAACAACTGCAGCGCGAAGGCGTGCGCCGGCTGCTGGTGCTGCCGCTGTATCCGCAATATTCGGCCACGTCCACCGGCTCGGTGCTGGACGCGCTGGCCGACAGCATCAAGTCCTTGCGCTGGCCACCGGAGCTGCGCGTCGTCAACGACTATCATGACGATCCCGCGCACATCGAGGCCCTGGCCGGCAGCATCGAGGCCTGGTGGCAGGTGAACGGCCGTGGCGAAAAGCTGCTGCTGTCGTTCCACGGCATTCCCGAGCGCTACCTGCATGCCGGCGACCCCTATTTCTGTCAGTGCCATGCCACCGCACGGCTGCTGCGCGAGCGACTGGGATTGGCGGACGACAGGCTGGTGATCAGCTTTCAGTCGCGCGTGGGGCGTGAACGCTGGCTGCATCCCTACACTGACGCAACGGTGCGCCAGCTCGCCGCCGAAGGGGTGCGAAAGCTCGACGTCGCCTGCCCTGGCTTCGCGGTGGATTGCCTGGAGACACTGGAAGAAATCGCGATGCAGAATCGTGAATTCTTCATCGCCGCCGGGGGTGAGGACTTGCGCCATATCCCTGCACTCAACGACAGCCCGGCCCAGGTCGAAAGCATGGCCGCGCTGGTGCTGAAACACACCCAGGGCTGGCCCGAGTTCGCCGCTGACTACGATGCCGCCGCCGCGCGGCAGCGCCAGCTTGACGCCCGACAACGCGCGCAGCAGCTCGGTGCACGCGGCGACTGAAACGACGATTCCGCTGGGCGACCTCAGCCTGCGCGCGCAGATCTGGGGTGACCCGCATGCGCCACCGCTGCTGGCGCTTCACGGCTGGCTCGACAACGCTGCCAGTTTCGCCCGACTGGCGCCGCTGCTGGCGGAACGTTTCCGGGTGATCGCACTGGATCTGGTCGGCCACGGCCACTCTGACCACCTGCCTGCCGGTGCCACATATCACTACCTTGGGTACGTGCGGTCAGTGCTGGCCGCTGCCGAATCGCTGCAGTTGTCGCGCTACAGTCTGCTCGGCCACTCGCTCGGCGCCGGCATCGCTGCCCTGGCCGCTGCCGCTGCAGCAGAACGGATCGAGCGGCTTTGGCTGATCGAGGGCCTCGGCCCGCTCGGCGACGACGGCTCGCACACCTTGCAGCGCTTCCGCGACGCGCTGGCGCCACGCGCCGAAAATCGACGCCCACGGCGCCGGTTTCACAGCCTCGAAGAGGCGGTCGACGCGCGTTGCAGGGCCAGCGGCATGGATGCCGAGCTGGCGCGTCCGATCGTGCAGCGCGGACTGATCCAGGGCACCGACGGCTGGTGCTGGCGCAGCGATCCGCGGCTGACCCAGCCCACCCCGGTGCGACTGGCCGAGACGCAGGTACACGCGCTGTTGCGCGGCATCGCGGCGCCGACCCGACTGCTGCTGGCACAACCAGCGGCACCGTACCTGTCACCGGCGAGCATGCGGGCGCGTGCCGATTGCGTGAGCGACATTCGCCTCAACCATATGGATGGCGGACATCACCTGCACCTCGAGCACCCGCAGGCAGTAGCCGGCTGGATCGATGCGAGCCGTTAGGCGACAGGTGCCGCCGTCCTGCCATTCCGCTATCGTGCGGACTCCGTCGCCCCACCATGCCCATGCCGCCGTCGCCTCTGTCCAGCCCATCTCGCCACCAGGCCGCGCTCTCCTTCATCTTCGTCACGGTGATGCTGGATACCCTGTCATTCGGCATCGTCATTCCGGTGTTGCCGCAGCTGATCGTGCAACTGATCGGCGGCAGCATCGCCAGGGCCGCCGTGTGGGCCGGTGCATTCGGCACGCTGTACATGCTGATGCAGTTCGTGTTCTCGCCACTGCAGGGGGCGTTGTCCGATCGATTCGGCCGACGCCTGGTGATCCTGATCTCCAACTTCGGCCTCGGCATCGACTTCATCGTGATGGCGCTGGCACCCGCGTTGTGGCTGCTGTTTGTCGGACGCGCCGTGTCCGGCGCAAGTGCCGCCAGCTTCTCCACCGCCAATGCCTACATCGCCGACATCACACCAAGGGAGAAGCGCGCCGCCGCATTCGGCACCCTGGGTGCCGCGTTCGGCATCGGCTTCATTGTCGGACCGGCCCTGGGAGGTTTGCTCGGCCACTGGTGGATCCGGCTGCCATTCTGGGTCTCTGCGGCATTGTCCCTGACCAACTTCGGCTACGGCTGGTTCGTGCTGCCGGAATCACTGCCGAAGGAACGCCGCAGCGTGCGCTTCGACTGGCGCCACGCCAATCCGTTCGGCGCCATTGCCCTGTTACGCCGCTACCCGCAGGTATTCGGACTGGCGGCGGTGTTTTTCCTGATCAACCTGGCGCAGTTCTCGCTCAACTCCACCTATGTTCTGTACACCGATTACCGTTACGGCTGGGGCCCGCAGGCAGTGGGCTATACCCTCGCCCTGGTCGGCCTGTGCAGCGGCCTGGTGCAGGCGGTGCTGGTACGCCGGCTGATGCCGTCGCTGGGCGAGCGCCGCCTGATCCTGGCGGGCCTGGTGCTGTGCATTGCCGGCTACGTCGCATTCGGCCTTGCCCCAGTGGCCTGGCTGTTCCTGCTCGGCATCCCGTTCCTGTGCCTGGGAGGACTGGCCGGACCGCCGGCGCAGGCGATGATGACCCACCAGGTCGACCCGCACGAGCAGGGCCGCCTGCAGGGCGCCTTGACCAGCCTGGCCAGCTTCGCCGGCATTTTCGGCCCAGCCCTGTTTGCCAACCTGTTCGCGCTGTTCATCAGCGACCATGCACCGCTGCAGCACCTGCCCGGCGCCGCATTCCTGCTGGCCGCACTGCTGCTCGCGGTTGCGGCAATGATCGCCTGGCGCGTTACCCGCCATCACCCGCCGGCCGAGCCGGCGGCAACCGAAGCACTTGTTCCCACCCACCCACTGGAGCCAAACCCATGACCCTATCCATGTACCAGACTTCCGTCCCCGTGTTTGTCCGCGCGCTGCACAACCTGGCGCATGTGCTCGGCAAGGGCGCCGAGCACGCCAAGGTCAAGGGCGTCAGCGACGAGGTGTTGCTGCAGACCCGGCTGATCCCGGACATGCTGCCGCTGGTCAAGCAGGTGCAGATCGCCTGCGACATGGCCGCACGCGGTGCTGCCCGCCTTGCCGGTGTCGAGCCGCAGGCCTTCGAGGACAACGAGACCACGCTGGAGCAGGTGCACTCGCGCATCGACCGGGCGATCGCCTACGTCAACAGTTTCACTGCCGAGCAGATCGACGGCAGCGAGGGCCGCGCCATCGTGCTCAAGATGCGCCATGGCGAAATGCACTTCGAAGGCCAGGGCTATCTCCTGAACTTCATCCTTCCGAACCTGTTTTTCCACTGCACCACCGCCTACAACATCCTGCGCGAAGCGGGCAGCGAGATCGGCAAGTCCGATTTCATCGGCGAAGCCTGATCCGTGCGTGGCGCCGCGGTATTGCCGCGGCGCCACGCCCCATACTCACGCCGAGCCAATATCTGCGAAAATCCGTGAACCGGTTCACGTTTTCGGATTCAAAGCCATGTTGCGACTGACTGATCTGAAGCTGCCGCTGGATCACACCGAGGGGGAGCTCGTCGCCGCGATACTTGCGCGGCTGAGCATCGATGCAGACGCGCTGACCGGCTACCACGTCGCCAAACGCAGCTACGACGCGCGCAAGCGCGGCGCCATCGCGCTGACCTACGCGCTGGATATCGAAACGCCAAGGGAAGCCGCGCTGCTGCGCCGCTTTGCCGACGACAAGCATCTCCAGCCGACACCCGATACGCGTTACCGATTCGTGGCCAGCGCGCCTGCAAGGCTGGATCCGCGGCCGCTGGTCATCGGTTTCGGCCCGTGCGGACTGTTTGCTGGCCTGATCCTGGCGCAGATGGGTTTTCGGCCGATCATCCTCGACCGTGGCAAGGCGGTGCGCGAACGCACCCGCGACACCTGGGATCTGTGGCGCAAGCGCAATCTGCATGCCGAGTCCAACGTGCAGTTTGGCGAAGGCGGCGCCGGAACGTTTTCCGACGGCAAGCTGTACAGCCAGATCCGCGACCCGCAACACCACAGCCGCAAAGTGTTGACCGAGTTCGTCAAGGCAGGTGCCCCGGCGGAAATCCTCTACGTCAGCAAACCGCACATCGGCACCTTCCGGCTGGTGACGATGGTGGAGAACATGCGCGCCACGATCGAGTCGCTCGGTGGCGAAGTCCGGTTCAGCAGCCGCGTCGACGACCTGCTGCTGGAGCCGGAAGACGACGGCACGCAGCGTATCCGCGGGGTGACCCTGGCCAACGGTGAGCAGATCCGCGCCGACCACGTGGTGCTGGCACTGGGCCACAGTGCGCGCGACACCTTCGCCATGCTGCATGCGCGCGGTGTCTACCTCGAAGCCAAGCCCTTCTCGATCGGTTTCC
>JAJXYE010000151.1 GCA_021780735.1 Pseudomonadota bacterium | reverse complement strand
TGGCGCGCGCGGGCGTCGGTGGCGGCCAGCACGCCGACCGGCTTGGGCAGTGATTTCAGCCAGGCGGTGAGCGCGTCGGTGGCCTCGCTCCAGCCCGCCGCGCTGGTGGCGTGGCCGTGATAGATGAAGCTGGTCAGGCCATCGTTGCCGACCATCTCGCCGAACAGCCGTTCGCGCTCCTCCGCCCAGCGGTTGGCCGGGCCGACCGGCAGCGAGTAGAAGGCGAAGTTTTCCAGGCCCTGCTCGATCAGGTGGTCGTAGCCCAGCCGCACCAGCTGGGCGTTGTCGGTGGCGATATAGGGCAGGCCTTGCGGGTAGCGCGAGGCGTCGGTATAGGAGCCGCCCACCGCCACCACCGGCACGTTGACCTCGCGCAGGGCGGCGCAGACCTGCGGGTCGTCGAAGTCGGCGATGATGCCGTCGCCGCACCAGTCGGCCAGGCCGGTCAGCCGGCAGCGGAAGTCCTCCTCCATGAAAAGATCCCAGCTGACCCGCGTCGAGGTCAGGTAGGCGCCGACCCCCGCGATGATCTGGCGGTCGTAGACCTTGTTCGCGTTGAACAGCAGCGCGATGCGATGTACGCCATGTGGAGTGCCCATGTCATTCACCCAATGAATTGCCGGGGCGTGCGGCAGCCATTCCGTCACGCCTTGCCCAGGAAGGGTCGAACATTGCCCGGGCCGTACCCGGGGTCCAGGCCCGAGGCTAGCACGAGTGAATGGGACCACAGGGGCATTTGCGGCAGGCGCAAAAGAAGAAACGTCAACCGCTCTGGGCAATATCGTAATTGCGCGACCCAGGCCATCGCCGCAGCATGAACTGGGTGGCGGCGGCTGCATCGCTGTCGGAGCCGGAAGCGTCGGCAACGGCGCCGGGCCGGTCATGACCCGGCCTGGCGTGGTGACCGATGTCGCCGCTGCGACGGCCCGGTCGCCGATCAAACCGGTGGTGCCGCTGGACGGGGCGACTGCGTTGGTTCCAGCCGCCTGCAAAGAATGCTCACCCTGAGGAAGTCACATGTCATATTTTGAATCCATCGCACCGGTGCGTTACGAAGGGCCGGACAGCGAGCAGCCGCTGGCCTTTCGCCACTACGACGCCGGGCGGTTGGTGCTGGGCAAGACGATGGCCGAGCAGCTGCGTTTTGCCGTGTGCTACTGGCACACGTTTGTCTGGCCGGGTGCCGACATGTTCGGCCAGCCGACCTTCGCACGCCCGTGGCAGAGCGGTGGCGACGCCATGGCCAATTCACTGGCCAAGGCAGAGGCCGCCTTCGATTTCTTTTCGCGCCTGGGCGCGCCGTTCTATACCTTCCACGACACCGACGTGGCGCCGGAAGGGAGCAGCCTGCGCGAGTACGTGAGCAACTTCGCGCAGATGCTCGACGTGCTCGAGCGCAAGCAGGAGCAGACCGGCATCATGCTGCTGTGGGGCACCGCCAACCTGTTTTCCCACCCGCGCTATGCGGCCGGGGCGGCGACCAATCCGCAGCCGGAAGTGTTCGCCTACGCCGCCACCCAGGTGGCCCATGCGATGGCGGCCACGCAGCGTCTGGGCGGTGCCAACTACGTGCTGTGGGGTGGACGCGAGGGCTATGACACCTTGCTCAACACCGACATCCGGCGCGAGCGCCAGCAGCTGGGCCGGTTCATGAACATGGCGGTCGAGCACAAGTACAAGCTCGGTTTCGATGGCGACATCCTGATCGAGCCCAAGCCGCAGGAGCCGACCAAGCACCAGTACGACTACGACGTGGCCACGGTCTGCGGCTTCCTCAAGGACTTCGGTCTGGAAGGCGAGATCAAGACCAATATCGAAGGCAACCACGCCACCCTGGCCGGGCATTCGTTTCATCATGAAGTGGCCACCGCGATCGCGCTGGGCGTGTTCGGCAGCATCGACGCCAATCGCGGCGACGCGCAGAACGGCTGGGATACCGACCAGTTTCCCAACAGCGTGGAGGAAAGCACGCTGGTGCTGTACGAGATCCTCAAGGCCGGCGGCTTCGGCAAGGGCGGCCTGAATTTCGACACCAAGGTACGCCGCCAGAGCAACACCCCGGCCGACCTGTTCCATGGCCACGTTGGCGCCATGGACGTGCTGGCGCTGTCGCTGCTGCGCGCTGCCGACATGGTCGAGCGCGACCGGCTCGGCGAGCTCAAGGCACAACGCTATGCCGGCTGGGAAGGAGAGCTCGGCCAGCGCATCATGGCCAGCTCGAGCAGCCTGGCCAGCGTCAGCGACGAGGCATTGGCGCAGCAGTTCAACCCGCACCATGTCAGCGGCGAACAGGAGCGGCTGGAGAACCTGGTCAACCGCTTCGTTCACGGCTGAGCGCATGGACATGCATGGGTACTGGCGCGGGGCGCGCGACTGATGTTCGTCGGCATCGACCTGGGGACGTCGGGAGTCAAGGCCGTGCTGCTCGATCGCGACGGCGCGCTGCGTGCCAGCGCGATCGCGCCGCTGATCGTGTCGCAGCCACGGCCGCGCTGGTCGGAGCAGGATCCCGAACAGTGGTGGCAGGCCACCCTGGCGGCAATGGACCGGCTGCTGCAGCAGGCCGTGCAGTCGGGTCTCGCGCCGACGGCGATCGAGGCGATCGGGCTGAGCGGGCAGATGCACGGCGCGACCGTGCTGGGCGCGCACGGCCAGGTGCTGCGCCCGGCGATCCTGTGGAACGACGGTCGCAGTGACGTCGAGTGTGCCGAGCTGGAAAGCCTGGCGGATTTCCGCGCGATCACCGGCAACCTGGCGATGCCGGGGTTCACCGCGCCAAAGCTGCTGTGGCTGCGCCGGCATGAGCCGGAGGTTTTTGCCCGCATCGCCAAGGTGCTGCTGCCGAAGGACTACCTGCGCTACCGCCTCTGCGGCGAGTTCGTCAGCGACCCCTCCGATGCCGCCGGCACGCTGTGGCTGGATGTCGCGCAGCGCCGCTGGAGCGCGGCGATGCTTTCCGCCTGCGGCCTGGATCCGGCGCAGATGCCGGGCCTGGCCGAGGGGCCGCAGGTCACCGGCCATCTGCGCGGCGACCTGGCCCGGCGCTGGTCGCTGCGCCAGGTGCCGATCGCCGCCGGCGGTGGCGACAACGCGGCCGGCGCGGTCGGCATGGGCGTGGTGCGGCCGGGTCAGGCGATGCTGTCGCTGGGTACGTCCGGCGTGTTCTTCGCGGTGTCCGACGGTTTCCATGCGCGGCCGCAGCAGGCGGTGCACAGCTTCTGCCATGCACTGCCCGATACCTGGCACCTGATGTCGGTGATGCTCAACGCCGCCAGTTGCCTGGACATGGCCGCGCACTGGGGTGGCTACGATGACGTCGGCCGCATGCTGCATGCCGCCGAGGCCGCGCCGATGCAGGCGCAGCGGCCCTGGTTTCTGCCTTACCTCAATGGCGAACGCACGCCGTACAACGACGTGCACGCCGCCGGGCTGTTCTACGGTTTGACTCCGGGCACGCGGCGCGAAGACATGCTGCATGCGGTGCTCGAAGGCGTGGGCCTGGGCTTGCTCGACGGCATCGAGGCGGTGCGCGCGGCGGGGGTGGACACCGGCCCGGTCAGCGTCATCGGCGGCGGCACGCGCAGCACGTACTGGGTGCAGATGCTGGCCGACATCATCGGCCGCCCGCTGCAGCTGCACAGCGGTGGCGACGTCGGCCCCGCGCTGGGTGCGGCACGTCTGGCGCGGATGGCGGTGGATGGCGACGAGGATCCGTCGGTCGCCTGTCCGCCACCGCCTGTGCTGCAGGTGCTGGAACCGCGCATGGCGCGCCATCAGGATTATCTGGCGCAGCGCCAGCCGGTGTTTCGCGAGCTCTACGCGCGGCTCAAGGGATTGCGCCGCGATGATTCCGTTGCCGAGGGCAGCGCCAGCGTGGCGTGACGCCGGGCCGGCTCCGTCGCGCTGCTACAGTCGATTCCTTGTCGCTCACGCAGAAACTTTATCCAGGGGAACAGGCATGAACGTTGCCGTCGCAACACAAGAAAGCAGCGAAAACACCGGCTTCATCGTGCTGATCAGCCTGGTCGCCACCATCGGCGGCTTCCTGTTCGGCTTCGACAGTGGCGTGATCAACGGCACCGTGGACGGTCTGCAGAAGGCGTTTCACGCGGATTCCGTCGGCACCGGCTTCAATGTCGCCTCGATGCTGCTGGGCTGCGCCGTCGGTGCGTTTTTCGCCGGGCGCATGGCCGACCTGTATGGCCGGCGCAGCGTGCTGATCGTCGCCGCGCTGTGCTTCATCATTTCCGGCTGGGGCTCGGGCATCGCCGGCAGCTCCGGCGCCTTCGTGATCTACCGCATCGTCGGCGGTCTGGCCGTGGGCGCGGCCAGCGTGATGTCGCCGGCCTACATCAGCGAGGTGTCGCTGGCGCGTTATCGCGGCCGGCTGGCCACGGTGCAGCAGATCGCGATCATCTCCGGCCTGTTCGTGGCCTTCCTCAGCAACTATCTGCTGGCGGGCATCGCCGGTTCCTCGGTGAAGGTGCTGTGGTGGGGTTTCGAGGCATGGCGCTGGATGTTCTGGGTGGAGATGGTTCCGGCCGTGTTGTTCCTGGCGGCGCTGATGGGCATTCCGGAAAGTCCGCGCTACCTGGTGGCCAAGGGTCGCCGCGAGCAGGCGCTGGCGGTGCTGACGCGCCTGTACGGCACCGCCCCCGCGCAGCTGAAGCTGGATGAAATCCAGGGTTCGCTGGCCGCGGATCACCGGCCGCGGCTGAGCGACCTGTTCGACCGCGCCCGCCGTCGCATCCGGCCGATCGTCTGGGTCGGCATCGGCCTGGCCACGTTCCAGCAACTGGTCGGCATCAACGTGGTGTTCTATTACGGCGCCGTGCTGTGGCAGGCGGTGGGCTTTTCCGAGAGCGACGCCCTGCTGATCAACGTGCTGTCCGGTGGCCTGAGCATCGGCGCCTGCGTGGTGGCGTTGCTGCTGATCGATCGGATCGGGCGCAAGCCGCTGCTGTGGATCGGCTCGGCCGGCATGACGGTGACCCTGGCCCTGGTCGCTTATGCGTTCGCCAGCGCCGGCACGGGGGCGAACGGCCAGCTCGCCCTGTCCGGGTCGATGGGGGTGCTGGCGCTGGTGGCGGCCAATGCCTATGTGGTGTTCTTCAACGTGTCCTGGGGCCCGGTGATGTGGGTGATGCTGGGCGAGATGTTTCCCAACCAGATCCGCGGCTCGGCGCTGGCCGCCGCGGGCGCGGCGCAGTGGATGGCGAACTTCGCCATCACCATCACCTTCCCGATTCTGCTCGCCGGCATCGGCCTGGCCAGCGCCTACGGCATCTACGCCTTCGCCGCGTTGCTGTCGGTGGGCTTCGTGCTCAGGTACGTGCACGAGACCAATGGCAAGGAGCTCGAACAGATGCAGGGGTGATGCGCATGGTGGATACGTCCCGTCGTGATGTCTTCAAGATGATGCTGGCCGGTGCGGCGGCCGCGCCGTTCTCGCTGCGGGCATCCGCCGCCGTCG
>JAJXYE010000105.1 GCA_021780735.1 Pseudomonadota bacterium | reverse complement strand
TCAGCCGACCAGGCCGCCGATCACCAGCAGGGCCACCACGCTGAGCCACGCCAGCAGTGCGCGCAGCAGCGCACTGCGCAGGCGCACCAACTCGGCCAGCGGATCGCTGTGCTCCTCGGCATAGCCATCGCCAGCCTCGATGTCGATCAGCACGTCCGCCTGCGCGGCGGCGCCGAGAAAGCCAGGGCCACTGCGATACCAGCTGGTCGGTGTTGCCCGCGCATGCCAGCGCTGCCAGGCCGAGATCACCGCTTCCCAGTGGCCGACCACGGCCAGGGTGAAGGTCAGCAATTGCGCCGGCATCCAGTCCAGTGCATTGGCCAGATAGTCGGATGCCGTGCGGCTGTCGCCGTCGAGCGAGAGTGATTCGTCGCGGGCAAGCGTCTGTGCCAGCCGGTAAAGCAGCGCGCCGACCGGTCCGAGCAGGATGAACCAGAACAGCACGGCGAAGCGCCGGCGCAGCGCGGCATAGGCGATAGCCACACCCAGCTCGGGCGCATTCCAGCGGATGGTGCTGCCGTCGTCGGCCAGCGCCTGCGCCGCAATTTCGCGGCGATGGTCGTCGGGTGCGGCCAGGATCGCTTCCAGGTCACTCTCGAATTCGCGCGGTCCGAAACAGTACAGCAGCACCAGCAGCGAAAACAGCAGGCTTGGCAGTTCGCCCAGCAGGGTGTGACTGAACAGCCACGACAACAACAGGCAGGCGATCAGCGCCGGCAGCAGCGCCAGCACCACACGGCCGCCACCGCTGGTATCAGCCAGTTGTGCCAGCCAGCGGCGGAACAGGCCGTGACCCCGCCAGCGCGCCAGATGCGGCGCGACATGCAACAGGCCAAGAGCGATGAGGACGGCAAGCAGACGGATGGCCATGAAGGATCGAGCTCGTGGACAGTGCCCACATTGTAAGCGAGGGACCGGTCAGCCGTGGATCGAGAGTGTGGCCGCAGCATCGGGCTTGGGCAGGCAGCCGTATTCGTCAGCCATGTTCTGCACCTGCTGCGGCGAGATATGCCGCGCCAGCATCTGCCGGGGCGACAGCGTTCGCCATGCGTCGACCTTGACACAATGCGTGTCGGGCACACCCAACATCTGTTGCAGCATGCGCGCGGCGCCGGCCAGGCCCTGTGTCCGCGGATCGGCCATGTGCAGGCCCGGCACGATCGCCACGCTGGAGCCGGGCAGACGGATGCTCGACGAACGCTCCAGATCGCTGCCGTGCAGCAGATTGCCGCCGGCGACATAGCCCGGCACCGTGGTGCCCGGTGCGACAGGCCGGACGGGCGCTGGCGCAGGGCTGGGCAACTCAGCGGCCACCGGCGCAGCGATGATCATCGTCGGCCTGTGCTGCCGGCGCGTCGGTGCGGCGCGCCTGGCCACTGGCGCCAGCAGTTTGCCGGGCGGTGCTGGTGGCGGCGCGGTCTCGATGAAACGCAGGCGGATGATGTCGCGCGGGCTGGCTACCCGGGCGGGCCATGCATGCCAGGGCGCAGGCCGGCCGTACAGCAAAAGCACAAGCAGGCCGAAGTGACCGCCGATCACGACGACGGTCACCGCGATGCGGCGGCCGGATTCACGCCAGCGATCGGATTCAACGGGGTTCGGTCGCACGCGTGGCTCATCCCTGCCGTGTCCTCGTCCATCGACCGCGCCTGCCCGGCAAAGTTTCCACCGGCGCATGTCGTCGAGGCTAGCGACAACGGGGTGGCGACTCAGGCCATGCGCGTATGCACGGCCAGCGCATCCAGATCGAGCCCCGCACGCTGCTGCAGCCAATGCGCCAGCAACTGGTAGGACACCGACAAGGCCGACGAGGGCAGAAAGCTGCCGTCGGCGAGGCCGTCGACGATCTGTTGCGGCGTGAACCAGCGCGCATCCTCCAGCTCGTGGTCACGCATCACGATCCGGCGCGACACTGCCGTGGCGAAAAAGCCGAGCATCAGCGAGGCCGGCATCGGCCAGGGTTGCGACGAGTGGTAGTGCACCTCGTCGACGATCACGCCGGATTCCTCGGCAACCTCGCGGCGCACCGCGTCTTCCAGCGACTCGCCCGGCTCGACGAAGCCGGCCAGGGTGGAATAGCGGCCCGGCGGCCAGCCCGCTTGCCGGCCCAGCAGGCAGGCTCCCTCGTGCTCGACCAGCATGATCACGGCTGCGTCGGTACGCGGAAAGTGCAGGCGTGCGCACGCCGGGTTGGTGCATTGGGCGCGGTGCCCGGCGGCGACCAGTCGCAGCGGCGAGCCGCAGGCGGTGCAATGGCGCGTCTCGCGCTGCCAGTGCGACAGGCCCTTGGCGTAGGCGAACAGGCCAGCCTCGTCCGCCGCCAGCTGCAGCCCGGCGCGACGCAGGCTGACGCGGCGCGCGGCGAGCGTGTCCTCGAGGTCGCCCATGCTGCGTTCATCGTCCAGCACCAGCATGAAATGCGGGTGCTGGTCGGCTACGCCGAGCAGGCTGGCCGGCAGGGCGCCAAGCCATTGCGTACGCTCGCCGTGATCCAGCCAGCGCAGCGCTTCGCTGTCGCGGCGCAGGAATGCCTCGCCAGCGGCATCCAGCAACAGGTAGCGCGCCGCGCCCGAACCGGCCTGCTCGGCGAGCCACGCGTCGTCGTCGCGACGCTCGGCGACGCGATCGAGAATCCGGCTGAGTCCGGCAAAGGTATTGGCGCGCGGCAACCTGGCCCGATCCATCGGCGCCCTCCTCAGGTAGTGAACGAGGAGCCGCAGCCGCAGGTGGTCTTGGCGTTCGGATTGCTGATCACGAACTGCGCGCCGCTGAGGTTCTCGGCGTAGTCGATCTGCGCGCCGGTGAGGTACTGCAGCGACAGCGGGTCGCACAGCAGGGTCACCCCTTCGCGCTCGATCGCCAGGTCGTCCTCGGCCTGGGCCTCGTCGAAGGTGAAGCCGTACTGGAAGCCGGAGCAGCCGCCGCCGCTGATGTACACGCGAAGTTTCAGCGCCGGGTTGCCCTCTTCGGCAATCAGCTCATGCACCTTGTGCGCCGCCGCCGCGGTGAACACCAGGGGCGCGCCGCTGCTGCGGTAGTCGGGGATGGCGACGATGGTTTCCATGCTCAACTAGATGGGGTTGCGACAGACAAGCACAAGCATACCGCCTCAGGCCGGCACTGCGTCATCAATGCCATCGGCCGCATCGGCCTCCGGCGCGGGCAGATTGCGCATGGCTTCCTCGCTCAAGCGGGAAATGCGTCCATTGACCTGGGCGCCGGCGGCCATTTCCAGCGTGTGATAACGCAGATCGCCGTCGATGCGCGCCTGCGGCGCCAGTTCCAGCCGTACACCGACGTATACGTCGCCGGTGACGTGGCCGTTGATCACCGCATGCGGCACGCGAATCTCGCCCTGCACCTGGCCATGCTCGCTCAGGGTGAACATCGCCTCGTCGCCCTCGGCCAGCACGCTGCCCTCGATGCGGCCGTCCAGGTGCAAGGCGCCGCTGAAGCGCAGGTCACCGCGGATCACCGTGCCGCGAGCGATCAGGCTGGTCTCCGGGCTGCTGTTGTTGTTGCGGTCGTTGCGTCTACGGTTGAGCATCGCTGTCTCCCTCGGCGGTAGTGATGTTGCCGCTCAGCGCGGCGCTCCATGCGACGGCTCGGGCGACCGGGGTGCCGCTGGCGGGTTGAATGTGGATGCGCAGCCGCGTGGGGCGAAAATCCGCCGGCAGCACAATGGTGCCCTGCAACTCCTGGAAATAGGTGAAGCGAAACGGCAAGCCGTTCTTTTTCGCAGCATCGCCCAGTGCCGACCAGTCCAGCGTCACCACCTTGTCGTGGCGCATGCCCTCGACGCTGACCGTGGCGTTGCCGCTGATCTCTTCGCCGCGTTTCGCATTCTGGGTGAGGCTGAGCACCAGATTCCAGCCACGCGAGCCGCTGATCGGTTGCAGCTTCACTTCCTGCAGCTTCAGCCCCTGACGCTGCGTATCGCCGCCGACCAGGCGCGAGTAGAAGCCGAGATCGGCGCGCAGCGCACTGAGCTCCTGCTCGCGCTGGGCCAGCGTGCCGCGCAGGGCGCGCGTGGCCACGTCATTGACCTGGGCGGCGCGCTGCAGGTTGGCTACCTGCTGCTTCAGATCGTTGATCTGGCCCAGCAGCGCCTGCTGCTGGCGCTGGTTGGCCAGCGTCGGAGTGCTGGCGTGCCGGCTCAACAACCCCACGGCGAGAGCCACCAGCAGCAAGCTGCCCAGCCATCCCAGGCCCCACCACAGGCGACGCCAGCGATGGCTGGTGTCGTCGTGCCTGCGCACAACCAGGCGCGGCGGCGGTCGAGAACCCATGCGGACGTTCCGGGTAAAGGACTAGGTATAGCCCCGGCGTGATGAAAGCGTCAAGGAACCAGCGCACGTCTGCGCTATCGCGCGGTGCAATCAGCGCTGCATCGTGCGCGGCAGGCAGCGCTCCGCGCCGATGTCCTCGAGCAGGCTGAACCGGGTTTCCAGCCAGTCGATGTGTTCATCCTCGACGTGCGGCGAAACCGTTCAGGCAGCTTCGTATCCCTCGCGAACGGGCTTCGATGAACCGCCGCTTGCACCCCGTGGCGGCACGCTGCCCAGTTCGACACTTAACAGGCCCTCCACCAGCGGCGCAAAGTGCCGCAGCGCCCGTTCGTACACGTCGCGCTTGAAGTTCACCACATGCGCGGCCGGATACCAGAAGTCGACCCAGCGCCAGATGTCGAACTCCGGCTTGTCACCGGCATCGAGCTTCAGCGCCTCCTCGCCACCCACCAGTTTCAGCAGAAACCACACCTGCTTCTGGCCGATGCAGGTCGGCCGCTGGTGGCGCCGCACATAGCGCTGCGGCAGGCGATAGCGCAGCCAGCCGTGGGTAGCGCCGACCACCTCGACGTGATGGGCGGCCAGCCCGGTCTCCTCTTCCAGCTCGCGGTACATCGCCTCCAGCGGCGTCTCGTCGGTGCGCATGCCGCCCTGCGGAAACTGCCAGCCGTCGCGATTGATGCGGCGCGCCCAGAACAGCTGGCCGTCTGCATTGAGCAGCACGATGCCAACATTCGGACGGTAGCCATCAACATCAATCATGTCGCCTCCAGGAGTTGCAGGGCGCGATGCACCGGCCAAAGCGCATCCCGTCCCGCACCTGATTCAACCATAGGGCATGAAGCAGCGGCAAGCCGCGCACTTGAACCCGGCGGCCTGGCCCACTACACTTCCGCGCCCCGCCCGTATCGCTCCGATACGGCCAGTCGGGTCTCCTCAAGGCTATGTAGCTCAGCTGGTTAGAGCACAGCACTCATAATGCTGGGGTCGGTGGTTCGAGTCCACCCATAGCCACCATCTTCCTACCGCGAGTCAGGCAGTTGGGTGGGAAAAGCTAAGTCCGCGTAAGAACGGGCTTTTTTTGTACCTTTGCGACGAACCCGCTCTCCCGGGACTCTCGCAACGCCGTACTCACGCATCCGTTTTCCGTTCCCGAGTGGGCCGTGTGAGACTTTCTGTGACACTTTTTATTGTCACAGGGCAGGCGACGGGGCCGAAATGACCCAAGCACCATGT
>JAJXYE010000104.1 GCA_021780735.1 Pseudomonadota bacterium | reverse complement strand
CAGGTGCAGCTTCTTGGTGGTGACCAGCGGAAAACCTTGCGACAGGTCGAAACGCATCTGCCAGCCGAACACGCTGCGCGTGCCGGTACCCGTGCGATCGGCCTTTTCGCTGCCGTGTTCGAGAACGTGGCGCAGCAGGTCGAGATAAGCGCGCATGACCTACGCCTTGCCTGCGCCGGGTCGGGCGTCGTCCAGCTCCGGCAAGGCCGCCGTGGACAGGGGCAAGGTCGGCGCATGCCGCGACATCGCCAGCAGCACCAGGCCGACCACGATCAGCGGCAGCGACTGCATCTGCCCCATCGTCACCCACGACGTGCCGAACAGGTAGCCCAGTTGGGGATCAGGCACGCGCACGAATTCCACCGCGAAGCGGAATACGCCATACAACAACGCAAACAGGCCCGACACGAGGTAGCGCGGTCGCGGCTTCAGCGATACCAGCCACAGCACCACGAACATGACCAGCCCTTCCAGGGTGAGCTCGTACAGCTGTGACGGATTGCGCGGCAGCCCGCCAAACTGCTGCAGCGGCGTCAGCCATGCCGGATGCGCGGCGGCCCATTGCACGTCCTCGGATCGGGCATTGGGAAAGATCATGGCCCAGGGAATGTGACCCGGCTTGCCCCACAACTCGCCGTTGATGAAATTGCCGAGCCGGCCGAGTCCGAGGCCGATCGGCACCAGCGGCGCAACGAAATCGATCGTGTCGAAAATATGCAGCGCGTGCCGGCGCGACCACCACCAGCCGGCCGTCACCACGCCCAGCAAGCCGCCGTGAAAGCTCATGCCACCGTCCCACACCTTGAACAGCGCCAGTGGATCGGTCCAGATCCAGCGGATGCCGCCTTCGTAATAGAACAGCATGTACCAGATCCGGCCACCGGCAATCACGCCCAGCATGCCGTAGAACAGCAGGTCGCCCAGGGCGTCGCGGCTCACCGGCAGGCGTCCGCGACGGCGCCGGTACTCACCAAGCACCGCGACAAAGAAAAAGCCAAGCAGATACATCAGTCCGTACCAGTGCACCTGGATCGGACCCAGGTGGAAGGCAACCGGATCGAATTGGACGACAAAGGGCTGTGACATGCGGGCGACACTGATCGGGCAAAGGCCAAGTGTAGCGGGACACGCTACCCTCGGGTTCACTGGATTGTGCCCGGCTGCCGCGGCCACGCCTGCAGCTATGGCAGGCACGACCTGAGCGCGGAAACGCTGGGAAAGGATCGGGTCGAGATGCTACGCGGTCACCGATGACCCGGGACAGCTCGTGGCATCGAGCCTATCCGATGGCCCCCATGCCGGATCTCCCCGGCAAGTACAGCGGCGAGGGCGCTTGGTGCACGGGGTGCACTCCTGCCGCGGCGCTACAACAACACCGGTCGATCCGGCAATTCATCCGGGTTGGTCTTGTCGTTGCCGGGAAAATGCTGCTGCAGCAAGGCATGCGCTGCCGCAATGCCTTCGAGACTGCCCTCGCGCCACTGCCCACGGGCATAGCAATCGCGCATGCGCCCGCAGATCGCCTCCCACTCGGCCGGCATGACATGCGCGGCGATGCCGCGGTCGGCGACGATCTCGATGCGGTGCTCGGCCATCAGTACGTAGATCAACACGCCACTGTTGTGCTCGGTGTCCCATACCCGGAGTCGGGCAAATATCTGCTGCGCCCGACCCGGCGCATCCACGCCGTCGAGCACCGCCAATGGCGGCAAGCGGGACTCCACCGCAAAACGGATTTCGCCTTTGTGGGCACGCTCGCCGGCAGCGATGGCCGTTGCCATTTCGTCGAGCAGTTCGGACGGGAAGCGCCGGCGCAGCTGAAACCAGCCACCGAACAGGTTTGCCCACAATCGTCGCAGCGTCGCCATCACCAGCCTCCCGAAGCGCCACCGCCACCGAAACTGCCGCCGCCACCACTGAATCCACCGCCGCCACCGAAGCCGCCGCCGGAACCCCAGCCGCCGCCACCACCGAAGCCGCCCCAGCCGCCGCCACCGATCGAGCGTCCGGCGCCACCGGGCATCAGCATCAGCACGCCGCCGATCAACGCGCCGAGCAGGCCGGCGCCCATCGAGATCAGCAGCCACAGCAAGCCGCCCACCAGCACCGCGCCCAGCGGCGCGCGAACCCAGGTGCTGGCCCGACCCAGCAATCCGCGCAGGAAGACCGCTGCAAAGATGGCCACCACGAGGGCACCTTGCAGACCCGGTCCGCGCTGCTCGCGCGGCGCACCCTCCACTGGCGGCGGCAAGGGCTCGCCGTTGATCAGCTGGGTCAGCGCACCCACCGCGTCACTGATACCCCCGAAATAATCGCCCGTGCGGAATTTCGGTGCGATGTATTCGCGGATGATGCGGGCGTTGGCCGCGTCGGGAATCGCGCCTTCCAGGCCATAGCCCACCTCGATGCGCACGCGCCGGTCATTCCTGGCCACCAGCAGCAGCACGCCGTCGTCGGTGCCCTTGCGGCCGATCTTGTTGGCCTCGGCGACCGCCAGCGAATATTCCTCGATCGGTTGTCCGTCCGTGCTGCCGACCATCAGCACCACCAGCTGTGCGCCCTTGGCCTTCTCCAGCGCCACCAGTCTGGCGTCCAGCTGATCAACCTGCGCCGCGCTCAGGGTGCCGGTGAGGTCGGTGACGTGCCGCACCAGTTTCGGCACGGCCGCTTGCGCATGCAGCACCGCCGGCAACAGCAGCAGCGTTGCCAGCATCGGCAGCAGGCGGCGCAACACCTCAGTGGGCCGACGCGGCGGGAGCCGGTGTGTTGTTGCCGAAATCGACGGTCGGCGCGGTGGAGATCGCCTTCTCGTTGTCGACGCTGAAGTTCGGCTTGACCTTGTAGCCGAACATCTTCGCGGTCAGGTTGTTCGGAAAGGTGCGGATCATCGAGTTGTACTGCTGCACCGCCTGCACGTAGCGGTTGCGCGCCACGGTGACGCGGTTCTCGGTTCCTTCCAGCTGCGCCTGCAGGTTCTGGAACAGGCCGTCCGCCTTCAGCTGCGGATAATTCTCGCTGACCACCATCAGCCGTGAAAGCGCACTGCCCAGCTCGCCCTGCGCGGCCTGGAACTGCTGCAGCTTCTGCGGATCGTTGATCGTGTCGGCGTTGACCTGGATGCTGCCCACCTTGGCCCGCGCATTGGTCACCTCGACGAACACCTTCTCCTCGTGCTGCGCATAACCCTTGACCGTATTGACCAGGTTGGGCACCAGATCGGCGCGACGCTGATACTGGTTGAGGACCTCGGACCAGGCCGCCTTGACCGCCTCGTCCTGACGTTGCATCGCGTTGTAACCGCAACCGGAGAGCATCACGACGAGCAGCGATGACACCAGCAGGCGCACGAATTTCATGGGTTTTCTCCCGGGCAGACAGACTGGCATTGCAGCATCCGGCCGGCCACAACGCAATCACCCCAATGTGGCCATGCCAAACTTGTCGGTACCACATTTGCCCGTGGCATGGCGAAACCGCCAGCACCGCGGGCACGATCCGATTCCAGGGACTTGAAGAGGAGCTTGGCATGAAAGCAGTACGTCCACGACTGATTTGTACCGCCTTGTGCAGCCTGATGGCCGCCAGCGCGGCCGCGGCCAACGGAAGTCGGGCCGCGCCGCTGCAGGACAAGACTTCACAGGAAGTGCTCGCGGCGATGGGCCGCAGCTCCACCTGGGGTCATCCTGACCAGTATGGCGAGTTCACCGGCATGCAGCGCTACGCTGCCGGCAACTACAAGGCAGCCATGAAGTATTTCCTGATCGGCGCCCGTTTTGCCGACAAGCTGTCGCAGTTGAGCATTGGCCTGATGTATCTCAACGGCCAGGGCGTCGACAAGGATCCGGTCACCGCTTTCGCCTGGATCGCGATCGCCGCCGAACGCAAATACCCGCAATTCCTCGCAACTCGGGACAGGGTATGGGCACAGCTCAATGCACAGCAGCGCGAGCAGGCCAAGGCCGCGCTGGAGAAGCTGTATCCCGAATACGGCGACCCCACGGCAAAACGGCGCATGACCTTGCGCCTGCGCTGGGGTCGTACCGAACTGACCGGTTCCTATCTTGGCTTCGGCACGGACTCGGTGACCAGCATGACCCCCGAGCAATTCAACGGCGTCGGCCCGATGCCGGCATGCGGCGCCAAGACGATCGGCGGCAGCGCCATCACCGGCTGCGGCAACATCTACGCCAGTTGGCGCTGGGATCCGAAGCAGTATTTCCAGGAACGCGACAGCGAATGGAAGGGAACGGTCAGTGTCGGTGCGCTGCAACAGGTCGATCCATCGAAGGTCAAGCCCAGGCAGCAGAATCAACAGAAGGACATCCAGTAGTCGCCATGCCGCGCCGGCTCACAGCCAGCGCGGCAGCAGGATCAGCCCCCAGCTCAGTGCCACCAGCACCAGCAGCACGAACACTGCCGCCGAACCCATGTCCTTGGCGCGACCGGCCAGCTCGTGGATTTCCGGGCTGACCTTGTCGACCACCGCCTCGATCGCCGAATTGAACAACTCGGCCGAGAGCACCAGCAACGGCGCCAGGATCAGCGCGAATTTCTCCAGCCCGCCATCGCCCAGCCACAGCCCGATCGGCACCAGCACGATCACCAGACTGGCCTCCAGCCGGAACGAGGCCTCGTGCCGCCAGGCCGCGCGAAACCCCTTCATCGACCACAGGAACGCGTTCCAGATTTGCTTCGGACCGCGAAAACCCTCGGCTGCCATGCTGATGGAGCCGCTCAGCCCATCGCCGGTGAAGGCGATCCGGCAGGGTTGCCAGGGACACCGGCATGGAGGGGGTTGGTCGGCGACGGCATGAGTGGCTGGCTCCGTGGGCAACACATGATGGTGGACGCACCATGATGCCACAGGCATCGCCACGGCGGCCCGGCGTGAGCCCAACAGCGCCTTCAACAAGCACTTGTCACACGGTTTGTCATGCCGCAGTGCAGCTATCCCCGGCGAGTGGATGGGTTACCCTTGCCCGGTTGCGATCTGTTCAGGATCCCACTGCGCCGGCACGTGCCTCCACGCTGCCATGGTTTGAACAATGCACGGAAAAGATATGGCAACCCAGAATCCCCCTGTGTCGCAGACACGCGCTTTCACCACGGTCTTCATGATCGAGCTGTGGGAGCGCTTCGGCTACTATGGCATGCAGGCGCTCATCATCTATTACATGGTGCAGCGGCTGGGCTTTGCCGACGATCGCGCCAACCTCACGTGGAGCGCTGCCGCCGCCCTGATCTATGTGGCGCCGGCGATCGGCGGCTGGATTGGCGACAAGGTGCTGGGCACGCGGCGCACGATGCTGCTGGGCGCAGGAATCCTGTCACTGGGCTATGCGCTGATGACCGTGCCCACGGAGAACACCTGGGCGCTGTTCGGCGCGCTGGGCGTGATCGTGGTCGGCAACGGCTTGTTCAAGGCGAATGCCGGCAACCTGGTGCGCAAGATCTACGAAGGCGACGATTCGCGCATCGACAGCGCCTTCACCATCTACTACATGGCCGTGAATATCGGCTCGACCTTTTCCATGCTGCTCAC
>JAJXYE010000174.1 GCA_021780735.1 Pseudomonadota bacterium | reverse complement strand
AACTGGCCATGACCATCGCGCTCGGAGCCGTAGACCAGGCGGCGGCTGTCCGGTGCCCAGGTCATGTCGTATTCCGCCGCCGCCGTGCGGGTGATCCGGCGGGCGATGCCGCCCTTGGCGGCATCGGTGGCGAACACGTCACCGTGGGCAATCAGCGCCAGCTTCCTGCCATCCGGCGACAGCGCGATCTGGCTGAAGCCGCCACTGAGGTTCTCGCGTCGCGACAGCGGGCCGCGGATTGCGCCCTGCAGTTCGATCGCCAGCGCGGCGACGCGGCCGCTGGCCGGATCCAGCGTCCAGATGCCGAAGTCGCGTTCAAACGCGAGCAGCCTGCCATTGGCCGACAGGCTGGGCCAGAGCACCCGGCCGTCGGTGAACGTGGTCACCGCCGCCTCGCTGCCGCCATCGAGCGGCACCCGCCAGATGTTCTCGGCGCCGCTGCGATCACTCATGTAGTAAAGCGTGCCGCCAGCGGGTGCCCACATCGGCCATTCGGCGCGAGCGTCGTCGGGGGTGAGTCGGGTGTAGTGGTGGCTGCCGTCATCGCGCAGCAGCCACACGGCGCCCTCGTCGATATGGCTGTGACCGTGTCTCCACCATTGCCAGTCACCCATGCCGCCGCCGACCAGGGCGACGGACTTGCCGTCGGGCGAGGGCGCGGCCATCGCTTCGTTGCGGTAGCTCTCCAGCGACACCGGCATCGGTGTGCCGCCGCTGGCGCGCACGCGATAGACGCCGTCCATGCCGCCGATGTTGTCGCGCGATGAACTCAGATAGATCCACTGGCTGTCGCGCGACCAGGCATCGAGCTGGTCGTTGCCGTCGGCCCAGGTCAGTCGCCGCAGCGCGCCGCTGGCCAGGTCAAGCAGATAGATTCCGCTGCCTTCGCCGCCGGTGCGGGACTGGAACGCCAATTGCCTGCCGTCGGGCGAAAACAGCGGCCGCGAATCGGCACCGCCATCGTCCGCGAGCAGCAGGTGTGCCTTGCCGCCGCCACTGGCCACGATCCAGATACCGCCATTGGCGACGAAGGCGATCGTGCGTCCGTCAGCCGACACCGCCGGTTGCGACAAGGCCACCCGCGGTGCAATCGGCACGGTCGAGGCCTGCAGCGGCAGTGTCGCCAGGCCAGGCAGCAGCATCCACAGAATGGCACGCAGGCGCATACGGATTCCCCAGGGGCGGACAGGTCAACCCCGAGTGTAGGTGCTGGAGCAAGCCTGCACCTGCTCCATAGGTCATGCCCGGGCCGCTCGGCGACTCCTGGTGATCTCGAACTTCTGGCCGGTGACCGGACAGTCCGGGCGCAACAGGTGCGACACCCGTATCGCGGCCATCGGGTGCTTGTCTTGCCAACCGGCACCCTCGGCCCGTTTGACCTGGGTCAGTGCACATCGGCAAGCAAACGGCGACCCTGCATGCCCCGACCGGACATCCCTGCATGAGCTTCCACGATTTGCGCTCCTTTCTCGCCCGGCTTGCGCAAGGCGGGCAACTGCGCAACGTCACCGCCGCGGTCGATCCCCGGCTGGAGTCGACCGCGTTGTGCCTGCGCGCCCTGCGCGAAGGCGGCCCGGCGCTGCTGATGGAGCAGCCCGTCGGTTCGAACCACGCGATGCTGGGCAATCTGTTCGGCCATCGCCGACGCATCGAGTTGGCGCTGGCCGGGCGGCCGCTGGCCAGCCTGCGCGAACTGGGCCAGTTGCTGGCCGCGATCAAGGAACCGCGCTGGCCATCCAGTCTGCGCCAGGCGCTTGCGACCTGGCCGGAACTGGCGCAGCTGGCGCATGTGGCACCGCAGCGGGTACGCGAGGCGGCGTTCGAGCACGAAACGCTGCAGGGCGGCGAGATCGACCTCGCGCGCCTGCCGATCCAGCACTGCTGGCCCGGCGACGCCGGACGCCTGATCACGATGGGCCTGGTGGTCACCCGCGGCACCCGCCAGCCGCGGCAGAACGTGGCGATCTACCGCCAGCAGGTGATCGGACCGAACCGGGTCATCATGCGCTGGCTGCCGCATCGTGGCGGCGCGCTGGACTACGCCGACTGGATAGCCGCGCATCCGGACCAGCCCTTTCCCGTGCTGGTGGCGCTCGGCGCCGATCCGGCCACCATGCTGGCGGCGGTGGCACCGGTGCCCGACACCCTGTCCGAATACGAATTCGCCGGCCTGCTGCGCGGCCAGCGCACGCGCATCTGGCCCAGCCGGCTGACCGGCCTCGATGCACCGGCCGGCGCGGAGATCCTGCTCGAAGGTTTCATCCATCCTGGCGATACCGCGCTGGAGGGGCCGTTCGGCGACCACACCGGCTACTACAACGCCCAAGAGCATTTCCCGGTGCTGACCATCGAGCGCATGCGCCTGCGCCAGGATGCGATTTATCACGGCAGCTACATGGGCCGCGCCCCGCATGACGAACCTTCGGTGCTGGCGCTGGCGCTGAACGAGATCTTCGTGCCGATCCTGCAGAAGGTGTTTCCGGAGATCGTGGATTTCCATCTGCCGCCGGAAGCGTGCTCGTACCGCATCGCGGTGGTCAGCATCCGCAAGCAGTATCCCGGCCATGCGCGGCGGGTGATGATGGGCATCTGGTCGTACCTGCGCCAGTTCACCTACACCAAGTTCGTGATCGTCACCGACGACGACATCGACGTGCGCGACTGGTCGCAGGTGATCTGGGCACTGGCGACTCGGGTCGATCCGGCACGCGACTCGATGCTGGTCGAGAACACTCCGATCGACTATCTGGATTTTTCCAGCCCGGTACCCAATCTCGGCTCGAAACTCGGTATCGACGCCACCAACAAATGGCCGGCCGAAACCAGTCGCAGCTGGAGCAAGCCGATCATCCTCGATCCCCGGGTGGAACGACGGATCGATGCCCTGTGGGCCGATCTTGCCAACGCGCCCTAGTCCGCCGCGGCAGCCGCAGTCACGTCGGCGTCGGGCTTGGCGATCCATTCGCGCGCGCGCTGCTGCAACGCGCGCCAGTTTCGCTCCCACTGGTCATCGCGGGGCTCCGACCACGCCAGCTGCAACAGGACCGCTTGCAGGCCCTTCAGCTGCGCCTGCGCGATCGCCAGCTCGGCCAGCACGCGTTCGTGCTCGTCCTTGCCGACCATCAGAATTTTCCTGTCACGGCACACGCCGATGCACGGCTGCGGTGCCTCGATCTTGCCGCAACCGATGCATTGCCAAGCCTGGATGTAGTCGATCATGCCGGTCATCCCGATGGTTGGCGCCGTGAACTGTCCAGCGCAGATGCTAGTGTGCCGCAGCGCGGGGGCAGCTGATCCAGATCAACGACACAACCTGTCGAACATGCAACGATGCCGACTGTTTCCTGTCGGTGAGGTGTGCATGCAACTGGTATGTCCGGCCGGCAACCTGCCGGCCCTGCAGGCAGCGGTCGATGCGGGCGCAGACGCGGTCTACGCGGGTCTGCGCGATCAGACCAACGCGCGAGCGTTTCCTGGCCTCAACTTCGGTGACGCGGAACTGAAAGCAGGCATCGCCTATGCCCATGCCCGCGGGCGCAAGGTCTACCTGGCGCTCAATACCTATCCGGACAGTGCCCGACTGGCGCCGTGGTACGCGGCTGTCGACAAGGCCGCCGAGCTCGGTTGCGACGCCATCATCGCCGCCGAGATGGCGGTACTCGACTACGCGACACGCACCTATCCCGCGCTGGCGCGGCACCTGTCCGTACAGGGTTCGGCGACGACGGCGCCAGCGCTGCGCTACATGCACGAACGATTCGGTATCAGCCGCGCGGTGCTGCCGCGAGTCTTGTCGATGCAGCAGGTGCAGCGCCTGTGCGAGAGTTCGCCGGTGCCGCTGGAGGTGTTTGCCTTCGGCAGCCTGTGCATCATGGTCGAGGGCCGCTGCCAGCTTTCCAGCTACGTCACCGGCGCTTCGCCGAATCGCCACGGGGTATGCTCGCCGGCGAAGTTCGTGCGCTGGGAGGAGCACGCCGACGGTGGCCGCAGCGTGCGCCTGAATGGCGTCCTGATCGATCGTTTCGATGCGCAGGAGCCCGCCGGCTACCCGACCGTGTGCAAGGGCCGCTTCGACGTTGGTGGCGAGATTTTCCATGCGCTGGAAGAACCGACCAGCCTCAATACGCTCCAATTGCTGCCGCAACTGGCCCGCGCCGGCGTGGCTGCACTGAAGATCGAGGGTCGCCAGCGCGGCGTGGCCTATGTCGGTTCGGTCACCCGCACCTGGCGCGACGCACTGGATCGTTATCGTGCCTCACCCGCGGACTGGCAGCTGCAGGCCGATTGGCAGCGCTCGTTGTCGGCGCACGCCGAAGGCCACCAGACCACGCTCGGTCCCTATCACCGTCGCTGGCATTGAACCGATGAACATGCTGAAACTGAGTCTGGGGCCGCTGCAGTATTTCTGGCCTCGCGAACGCACCCTGGCGTTCTACCGCGAGGCAGTGCAGTGGCCGCTCGACATCATCTACCTGGGCGAGACGGTGTGCAGCAAGCGCCGCGAGCTGGGCACCCGCGACTGGCTGGGCCTGGCCAGCGAACTGCTCGAAAGCGGCAAGCAGATCGTGCTGTCCTCGCTGGCGCTGATCGAGGCCGAGTCCGAACTCGGCGCGCTGCGACGCCTGGTCGACAACGGCGATTGCTGGATCGAGGCGAACGATCTTTCGGCGGTGCAGCTGTGCCGAGGCCGCAGCGTTCCTTTCGTGGCCGGCCCGTCGCTCAACATCTACAACCACCGCGCTCTGGCTTTGCTGATGGAGGATGGCCTGCGCCGCTGGGTGCCTGGCGTGGAACAAGGTGAGGTGCTGCTGCGCGAGCTGCGCGCAGCGACCCTCGCCGAGGGTCGCTGCATGCCGGAGCTGGAGGTGATCGCGTTCGGCCGGTTGCCGCTGGCCTATTCGGCGCGCTGCTTCACCGCCCGCGCGCTGGACGTGGCGAAGGATCAGTGCGAATTCCGCTGCATCCAGTATCCCGATGGCATGCCGCTGGCCACGCGCGAGGGAAAGCCGTTCCTGCGCGTCAATGGCATCCAGATCCAGGGCGAGGAAATCACCGATCTGGGGCCCGAGCTGCCGGTTCTGCGCGAGCTCGGCGTTGACGTGCTGCGCCTGTATCCGCAGTTCGACGGCATGAGCGACGTGGTCAGTCATTTCGACCTCGCGCGCCATGCGCGGGTTGCCCCACCGCGCCTGGCCATGCGCAACGGCTACTGGCATGGCGAGCAGGGCATGCACCTGGATGGTGTAGCTGGTTAGACGCGACGTGGCGATGGTTGCCGCACGCGCCATGCGCACCGGGCGATGGCAGAGCTCCGTCTTCAGAGGTGGATCAGGCAAGCTGCGCCGTGTCTTCGCGATAGTGCGCACCGAGGCTTGCGCGCCGCGTCAGCGCGGCGGCCAGCAGCGATTGCGCAACCCCGGCCTGCCAGCCCTGCCGGGTCAGCGCGGCGCAGCAGCCCAGGGCCTGCTGCAAGGCCTGGCCACAGCGCAGCGGCCCGGCGGCTCGCCAAAGCAGTTCACGCAAGTCGGTGAGTTGTTCGGCCGGCAGGGATGTGCCGCGTTCGGCCCAGCGAAAA
>JAJXYE010000352.1 GCA_021780735.1 Pseudomonadota bacterium | reverse complement strand
ACCGACGACCAGCTGTTCATCGCCAACGCCGCTTTCGGCATCCAGAAGACCACGCTCTCGAACCTGATGGGAGCCACGGCCAATGGCGCACTGACCATCGACGGCGCACAGACCTGGACGCTGAAATATTCCGGGGAAAACCCCTGGGGCGGCCCGGTCAGCCTGAAGTTGCACGGCGGAAAACTCTATGCCGCGCTGGGCTTCCTCGGCATCGGCACGTACGACACGGCTACCCTGACGCGCGCCGCCTCATACAATCTCTACACTGATTGCTCCAACCCCGCGCAGGAAGACTGGTTCGGCTTCCCCAACCTCAAGATCAGCTGCCCCGGCACGCTGGCAGCGCCGGTGTCCGGAGGTGTCGACGCTGACGGCATGCCCACTTACCAGCAAGCGGCAGCCGAGCTCGGAAGCAAGACCACCCTGACTAGCTACCCGTGGGCCCAGTTCGACCGCTACGGCAAGTACTACTACAACGCCCTGGCCATGGATGTGGTGGATCTCCCGATCGGTGGCGGCGCGACAAGGACGGTGGCTTACATCGCCTATGCCCTGGGCGGCCTGGTGGCGGTGGACATGACCGCGACGCCGACGTACCTGGGCTATGTGCCGGCCTCGCCCGCGCATGGTCCGGATGAGCCGACCGGTGCAGGCTCAGGTTCTGGTTCAGGCTCGGGTTCAGGCTCGGGTTCATCGAAGAGCATCCTGTCCTACCACGGCGCTGGCATGCTCAAGGATGCGGGCGTGAAGGACGTGCGCGTGGTGGACGAGAGCGGTGCAGGCACTGGTCCATACCGGGTCTACTACACCGACCACTTTGCGGGTCTGGTAGTGCTCAGCGGCGCGGACAATCCGGCAGCCAATTGGAAAAATGCCGGGGGCAACTTCAACAACAACACCAACCCGGCGACGTTCTGGCCCGACTATGAGTTCGTCAGATCCTTTGACATGACGCCGGTGCTGGTGGGGGACGAGGCGGTGCCGAAGTTCCTGACTGCGGATGCCAGCGGCAACTACACGGCCCCGGTGATGCTGGCCACGGGCGAGCTCAACGGCCACGGCGGTGCGCTGCTGATGATGCCGGGCAGGAATACCGCGGGTCCCGGTCAGATTGATGTCGTGGAATCCTCGGGTGCCGGCGGCGTGAGTTTCGTCGACATCCAGGACCTGACCACGTCCGGTGTGGCGGTCGCCAGCCGCTTTGCGGCGCCGGTGTCGCTCGTCAGCACCAACGAGGTGGGTGCTGATGCCAGTGGCGCCTCTGGCCAGGCAATCGCCATCGGCCACGCCGAAGGCTTGGCTGTGTCGGGCAACTTCCTGTACCTGGCGGATGGCCCGCACGGCATGAGCGTGTGGAACATCGCGAACGACAACGTGCACCTGGTCGCGAACACCCTGCAGAGCGAATACCCGACGCTCGATTCGCTGGGCAATACCATCTATCCGGCGCCGCATGCTTTCTCGGTGGCGTTCGGCAGTGATCCGGCCAATGCCTTTGTGCTGAACCAGAGCGTGGGTCTGCGCAAGGTAAATATATCGGCGGTGACCGGCGGAACGGCGAAAGTCGGTGCGCCCTCGCTGCTGAAGCTGTTGCCCACGGATATCTACGAGCACAGTACGGAGTCGGGCGGCAATCTTGGCGGCATCAACGGCCAGGACCATGCCTATGGCGTGGCCTTCTACGGCAACTACGCCATCGTCGCCGACGGCAGCAATGGCCTGACGGTGTATAACGTGGCGTCGCCTGCCAACATGTCGGGTACGCATATCGTGGCCAATCTGGGTGGCACCACCACCGGGAAAGCCCCGCTGGGCCGCGCTGCAGCGGTCAAGCTGTGGACTGACACGTCGACCAACCGCAAGTACGCTGTCGTGGCCGCCGGCTCTGCCGGTATCTCGGTGGTGGACATGACCGATCTGCTCAACAACGGGATCACCCCCGGCATGACGCTGATCAAGACCTTCGAGCCGATGAAATCCGACGCGGACAATCTGTTCGGTTCCGCCGACGGCAAGAGCGTGGACGTGCAGATTGTGGGTGACTACGCCTATGTCAGCTACGACAGCTTTGGTATCGTGGCTTACACGATGGCCTCGCTGATCCAGCCCGTGACGCAGACGGTGCCGCCCCTGGTGCCGGCTGGTCAGGCGGCCAATGCCTGTGCCTCCGTGACCGACGTGACCAAGCTGAGCGCGAAGCAGGGCGGCACGGCAGAATGCCGGCCTACCGCGGTAAGCCGCTTCAAACTGCAACAGTTGCCCGGCTATGCGGACGCGGAGGGCGGTGCGCAGCACATGACGGCGCAGTTCTTCCCGCTTGCGTACCGCGACGCTTCCGGCCAGACGAGAATCGGCCAGCCCAAGCTGTTGCTCTACGTGGCCTATGCCGAAGCGGGTGTGGTGAAGCTCGATTGGACCGACCCGTTGAATCCCAGGATGCTGGCCATCAAGGAGGTCATCGGTGGGGCAAGCGGAACCGCCATCAACAACGGTCGCGTGTATGTGGCAGCCGGCACGGGCGGTCTGACAGTGCTGAAGTAGACATGGCGCGAACGCCCGGCTTTGACACGCCGGGCGTTCGCTGCGCGGATCATGTGCGGAGCGTCTTTTTCATGAGCACAACCGATTGAGATATTTGGGAGAAGACAAATGAAAATCAATTCCGGATTTTTATTGGCAATACTGGTTTCCGGTGCGGCGATTTCGCCTGCGATGGCGGACGGTTTTTATGCGGCATTGGATGCAGGACAATCGAAGGGGCGCGATATTTGCGCCAATAACCCGGCCGGCGTAACCGGATGCCAGGATACCGCCACCATGTACCGGGTTGCAGGCGGTTATCAACTGACCCCGATGTGGGGAGCGGAAGCCAGCTACGCCGAATATGGCAGTTCAGACATCGGAACGGGATTTGGCACCACTGGAACGTGGCGGGCGAACGGGTTTCAGGTTTCGGGAACAGGGACTTTTCCGGTCGGCAATATGTTTTCCATCATCGGGAAACTGGGCGTTGCAACCACGGATTTCAAGATGTCCGCTTCCGGCCTGGGATCTTCGGTCGGCCTGAATGAAACGACGACCAGGTTCGCCTTCGGTGTCGGCGCAAAATATGACTTCACCGATCACATCGCAGTCCGTGCCCAATACGAAGACCTGGGTACGGTAGGAAATGCCGCTACCACCGGCACGACCAAGCTCACGGTAATTTCGGCGGGTCTGGTCTACAAGTTCTAGATCCGGTCGTCTTCAGGACAGGAAAAGCCGGGCATTGTCCCGGCTATTCTTTTTGCGTCCCTTCCGGGATGTCGTATGACCACCCTGTGCGGAGACTGTGCAACCGGCATGCAGCTTGATTCCAGCTTGCAGCCCGGCGAGTTACTCCCCGCTCTCCAGTTTGTCGCTGCTGGTAAAGGTCCAGGTGCGGGTGATGCTGAGGATGTCGGTGTCCTTGGCGATGTCCGGCGGGAAGGGGGGGAAAGGGGCAGAGAGCTTGACGATGCGGACCGCGGAGGCGTCGAGGATGCGCTGCCCTGAGGAGCGGTTGATCTCGATGTCTTCGACGCTGCCGTTGGAGCGGATGGAGACGGTGAGGGTGAGACTGCCATAGATCTTCTGGGTGCGCGCGATCTCGGGGTAGTTCAGGTTGCCGATGCGCTCGACTTTGGCGCGCCAGTCCTCGACGTATTGGGCATAGCGATATTCCTGCGTGCGTGCGCCGATGAATTTCCGCTTGGGCATCTTTTCATACATGCTCAGGTTCTTGTCGATCCGCGCTTCCAGACGCGCGATTTCCAGCGAACGTTGCACCAGGTCATGGCCTTCGGCATTGGAGCTGTCCTGGTTCTGCTGCTGGGTCTTGTTCTGTGCGACGCTGAAATCGCTCTTGTCGCGCGTCAGCAGGCGCTGGCTTTCCTGTTGCGTCTGGCGCAAGCGCTGGGCAGTTTGTTCAGGGGTGAAATGTTGCGCGTCGCCGAGCACGGGGAACGGGGTCTTGGCATGACGTTCGTCTTCGACGTTGCCGCCGCCGTCAAGGTTGTTCTGCGCATACGCGCTGGCGTTGTTCGGGCGGCGGCCCGATTTGCTGTTGACCAGCACGACTTCCAGCGGCTGGCTGAGGACCGGGGTGTTTTTCGAGTCGGGCACGACGAAGGTGATGCCGAACAGGAAGAATGCATGCAGGGAAAACGAAAACACCACGGCAAACGTCAGGCGTTGCCCGGACTGTTGCAGCACGTTGACGAGCCTCTGTTTCATGCGGCGATTTCCGCGCAGGCCACGTATCGCGCATCGAAATCCAGGTCGAGCAGGTCGATCTTGCCTATCTCCAGTGTCACCCTGGTATTGGGCGGCGTTTCCGGCAGCGACGGGATGCGCCCGACCAGCGGAATGTCGGCGAACTTGACCAGGTTTTCGCGCAGCACCAGGGCTTCGGCCTGCTTCACGTTTTCCTGCAGCAGCCAGCGCAGGCACCAGTAGCGCTCCATGCTGCGCTGGAACTCGTTGTAGGTGGTGTAGGCGGCATCGAAGTTGCTCAGGATGGAAAACAGCGCGGTGTCGTTCCTCGCATAGGCCGGCGGTTCCCCGCGCAGCACGCTGATGATCTGGCGCTGGTTAACCATGTCCACATAGCGGCGCAGCGGCGAGCTGGACCAGGCGTAATGCGCCACCCCCAGGCCCTGGTGCGGTGCGGCAACGGTGCTCATCTTGACCTTGCCGTTGTTCTGCGTGCGGTAGATACCGGCCACCTTGTGATCGTCCAGCAGTTTGCCCCAGGTGCTGTTTGCCAGGATCATCAGTTCCGACACCACCTTGTCGATGGGCGAGCCGCGCAGGCGGTGGCCGATGGTGATGCGGTCGTTCTCGACGTGGAAGGTGTAGTCGATCTGCTGCGTGCTGTTGTCGGCAGACTTGCCGCGCGCCGCTTCCAGCTTCTGCACGAAGTCCCACAGCATTTTCAGTTCGGGCGCGTGGTCGTAATCGAGTTTTCCGGCGGCCAGCGTCGTTTCGTTGAACAAGGGTTCCAGCGTATCGTGGCGCAGGTTGGAGGCGATGTGCAGGCGCTCGATGCGGCTCTCGCTGCCAACGACAGCGAGTGTTGCCGCATCCGCCTCGACGTAGAGCGACAGCGCCGGACAGACCTTGTCGGCGCACAGCGTGAAGGCCTGCACCACGTTCTCCGGCAGCATGGTGATCTTGTCGCCCGGCATGTACACGGTGGACATGCGCTGCGCGGCGATGGCGTCGATGGGCGAATTCGGGGGGATGCCCAGCGCGGGCGCGGCGATGTGGATGCCGATGCGCCAGTTGCCGTTCGGCAGCTTCTCGACCGAGAACGCGTCGTCGATCTCGGTGGTGCTCGCGTCGTCGATGCTGAAGGCGGTGACCGGAGCCAGCGGCAGCTCCGGGTGCTCCTCGACGGTGACCTCGGGGAAGCCGGTGCCGCGCGGGAAGTTCTCGAACAGGAACTTGTTCAGATGATAATCGTGCGTGGAAGGCAGTGCGCCGCAACGCTCAAGCAGGTGCGCCGCAGACAGGTGCGTGGCCGCACAGGCGGCTTCCAGCGCCTTGACTTCGAGGGTGTTGCGGTCCGGCTTGTAC
>JAJXYE010000311.1 GCA_021780735.1 Pseudomonadota bacterium | reverse complement strand
CTCCGCCTGGGCGGGGCGGCGGGTGTCGTTGTAGTAGCGCGCCAGCACCAGTGCCGCCCGCGGAGACGGCGGCGAGCCGGCAATCGCCTGCAGCAACAGCGGCTCGGCCTCACCGGCGCGGCCGCTGTTGAGCAGCAGCTCGCCCAGCGTCGCCAGGGTCGGCGTCCAGCCGGGGTCGAGTGCAAGTGCCTTGCGCAGCAGCGCTTCGGCGCCAACGGCGTCACCCATGGCCTGTCTGGCACCGGCGAGCAGGCGCTGCGCTTCGGCGAAGTCCGGGTGATCGGCCACGATCACAGCAAGCTGGTCGTGCGCAAGCCGGAAATTGCCTGCCTGCAACAGTGCGCTGACACGGTGCATGGCCGCAATGAGGGTGGGAGAAAGGGTTTGCATCAGGCAGCCAGATTAACCGGCACGAGGACACAATGCGCAAGACCCGACGACGTTGCGCGGCAGCATGGTGCGACGTGAGTCGAAAGCCACAGCGAGTCCGCAGGCATCGTGCCTGCGCATGAAAAAAAACGGCCCGGATCGGGGAGGGAACGATCCGGGCCAGCGCCGCTCATGACGTCGAAATATCAGAACTTGTATTTTGCCTGGAAGTTGACTTCGCGGCCCTGAATCGGACGCGCCAGGATGACGCCGCCAATGCCGGTATTGACGCCGAAGACGCGCGAATTGCCTTCGGTCAGGCCAATCTCGTTGGTCAGGTTGCTGCCAAGCAGACTGAACTGCCAGTTCTTCTCGTAGTTCGCCACGATGCCGGCGTCATACGTGTGATACGTGCCCAGCGGCTGCAGTCCGGACTGATCCTCGTAGCGTTGGCCGACATGGGTGTAGGTGATCCAGCCGGTGATGTCGCCCCAGCTCGTCACGATCCGGTAGCTCGGGGTGAACATGAAGCGGACCTTGGGCTGACGCTGCAGCGGCTTGCCATCCAGGCCGATGCAGGTCGCGTTGCCGTTGATGTCGTAGTACGGCGCACAGCCGTTGTATCCGGTGTAGTGGCCGTCCATGTAGTTGCCGATCAGGGTCAGCTTGAGGTTTTCAATCGGTGACCAGGTGGCGTTGGCGTTGACACCCTTGGTGGAGGATCCGTAGGTGGAGATCTTGCCCACCGGATTGCCCGCCTGATCGGTCGGCTGATACTGCAGCCCGGTAAATGTGCGGTGGTAGGCACTGAGATCCAGGTAGATGCTGCTTGACTGGTACTTGAATCCGCCTTCGAGGTTGCGGACTTTCTCCATGGGCGCAAAATCACCACCGGCACCACGGATACCGTTGTCGAAATCGTCGAAATGCGCACCGGTATTGGCACGCACGTACACGCTCATGTTGTCGGCCAGCTCGTAGTTCGCACCGATCGTGAACGAGGGATGCGTCTTGTTGTAGTCCTCGTGGTCGAAGGTGCCGTTGCAGACCGGCGTGGTGTTGTCATAGAGCGTGTTGGGGTTGCCGTCCAGGTTGACCGGGCTGGTGTTGCAGGTGTTCTGCGTGGCGTGCAGGTTTTCCACACGTCCGGAAGCATCGAACAGCCACTTGCCGACCCTCCAGGAATCGGACAGATACAACGCCTTGTTGGTGGCCACGCCGTTTTCGGCGATGTCGTAGTTGTTGTTGTAGCTGACAAAACCCTGCGGACTGGTGACGTAGTAGGTCTGCCCGCCCTGGACATAGCTCAACGTGATCGGCCTGGCGTTGGGCGTATTGGTCATCAGCATCTGGTTGCCCAGCGACCAGTTGTCGTGATCGGTGGATCGCGCCAGGTACAGGCCAACGGTGAACGTGTTGCCATCGAAGATTTCCTTGCTGATGCGGAAATCGTTGTTGATGGTCATCAGGTGCTTCTGGATATACCACCAGCCCTGGTGGATCACGCTCTGCCCCGGCGCCACCGCGCCACCGCCGACATAGTTGGCGCTGACGTTGTAACTGGTGGGGTAACCGAGGGTGTCGCCATCGACCGGCTGGTTGTTCGCGTCGCAGTAGCCGGCCGGCTGGGCCATGTTGCAGCCGTAGAGGTAGTAGCTCAGCGGTTTCGGATTGCTGCCGGAGAACAGCGCATTGGTGTTCAGGTCGCCGCCGCCGAAGACGAAGTGATCCGACACGGTCCATTCGCCGATATTGCCGTCGTAGCTGCCACCGAAGTAGTTCAGCTTGCCGCCGCGACCGTTGGCCAGATTCGCACCGACCAGATGGCCGTAGGCATCGGGCACATTCACGTGCTGGATCGCCCTGCTGTAATAGGTATCGGTCAGCGGGTTGAAGCCTGGGTAGGCCGAGAACGTCGCACCATTGCCTTGCAGCAACGGAATCGGCGTAATGAACTGGTTCTTGTCGTCGAGCGCGCGCGCCCAGAACATCACGGTGCCGTTGTCCATGTCGTGGGTCAGCGTGGCGGTCAGCTGACCACCGTCATCGGCGGGGAATTGCGGATTGCGGACACCGTCGGACTTGCGCCAGAACCCGCCTATGCTGCCGTACCAGTTCTCCGCAATCGGAAAGCCGTAGAAGCCATCCACCCGGTACATCCCTTCGGATCCATAGGTCAACCCGACGTCGCCCGAGGGAGTCTCGGTACCCTGGCGCAGGATGAAGTTGGCGGTCGCGCCCATCTGGCCGGGGCCGAACACCGCGCCAGGGCCGCCCTGCACGATTTCGACACGCTCGATCGTGTCGTCCAGACGGAATAGCGAGCTGCTGTCCATGAAGGACAACGACGGCATGCCGTACAGCGGCGTGCCGTTGACCATGTTGGTGAAGAACGGCGCGTCGCCGCCGCCCGGGAAGCCCGCGATCTCGATGTTCGCACCGGTCTGGCCACCACTGGATTCGGGCCAGATGCCCGGCGATATCTTCAGCAGATCCGCCGTACTCACCGGCACGGCTTCCTTGATCTGCGCCAGGTTGGCGGAAACGATGTTGTAGCTGGCGTCGATCTTCTTCACGCCGCCGACGTTACCGGTGACGACAACCGCCTGCAGCGATTTCGCATCGCTCTGGCTGGCTGCCTGCTGCTGGCTGCGTGCGGCCGCCTTGCTGGCCGGCGTGGCTCCGGACGTCGCCTGATCCTGGGCAGGCTGAGCCGCAGCTGCCCAGACGACATTCGGGAGTGCTGCAGCAATGGCGGTAGCCAAGGCGAGCCTTGCTAGTTCTGGATACTTCATGGTTCTCCCTCCTCAAAAGCGGTGTCAGAACACCGGTTGTTTTGTTGTACATCTGGATGCAGTTCGATTTTCACGAAGCGCCCTGCGGACGTTTGCGCTCAGGCTGGGGAAACGAATTTCTCCAGCTCGAACAACGTCAGATCGGGCAATACCGCATCGGCCCCCCTCAATATCCTTGCGTCGCCGATGCCCAGGGCCGCCATGCCCGCAGACTTGATTGCAGCCACTCCTGCTTGTGCGTCCTCAATACCGAGGCAAGCCGCGGGGTCGACACCCAACGCGGCAGCGGCACGCCGGAAAATCTCCGGATCAGGCTTCGCACGCACCACCGTCGAGGCATCGACCACGTGGTCGAAACACTCGGCAATGCCCATGCGCTCGACCAGCTCGCCAGCGCTGCGGCTGGCCGATGCCAGCGCAATCTTCAGACCGGCAGCCTTCGCGGCGCGGAGCGCAGCCAGTGCACCGGGCAGCAGATCCCGCGCCGAAAAGGTCTCGATCGCCTTGCGGTAGTAGCCGTTCTTCCGGTCAGCCAGCTGGCGCTTCTGTTCCGGTGTGTATTTGCCGGCCAGCTTGCCCAGCACGAGGTCAAGCGAGGCGGCGCGATCGACACCCTTGAGACTTTCGCCGATGCTGTCGTCCCAGGGCAGGCCGAGTTCGCCAGCCAGCCGCTTCCAGGCGGCATGATGCAGATGCGCGGTATCCGCCAGCACGCCATCCAGGTCGAAAATGAGCGCCTCGAACGCCTGCGGGAATCCGATCCCGGAGGCCAGCGCAGCAGTGCCCGCATCGGCGTGACCGACCAGTGCCAGGGATTGCGTCACGCCCGCGACCAGATGCAGCGGCTGCCCCGCATGCCCGATGCCCAGCGGCGCTCCCCTGGTGAGCGTGTAGTGTGCTGCTTCGGCGTCGACCTCGACGGTGATGCAGCGATCCTTCCAGACCAAGGCGAAGCGGTAGCCGTTCCAGGCTGACGGCAGCACCGGATCGAAGCCGATACCGCCATCGCGGATGCGCAATCCGCCGAAGCCCCAGGCGAGCGCGAGCCAGCTTCCCGCCATCGCGGCCATGTGCGCACCGTGGCTCGTGTTCGCGTGCAGGTCGTCCAGATCCACGCGCAATCCCGCGGTGAAATATCGATGCGCCTTCTCCACGTAGCCGACTTCCGCCGCCAGCACGGCGAAGGTCGAGGCAGACAGGGTCGAGTCGTGCACCGTGATCGCTTCGTAATAGTCGAAGCTGCGACGCTTGCTGGCCAGGTCGACGTTGTCGCCGGCCAGAACCAGGGCCAGCAATGCATCTGCCTGCTTGCACACCTGATGCCGGTACAGCGTCAGCGGATGGTGATGCATCAGCAGCGGATATTTGTCCGCTGGCGTGCCGGCGAAGTCCCAGGACGGCTTGTCCAGAAAGGTGTCGTCCTGCGCGACGATGCGCAGATGCTCGTCGTACGGCAGATACATCGCATCAGCTGCACGTGACCACTCGGCAACTTCGCGTTCCGACCAGTCCAGTTTCTTCTGTAGCGCGGCAAACAGCGTCGGCGAGTTCGCGGCCAGGTCGCGCGCCACCTGTACCGCATAGCGCAGGTGCGACTGGGCCATGCGGTTGGTGTAGTAATTGTTGTCGACCAGCGCGGTGTATTCGTCCGGCCCGGTGACATCGTTGATGCAGAATGCCCCGCCGCGGCGGGCGTTGAAGTGGCCGACCTGCAGCCAGATCCGCGCAGTCTCGAACAGGATTTCCGCGCCACCGTCGGCCAGAAAGGCCTGATCAGCGCTGGCCTCCACATACAGTCTGATGGCAAAGGCCACCGCGGCGTTGATGTGGTATTGCGCCGATCCGCTGGGGTAATGCGCTGAGCATTCGTCGCCATCGATCGTGCGCCATGGATAAAGCGCGCCACGCGCATGGTTCATCTCGCGCGCATGGGCCCGCGCGCGATCCAGGGTTCGCAGCCGCCAGAGCAGGCTGGCCTTGACCAGTGCAGGCTCGATGAATGCCAAGGCAGGCAACACGAAGGTTTCCGAATCCCAGAACACATGTCCTTCGTAGCCTTCGCCGGTCAGGCCCTTGGCCGCGATGCCGCTGTGTCCGTCGCGACCGGCCGACTGGAAGATGTGGAACAGATTGAATTTGAGTGCCTGCTCGCTGCGCCGGTCGCCATCGATCGACAACCCGGCGCGCTGCCACAAAGCCGCCAGGTCGCGCGCCTGGGATTGCAGCAAGGCGTCGAAGCCGGCACCCATCACCCGTTCCAGCGAAGCGCTGGTGCGCTCGTGCAATTGCGCGGCGGATATCTGCTGCCCTGGCCGACTCCACGCATAGGCAACGAATTTCTCGATGACCACCGATTCGCCGGTCTCGATGCGGCCGGAGTAGGTTTGCTGCGCGCTGTCCTGTTCGGCGGCGGTGCCGGCAATGGCGAGTCCGC
>JAJXYE010000287.1 GCA_021780735.1 Pseudomonadota bacterium | reverse complement strand
CAAGCCGTGGAAAGACGCCACCGCCCACGTGATGTCGCATGCGCTGCACTACGGCTCCTCGGTGTTCGAGGGCATCCGCAGCTATGCCACGCCCGACGGCGCGGCGATCTTCCGCCTCACCGACCATCTCAACCGGCTTTACCAGTCGGCCAAGATCTACGACATGGCGCTGCCGTATTCCGCCGAGGAACTGGCCGCCGCCTGCCGCGCGGTGATCAAGAAGAACGGGCTTGGCGCCGCCTATCTGCGTCCGGTCGCCTATCGTGGCCTTGGCGGCTTCGGGCTGTCGGCCGAAACCCCGATCGACGTGGCGGTGGCGGCGTGGCCGATGGGTCCCTACCTCGGGCCGGAAGCGCTGAAAAATGGCATCGAGGCCTGCGTGTCCAGCTGGCAGCGCTTCGCGCCGAACACCATTCCGGCCGGCGCCAAGGCTGGCGGCAACTACCTCTCCGGCCAGCTGATCGCCCGCGAGGCACGTCGACTGGGCTTCGGCGAGGGCATAGCGCTGGCATCGACCGGCCTGCTCAGCGAAGGCGCGGGCGAAAACCTGTTCCTGGTATTCGACGGCGTGCTGCACACCACGCCGGCCAGCGCGTCGATCCTCGCCGGCATCACCCGCGACACGCTCAAGACCCTGGCCCGTGAAGACGGCATCGAGGTGGTCGAACGCGATATTCCGCGCGAATACCTGTATCTGGCCGACGAGCTGCTGATGTGCGGCACGGCGGCGGAAATCACGCCGATCCGCTCGGTCGACGGCAAGCCCGTGGGCGCGGGCAAGGCCGGCCGCGTGACCCTGCGCCTGCAGGAATTGTTCTTCGGCCTGTTCGACGGCCGCACCAACGACAAGTGGGGCTGGCTGGAAGCCGTCTGATTCATCCGCTCCAGTGGGAGCCCGCTCGCGGGCGATGCGCTTGCTTTTGAGGCACAACGAACCGCATCGCCCGCGAGTGGGCTCCTGCAACGCCGCTTTCAGCTGAACACGATACTGGCCACGGCGCCATTGCCGTCGGTGCGCGGACGCATCGAGACGTCCCAGCCATAGAGTTCGCACAGGCGGCGCACGATGGCCAGGCCCAGCCCGGCACCGCTGCCGCCGGCGCCCTCGCCGCGCACCCCGCGCTGGAACAGCCGCTCGGCGTCTTCCGGCTTGATGCCGGGGCCGGTATCGATGACTTCGACGCCACCGCCACCCACCTCGACCCGCACGCTGCCTTCCAGGGTGTACTTGATCGCGTTGCCGATCAGGTTGGTCAGCGCCACCGCCAGCACCGACGCCGGCGCGTTGACGTTGACCGGCTCTTTCACCGCCAACTCGATCGTCAGCGGCTTGCCGCGCATCTGCGGGCGCTGGCTCTCGATCACGTCGGCGGCCACCTTGCCCACCTCGGTGGTCTCGCCGCGCGTCGGCCCACGGCGTTCGGCGCGCGACAGCAGCAGCAGCGCCTCGATCAGCTCGGTCGCCTGGCGCGAGGCACGCTCGATCCGCTTCAACCGCTCGCGGAGCTTTTCGGTGAGATCCGGCGAGCCCTGCAGCAGCTCGGTGGTGCTGGCGATCACCGCCAACGGCGTGCGCAGCTCGTGGCTGACGTCGGAATTGAACTCGCGATCGCGCTCGACCATGGACGTCAGCCGATTGGAATATTCATCCAGCGCCACCGCCAGTTCGCCGACTTCGTCGTCGGCAAAATGCGGCGCCAGCGGCTCGGCCTTGCCGGCCTTGCGGAAATCGCGCAGGCGATTGGCCAGGTCACTGACGGGCTTGAGCACCTTGCGCGACAGCCACAAACCGATGGCCAGCGACAGCAGGCTGAACAGCAGTACCGCGCCGACCAGCGACAGGATCAGCTGCTGCTTGCCCAGATCCTCGCGACTGATGTCGTAGCGGGTGAAGCCGATGATGCCATCCTTGCGCTGCACGGCAAGTTTGTAATGCCGCTTGCGTCCCTGACTGTCGAGTTCGTAGATGTCATGCACGCCGGTCCTGAGGTTCTGCCAGGCCAGCGGCATCTTGTAGAGCGTGCGATCGCTCTTGAACCATGCCTCGATCAGCTCCGACACCGGGGGCTGTTTGGCAATGATCTTGTCGACTGCCTGATCAACATCGTTCTGCAGGCTTTGATTGATCAGCTGGTTCTCCACCTTGGCGCGCACGTAAAGCGAGGCCACGGCAAACAACGCGCTGAGGCCGAAGCCAAACAGCGCGAAGGAGACGATCAATCGGAAGCGAAGCTTACGCCTGGACTGCATCCGGCTCGACCATCCGATAGCCAATGCCGTGCCGTGTATGGATCAGCGGCTTCTCGAACGGCTTGTCGATCGCCGCGCGCAGGCCGTGGATATGCACGCGCAGCGAATCGCTGTCGGGCAGTTCCTCGCCCCACACGCGCTGTTCCAGATCCTGCCGGGTCACCACCGACGGGCTCGCCTCCATCAGCGCCTGCAGCAGCTTCAGGCCGATCGGGTTGAGCTGGATCGACTTGCCCTCGCGGTTGACCGTCAGCGTGTCGAGGTTGAAGGTGAGGTCGGCCACCTTGAGCACCCGGCTCTGCGGACCCTTGCCGCGACGGGCCAGCACTTCCAGCCGCGCCGCCAGCTCCTGCAGCGCGAACGGCTTGGTCATGTAGTCGTCGGCCCCCGACTCGAAGCCGGTGAGCTTCTGCTCCAGCGCATCGCGCGCGGTCAGCATCAGGATCGGGGTCTGCTTGTGCGCCTCGTGGCGCAGTTTGCGCGCCACCTCCAGACCGTCCATGCCCGGCAGGGTCAGGTCCAGCACGATCACGTCGAAATCGTGCACCACGGCCAGGTGCAGGCCGGTCACGCCGTCGCCCGCAAAGTCGACCACGTGGCCGCGGTCCTCCAGGTAATCGCCGATATTGGTCGCGATATCGCTGTTGTCTTCAATCACCAGTACACGCATGTCCACTCCTGCACCACCGGCGCACAGGCCGACTGGGGTTGCCAGCTTAACAAGCTTGCGCAAACGAAGCGCGCCGCTTGCCCGACAAATCTGCAGGGCACCGCCAAGAAAAAGGCCCAGATGCACGACTCGCCGTCGCCACACCTGGGCCCAAGCTACCGCCCCGACACCACTATCCGCCGTCACCGGATTCGCATGACGCAAATAAACAGTCCCGTCGTTATAGAGGGTCGCGGGTTACGATGCAGTTAACCCGCCCGTCTCAGGGCATCTGATCTGCCATGCCGCGCGCACCCACCGTCATGACAGTTATCCCTCGGCGCTCAAACGTCGCACCGGTGCGCCGACTTCGTCCGGCAGGCGACAAATATGCGTACCGGTGACGATCTGGCAACCGGCCCGTGCATGGATCAGGCGGCTGGCGGCATCACCTGATTTCGCGTCCAGGGTGAAATCGATGGTCTGCCGATAGCGGCGCGAAGCCGCTGCCGCACCCGGCAAGCCATATCGCCACCCCCGCATCGCGTCGAGCGCGGCCTGCTCGAAGACTCCCGCAGGCGCTGCGCGGACCAGCCGCAAGTCCGTGACGCCGCCATTGCTGGTCAGACTGAACTCGACCACCACTTGTCCCTCGATGCCGCGCTGCAGCGCCACCTGCGGATACACCGGCTGACGTACGCGAATCGGCGCCGGAGGCGTCTCGGCAAGCACCGGCTGGGCTGCGGCAGGGGCCACTGTGAGGGAAATCGGGGCAAGCCGGTGCGGCGGCAAATCATGCACCTGCCACGCCACGGGGGCTCGCGGCACGACCCGCAACCCGGGTCGGTGCGAGGGCGCCGTCGGCACCTTCGAGGACCGCCGCGGCAAGCGGATACTGCCGAACGACGACGGCGCTGGATCGAGTACGAGAGGAACGGCGGAGCCGATCGCCAATGGCGTTTTCATCCCGGTCACCAGCAACTGCAGTTGCTTCACCGATGCATCCACGCCGCGCTGCAAACGTCCCTGCGCCCACTGCAACTGCAGTACCAGGATCACCAGGGCCGCGCTCAACAGCGCTGCCAACAAGGGGCCTGACCGACGCAGCCCGACGACCTGTTCTCCCGGCAACAGCATCATTTGCTGCGCGCGATCCAGCAGTGCGCCACCACTGGCCGCGAGCAACAGAGATTCACGCCGCAGGCGCTTGTCGCCGAGTTCGGCCAATACCGCGACGAACTCCCGCCGGCTGCCCCCGCTCACGGTCAAGGCGAGGCGGTCGCAGCATATCTCGCGTTCATTACGGACCTCGCGGGAGACCCAGCGCACCACCGGGTGGTAGAAAAGCAGGGTTTCCACGGCGACCTGGAACAGGTTGGCCAGTGGATCCCAGCGGCGCAGGTGCGCCAGCTCGTGGGCCAGAATCAATGCCACCTGCGTGGCGGGAAACCCGGTGGCGACCGCCAGCGGCAACACGACCACCGGGCGGATCCAGCCAATCAGCACCGGCGTCGAAACGGCACGGCTGCACATGATCTTGACGTGGCGGCGCAATCCAAAGCGCTGCGCCAGGTCGGTGGCCACACGTTGCCACGCCGGCGCCGGGTCGGCCATGCGCACGAGCGCCTTGAGCCCCAGCCAATCGCACCACGCGCGCCCGGAGAGCAGGGCCACGCCAAGCAACCAGGCCAACACCAGCCATGGCAGCACCGTGTCGAACCCGGCCAGCGCCGTACCTGCCCCTTGGGCCCCGAACTCGACGGACGTCGCAACTGCGATGGCGTGGCCGGCATCTGTCGACGCCAGCGAAACCGGCTGGAGCAGGATCTTCCATACCGTCAACAGCGGGCACAATATGAAGGCGAACAACGTCGCCATGCCCAGCTGATACCGTGGTGTCCCCCGCGGCAGCAGCGGCCGCAGGCCGGCATAGACGAGGCCGAGCAGGGCACCCTGCCAAAGAAAATGGACCAGCGCCCAGCCCAGCATCCGGCTCGCCGCAAACCATGTCGGGAACAGGCTCATCACGGCGCCTCCTTGTCCAGCTTGTTCAGCAGATCGCGGATTTCCCGCAACTCCTCCGGACTGGTGCGCTGGCTGCCCAGCGCGTGCAGCACGAGCTGCGAAGGCGACCCGTCGAACACCCGCTGGACGATATCCACGAGGAAGCGCTTCTGCGTGCGCTCCTTGCTGACAGCGGCGCGGTAGACGTGTGCCCGCTGCGAATCGTCGCGCACCACCAATCCCTTGCTGTGCATCACCTGGAGCAACTTCAATGCCGTCGTGTACCCCACGCCGCCAGCGGGATGAAGCACCTCGTACACTTCCCGCACCGTGCAACCGTCCCGCGACCAGAGGACGTGAAGAATCTCCAGTTCGCCCTCGGTGGGCTTGGGCAAGATTGCAGGAAAATTCTTCACCTCAAGCCACCCCTGCGATTGGCCAGGCTACCGAAGCAACGGTTGCCTGGACGGTGCCTATCAATACTTCCAGCCTTCACGGGCAAGCCGAAATTCAGTTGCCGCCGCCCCTGGCCTCTTGTACCTGCTGCATCTTGTTCATCATTTGCTGGGTGTCGCGCCGCGACTGCATGATCTGGCCGTAGGTGCGGCAGGTCGTGCGTGGAATATGGGAGCCGACCGGTGCAACGTGTTCGCATACGAGGCGATCATTGTCGCGATTGTTGAGCGTCGCGTTGATGGCCTCCTGATCATTGAACAAC
>JAJXYE010000248.1 GCA_021780735.1 Pseudomonadota bacterium | reverse complement strand
GCTTTCGACACAGCACGCTGGAACAGGCGCTGGCCCGCCTGGCCGCGCGCGAGCAGCGGCTGGCGCGGTTGCTGCGCCACATCGCGCAACGACTGGAACAACCCGAATGAAGCAGCAGGCATGAAGCGCATCGACCTCAATTGCGACCTCGGCGAATCGTTCGGCGCGTGGCGCATGGGCGACGACGACGCCCTGCTCGCCCTGGTCAGCTCGGCCAACATCGCCTGCGGTTTCCACGCCGGCGATCCCTCGATCATGCGTCGCACGGTGGATCAGGCTGTCCGGCACGGCGTGGCGATCGGCGCGCATGTCTCGCTGCCCGACCTGCAGGGTTTCGGCCGGCGCGAGATGCATGTCGGCGCCGACGAGGTCGAGGCGATGACGCTGTACCAGCTCGGCGCGCTGCACGCCTTCGCCCAGGCTGCGGGCACGCGCCTGGCCCACGTCAAGCCACACGGCGCGCTGTACAACATGGCCGCGCGCGACCGCGCGCTGGCCGATGCGATCGCCCGCGCCGTGCGCGCCTTCGATCCACGGCTGCGGCTGTTCGGGCTGGCGGGCTCGGCGCTGATCGATGCCGCCCGGGCGCTCGAGCTGCCGGTGGCGGCCGAGGCATTCGCCGACCGGCGCTACCTCGCCGACGGCTCGCTGCAATCCCGTCGCGAGGCCGGCGCGGTGCTCGACGACGCCGAGCTGGCTACCGCGCAGGCGATCGGCATCGCCCGCGATGGCATGGTGCAGGCGGCGAATGGCCAAGCGCTGACGCTGAGCGCCGACACGCTGTGCCTGCATGGCGATGGCGCCCATGCGGTGACGCTGGCGCGCCAGCTGCGCGCGGCGCTCGAGGCCGCCGGCCTGCGCATCGCCGCGCCGGGCGCGGCATGATCTTTTTTCCCCATCCCAACGCGAGGCGTGCATGAACTACTGGCCCCTGCTCGGCGTCGCGGTGATCGTGATCGGCTTCGCGCTGCGCTTCAACGCGGTGCCGGTGGTGGTGACCGCCGCCCTGGTCAGCGGACTGCTGGGCGGGCTGTCGCCGCCGGCGCTGCTGGCCCTGCTCGGCAAGAGTTTTGTGTCGGCTCGCATGCTGCTGCTGTTCGTGCTGACCCTGCCGGCGATCGGATTGCTGGAACGGGCTGGCCTGCGCGAACACGCGCAGCGCTGGATGGCGCGAATGCAGAACCTGACCCTGGCGCGCCTGCTGATCGGCTACCTGCTGCTGCGCCAGCTGCTGGCCACGGTGGGCCTCACCGGCGTCGCCGGACCTGCACAAACCGTACGCCCGCTGCTGGCACCGATGGGCGAGGCGGCGGCGGAGAAGATCCTGCCCAGCCTCGACCAGGCCGACCGCGAGGAGCTGCGCGCGATCGCCGCCGCCACCGACAACGTGGGCCGCTTCTTCGGCGAGGACGTGTTCATCGCGCTGGGCGCGGTGCTGCTGATCCAGGGTTTCTACAGCCAGCACGGCATCGAGCTGAGTCCGCTGGCGATCGCCTTGTGGGCGGCGCCCACCGCGATCGCCGCGTTCGTGATCCAGTCCGTGCGTGTGTGGCTGTACCAGCGTCGGCTGCAGCGCCGCGCGGCCGCGCTGCGCACCGACGAGGCGGGCTGAGCATGCTGCGGATCGAATACGCCTACTGGTTGATCGCCGCGTTCCTGCTCTACACCGGGGGGCGCAACCTGCGCGAAGGCCACCTGTGGCACGCCGCGTTCTGGCTGGTGCTGGGACTTCTGTTCGGCGCTGGCGACTACATCCTGAAGCAGTCCGCGGCCGGCCATGCGCTGCCCTCGCAGCTCGCCGGCGGCGGAGTGATCGTGCTGGCGTTGCTGGCGCCGCGATTGCGCCGCAAGCCGCATCCGGAAAGCAGCAGTGCCGACGAACGACTGCAGTCAGCGATCCGACTGGGTCACATGCTGTTCGTGCCGGCGCTGCTGATTCCGCTGGTGACCCTGCTGGTGGCGCTGTTCGGCGCCTGGCTGGTGATCGACGGACATGCGCTGTTCGCCGCGCCGCAGATGACCCTGACCGGGCTGGGGCTGGCCTGTGTGGTGGCGCTGTTCGCCGCCTCGCGGGTGGCGCGCACGCCGATGCACGAGGGCGTGGCCGAGGGCCGGCGCCTGCTCGACGCGATCGGCTGGACCGCCCTGCTGCCGCTGCTGCTGGCGGCGCTGGGCCAGGTGTTCACGCAGAGCGGCGTGGGCACGGCGATCGCCGCGATCGCCACCGCCTTGCTGCCCACCGGCAACGCCACCGCCGCGCTGCTGGCGTTCGCGCTGGGCATGGTGCTGTTCACCGTGATCATGGGCAATGCGTTCGCCGCGTTCCCGGTGATGATGGCCGGCATCGGCCTGCCGCTGCTGATCCGGCAACATGGCGCCGATCCGGCGATACTCGGCTCGATGGGCATGCTGTGCGGCTACTGCGGCACGCTGGTGACGCCGATGGCGGCCGACTTCAACCTGGTGCCTGCCGCACTGCTGGAGCTGCGAAATCCTTACGGTGTGATCCGCGCGCAGGCCTGGAGCGCACTGTGGATCTTCGCCAGCACCGTGCTGTTGATGTGGTTGCTGGTGTTCCGTTGATCGATCTGGCGAGGCAAGCATGAGCACATCCCTTCCGCGCATCCTGCTGACCGGGTTCGATCCGTTCGGAGGCGAGCCGATCAATCCGTCATGGGAAGCCGTGCGCGCACTGCACGGCAAGCGCATCGGCGGGCACCGGGTGGTGGCTCGCAAGCTGCCGACCGAGTTCGCCGCCTCGCTGCGGCTGCTGCAAGCTGCCATGCGCGAAGTGAAACCGGCGATCGTGCTCGGCGTGGGCCAGGCCGGCGGCCGTCCGCAGCTGTCGCTGGAACGGGTGGCGATCAACCTGCAGGACGCGCGCATTCCCGACAATGCCGGCGCGCAGCCGGTCGATGAACCGGTGATCGCCGATGGCCCAGCGGCCTACTTCAGCACCCTGCCGATCAAGGCGATGCTGGAAGCGCTGCTGCTGGCCGGGTTGCCGGCGGAGATCTCGCACAGCGCCGGCACCTACGTCTGCAACCACATTGCCTACGCGATGCTGCACCTGGCGTCGAAACGGCGCGGCGTGCGCGCCGGCTTCATCCACATTCCGTACCTGCCGACGCAGGCCGCGCGGCGGCGCGGCGCCGCCAGCATGGCGCAGGCCGAGGTGGAACGCGGCTTGCGGATCGCGCTGCTCGCGGCAGTGGCTACCACGATCGACCGCAAGCTCCGCGGCGGAAGCATTGCCTGACTGCACACCGACCGACCCCTGGATGTGCGAAAGCCCGCGAAGTCATTCGCGGGCTTTCGGGATCGACCGGCAGCCATCCAGGCTGCGCACGGTTCAGATTCAGATTCAGCCGCCGAGACCGCCGCCGTTGCTGTGATCCCGAACCGGCGGCGCTGCGGTGGGAGCACGCTTGTGATAGTCCTCCAGCTTGCGCGCCTTGATGTCCACTGGATTGATCTCGGTGAGCAGGCCCTTGTGATCGAAGAAGTAGGCCTTGAAGCCATAGTCGAGCACCATCCGCGCCATGTACTGCAGGTGCTGCTTGCGCACGGCGGAATCGTCGCTGGGCAGCAGCAGCACTTTCTTGGGCAGACGCCCCTGGTCGCGCAGGTAGGCGAAGTGGCTGCCCGCATCGATGGCCGACAGAACCGCACCATCGATCAGGAACTGGCCGTCCTTGTAGGCACGGACCGTCACGTCGAAATGATCCTTGGCGGCGGTGGCATTGAGCTGTTCCATGGTGAGGCCGCGGTGGCAGCCAGCCAGCACCAGCAGACTGCCCAGCATGATCGCCGCCGTGGCGCGCTTCAGCAGTGTGGAAAATCGGATCATGCGGGTCTCCAGAACTATGCAAGTGGTCAACGGGGAGAGTGTAACGCCCCAGGCAGTCGCTGCGGCCCGGCCGGGCGTCAATCGTTCAGATGCGCGATCAGGTTCGTGGCAGGGTCACGCCCTGCTGACCCTGGTATTTGCCGCCGCGATCCTTGTAGCTGGTCTCGCACTCCTCGTCCGATTCGAGGAACAGCATCTGTGCCACCCCTTCGTTGGCGTAGATTTTTGCGGGCAGCGGGGTGGTATTGGAAAACTCCAGCGTCACGTGACCTTCCCACTCCGGCTCCAGCGGGGTCACGTTGACGATGATGCCGCAACGCGCATAGGTGCTCTTGCCCAGGCAGATCGTCAGTACCTTGCGCGGGATCCGGAAAAACTCGACGGTTCGGGCCAGCGCGAACGAATTGGGCGGAATGATGCAGACGTCAGCCTCCACATCGACGAAGCTGGAAGGATCAAATGCCTTCGGATCAACGATGGTGGAGTTGATGTTGGTGAAGATCTTGAACTCGCGCGCGCAACGCACGTCGTAGCCATAGCTGGAGGTGCCGTAGGACACCAGTCTGTTGCCATCGCGCAGCTTGACCTGACCCGCCTCGAACGGCTCGATCATGCCCTTCTCCTGCGCCATGCGGCGGATCCACCTGTCGGATTTGATGCTCACTCGATCTCCAGTCTCGAATCGGAACGTGGCCGTCCAGCGGCCTGGCCAAAGATGCGCAAAATACCACGGTACGGCTGCCCTGCCGCCGGTTGCCGTGCGGGTCAGTCGGCGGCAGTCGCTTCGAGCAGCGCGGCCAGCGCCTGCTGCAGCTCGTCGCAACGCGACGGACTGGCCAGGATCGCGCCTGGATCGCAACCGGCACCCGGCAACGGCACCGTCACGGATACCCGTACTCGCGCCGACATCGTCTCGAGAATCTCGTGCAAGGCTGCCTGGGCGTGAAACGAGCCGCGCGCAGAGGCGTTGAGCAACACCACCGGCTTGCCCGGGAACTCCAGACTGCCAACCAGCCAGTCGAGCAGGTTCTTGAAGGCACCGGGCACGCCATGGGCGTACTCGGGACAGGCGATCAGCAGCGCGTCGCTGGCACCGATCGCCTCGCGCAGCGCCGTCACCGCCGCTGGCAGCGGCTCGATTTCGTCATCGGGATTGAACGGCGGCAGCGCGCCCAACCCTGCATACAGCCGCAGCGCGAGACCGGCCGGCGCCAGTTGTCGTGCGGCCTGCAGCAAGGCGGTATTGGCCGAAGCCCGCCGCAGACTGCCCGACAGGCACAGCACGCGCCGCGGCTTCATGCAGCCGGCACGCCCTGCACCACGATCTTGCCCAGCCCCAGCGACTTGTTGCGCGGCTGCCGCGACAGCCGGCCGGCCGTGTTGCGGGCAATTTCGCGATAGCGGGCGGTCAGATCCGACTGCGGCATGGCCACCACCGTGGGCGTACCGCCGTCGGCCTGCTCACGGATGCGGATATCCAGCGGCAGCGAGCCGAGATAATCCGCGCCGTATTGGCTTGCCATCCGCTCGCCACCGCCTTCACCAAAGATGTTTTCCTCGTGGCCGCAGTTGGAGCAGACGTGGGTGGCCATGTTTTCCACCACGCCCAGCACCGGCACATCGACCTTCTCGAACATCTTCAGCGCCTTGCGCGCATCCAGCAAGGCGATATCCTGCGGCGTGGTGACGATCACCGCGCCGGCCACCGGCACCTTTTGCGACAGCGTGAGCTGGATGTCGCCCGTGCCCGGCGGCAGGTCGACGATCAGGTAATCCAACTGCTCCCAACGGGTATCGGTGAGCAACTGCATCATCGCCTGGGTCACCATCGGGCCACGCCAGATCATCGGCGTGTCCTCCTCCACCAGGAAGCCGATCGACATCACCTGCATGCCATGCGCCTGCATCGGGATGATGCTCTTGCCGTCCGGCGAGGCCGGCTTGCCATGCACACCGAGCATGGTGGGCTGGCTTGGGCCATAGATGTCCGCATCCATCACACCGACCCTGGCGCCTTCGGCCTGCAGCGCCAGCGCCAGGTTCGCGGACACGGTCGACTTGCCGACGCCGCCCTTGCCGGACGCCACCACGATGATGTTCTTCACGTTCGGCAACGGGCCCAGGGTGCCCTGCACCTTGTGCACATGGATACGGCTGCTTATCGAAACCGTGGCCGATTCGATCGCCGGATCGGCCTCCAGCGCCTGGCGCACGCGTTCAGTCATGGCCTCGATCGCGCCGGCAGCGGGATAACCCAGTTGCAGATCCACCGATACCCTGCCGCCATCAACGCCGATCGCCCGCACGGCCTCGGCCAGCGGCGCGCCGGTATGCGTATCAGTGAGATCGCCAAGAAGGCGGCGGATCAGGGCTTCGTTCGCCAGGGACATGTCGACTCGCGGGGCGGCAGGGGAAGCGGCCATTATGCCAGCCTCATCTGCGCGGCCGGCTGATGCAGGTCAGCCGGCGGGCGTCCCCACTGGCCATGACAGCCGGGCTTTCCCATTTGCGCAATGCAGCTTGACGCCCCCCTCGATCCTCGCCAGTCTCCCGTCCATACGCTTTCGTACGGGAGAGACGCCATGAAGCATGCTTTTCGTATAGCCATAGCCGCCAGCCTGTTGCTGGCCGCCGGTGCCGCGCTCGCGGCCAACGACACACCGGTCGGCAACTGGAAAACCATCGACGACGATACCGGCCAGGCCAAGTCGATCGTGCAGATCACCGACAACAACGGCGAGCTGCAGGCACATATCGTGAAACTGCTCAACCGCACTCCGGAAGACATTGCCCGCGACGGCGAGGTTGCCCTGTGCAAGAAGTGCGACGGCGAGCGCAAGGACAAGCCGGTCGAAGGCATGAACATCATGTGGGGAGTGCACAAGGACGACGACGTGTGGGATGGCGGCAAGATTCTCGATCCCAAGTCGGGCAAGGTCTACAAGGTGAAACTGTCGATGCTCGATGGCGGCCAGAAGCTCAGCGTCCGTGGCTTCATCGGATTTTCCCTGTTCGGCCGCTCACAGGTGTGGGAACGGCAACCCTGATCACCACCGCGTCGGCGAATTGAAAGCGCGCTTCGGCGCGCTTTTTCGTTGTGCGGCCGGGTGCGCCGCCCGGCCGGAGATTTGGACGGCCATGCCATAATGCGCAGTCAAATCGGAGTGCCTGCCCCCCATGAGTCGCCGCCTGCTCGTTACCAATGCCCTGCCCTATGCCAATGGCCCGCTGCACATGGGCCATCTGCTGGGTTACATCCAGGCCGATATCTGGGTGCGGGCACAGCGAATGATGGGCAACCAGGTGGCCTATGTCTGTGCCGACGATGCGCATGGAACGCCGATCATGCTGGCGGCGGAAAAAGCCGGCATGACGCCGGAGGCTTTCATCGAAGGCATCCGTCAGGGCCACGAGGCTGACTTCGCCGCCTTCGGGGTGGCCTTCGACCACTATCACACTACCCATTCGGACGAGAATCGCGAACTGGCCTCGCAGATCTATACCCGATTGCGCGATGGCGGCAGCATTGCCCGGCGCAACATCAAGCAATTGTTCGATCCGGAAAAGCAGATGTTCCTGCCGGATCGCTACATCAAGGGCGTCTGCCCCAACTGCGGCACGCCGGACCAGTACGGCGACAACTGCGAGCACTGCGGCGCCACCTACGCGCCGACCGACCTGATCAACCCGTACTCGGTGATGTCCGGCGCCGCGCCGGTCCTGCGCGATTCGGAGCACTACTTCTTCGAGCTGAGCAAGTTCGAGCCGCTGCTGCGCGACTGGTTCGCCGGCAAGTTCACCGACGGCAAGCCGGTGGCCAACAGCGGCGTCGCCGCCAAGCTGCGCGAATGGCTGGATGGCGGCCTGAAGGACTGGGACATCTCACGCGATGCGCCCTACTTCGGCTTCCCGATCCCCGACGCCCCGGGCAAGTTCTTCTACGTCTGGCTGGACGCGCCGGTCGGCTACCTGGCCAGCTTCAAGGTACTGTGCGAGCAAGCCGGCTCGACCCTGAAATTCGACGACTACCTCGGCGCCGACAGCACCGCCGAGATGCACCACTTCATCGGCAAGGACATCATCAACTTCCACGGCCTGTTCTGGCCGGCGATGCTGCACGGCGCCGCCTTCCGCACGCCGACCGCGCTGCACGTCAACGGCTACCTCACCGTGAACGGCGCCAAGATGTCGAAGTCGCGCGGCACCTTCATCCAGGCACGCACCTATCTGGATGCCGGCATCCATCCTGAATTCCTGCGCTATTACTTCGCCACCATGCTCAGCGACGCACCGGTCGACGTGGATCTCGACCTGAAAGCATTCGAGGAGCGGGTCAATTCGCATCTGGTCGGCAAGTGGGTGAACATCGCCAGTCGCACTGCCGGCTTTGTGCAGAAGTTCTTCGACGGCAAGCTGGCCGATCATTTCGAGGCGGAGGAAGCTGCGTTGTGGCAGACCCTGCTGGAACACTTCGACGGTATCGAACAGCTCTACGGCGAAGGCGAATTCGCCGAAGTCACGCGTCGCTTTGTCACCATCGCCGACCTGGTCAATGGCTACATCGCAGCCAAGGCGCCATGGGTGATCGCCAAGGACGAAAGCCGCCGCGATGAGTTGCAGCAAGTCTGCACCCTGGCGCTTAACGCATTTCGCCTGCTGTCCGGCTTGCTCAAACCCGTGCTGCCCGCCACAGCAGCTGCTGCCGAAGCGTTTCTGGACGCCCCCATCACCAGCTTCAACGACGCCCGCCGCGAGCTTCATGGCCATGCAGTCTCCACATTCAAGCCACTGCTGGGTCGCATCGACCCCAAGCTTGTCGAAGCCATGGTCGAGTCATCGAAAGAGTCGCTCGGCGGCGCAGAGACCGCGCCCGCACCAAACCCCGCAAAAAAACCCAAGGAATCCGGCAAGCCCATGACCGACACCGCACCCGCCAGCGCCGAAACCAACACCATCGGCATCGACGACTTCGGCAAGCTCGACCTGCGCATCGGCAAGGTCACCGCCTGCGAATTCGTCGAGGGCTCGGACAAGCTGCTTCGCTTCGAACTGGACGGCGGCCCGCTGGGCAAGCGGCAGATCTTTTCGGGTATCCGCGCCGCCTACGGCGAGCCGGAAAAGCTGGTCGGCCGCAACGTGGTGTTCATCGCCAACCTGGCTCCGCGCAAGATGCGCTTCGGCCTGTCCGAAGGCATGATTCTCTCGGCCGGCGACGGCGGCAGCGACCTGTTCCTGCTGGACGCCGACCAGGGCGCGCGGCCCGGCGCAACCGTTCGCTGAGTGCATCACAGACGTTGACGGGGCTTGCCTTCGCGCCGTCCAGTCCGCGCAGGCGACGGCGCTGCGCAACCGGGCGAACCGTGGCATGGGACATGACGCGGCGCACAGAGCATCGTGGCCGCACATCTATACTCGAAGATCCCCGCTCCCATGACTGCCATGAATTATCGCCACGCCTATCACGCCGGAAATTTTGCTGATGTCCTGAAGCACACCGTGCTGCTGGCGTTGATCGAGGCATTGCAGGCCAAGCCGACACCGTTTTGCTACATCGACACCCATGCCGGCAATGGCAACTACGCACTGGATGGCTTTGAAGCGAAGAAGACCGGTGAGCACAAGGACGGCATCTCCCGCCTGCACCCGGCCGAAAAGGTGCCGCCGCTGCTGCAGCGCTGGCGCGCCAGCATCCTCGGTGGCGCGGGCAACGAGCAGGGTTTGAGGTATTACCCCGGCTCGCCGTTGCAGGTTGCTCGCCTGCTCAGGCCCGACGACAGCGCGCAGTTGTGCGAGCTGCATACCGAGGAGGCCTCCAAGCTGCGCGACCTTTTTCGCGCCAATCGGCAGGTTCATGTACACCAGCGTGACGGCTACGAGGCGCTGAAGGCCCTGCTGCCGCCGAAGGAAAAACGTGGTCTGGTGCTGATCGATCCACCCTACGAGGCACAGGAAGCGGAGTACCGACAGATCGAGAAAACCCTGAAAGCCGCGCTGTTGCGTTGGCCCACGGGTATCTACGCGGTGTGGTACCCGATCAAGCTGCGCAGCCAGGTCCAGCCATTCCTGCGGGCGATGCAGCACAGCGGGGTGAAACGGGTGCTGCGCGCCGAGCTGCTGGTGCACCCGGATGATTCGCCGCTGCGACTGAACGGCTCAGGCATGGTGGTTCTCAATGCACCATGGGATCTTGATGAGATCCTGCGCGAACCGCTGCGTGCACTGGCCCACCTGCTGTCGCAGGATCGCCCGGCCGAATGGAAGCTCGACTGGCTGCTGGACGAGGCCGGTAGCCAACTGAACACACCCAGCCCCCTGCCCGCCTCACGACTACCGCGCAAGCCGGGCCGCCGCTAAGCTCGTCCCATCTGCCAGCGTCCACCCAGGAGCACGACCATGAGCACCCGTTACGCTTCGATCCTGACTCGGCTAGCCATGCCCGCCATCGTCCTGGGTCTGGCTGCCTGCGCGCCGGCACCGATCTACAAGACGGCTGCCCATGCCGTCTTTCCCACACCTGGACAGGTGGCACAGACACCCGAGCACTACAGTGGCAATGCGGTGGTCTGGGGCGGTCGCATCGTGCATGTGAGCAACTTCCCCGATCGCAGTGAGATCGAGCTGCTGGCTTATCCGCTGGACTCCTCGCAGCGACCAAAAGCCAACGACAGCGGCAATGGCCGCTTCATTGCGGTGCTGCAAGGCTATGCCGAGCCGCTGGACTATCCCGCCGGAGCGCTGATGACGGTCGACGGCAAGCTCAACGGCACCTTCGCGGGCAAGGTCGGAGAGGCAGACTATGTCTTTCCCCTGGTTGCCGTGAGCCAGTCGCACGTCTGGACACCTGAAGAAATGCGCCAGGGTCGCAGCAACATCAGTTTTGGCGTAGGTCTGGGCGTAGGCATCCACTGACCCCATGGCGCCGGATCCGCGCGATATCTCCGTGGAAAGCACGTGCCTCGGTGCCACGATCCCACAGCCATCCCGCGCCATCATCGGCGTGTCGCGATGATCCATCCCGACGACCGGGCGAATGTGCACTCCACGCCGGCGACTTCGGCAGTGACCACAAGAGGCGGTCGATTGCGCCAGTAAAGCGGGGCTGGCGCCACGACTTCCGCTTGAGGCACGGATCTGGCATGGCGACAGGCTGGCAAACCCGCTGTGACACTACCCGGCTTTCTGCCAGCCTGGACTCGCCTTGCCATGCCAGCAAGGGCTTCCGGAAGCACGTTCTTGCGGTGCCTTAAACTCCCCACCCTGCCGAAGGAACCGAACATGTCTGGCCACGCTGCCAACCCGATCAAGGCGATCCTGCTCGCGCTGGGAGCCAATTTCGCGATTTTTCTGGCCAAACTGGTCGCCGCCTCCATTACTGGCTCGGGCGCAATGATGGCCGAAGCGGTGCATTCGCTGGCCGACTGCGGCAATCAGGGCCTGCTGCTGCTCGGCATTCGTCAGGCCAAGCGTCCGCCCTCTGATGAGTTTCCGCTGGGCTGGGGCCGCGCGCTGTACTTCTGGTCATTCCTGGTCGCGATCCTGCTCTTCAGCGTCGGCGGCATGTTCTCGATCTATGAGGGTGTGCACAAGCTTGACCATCCCGAGCCACTGAAATGGCCGTGGCTGGCGCTCGGCGTACTCGTATTCGGCATCGTCGTGGAGGGTATTTCGATGCACGGCTGCCTGCAGGAGGTCAACAAGGCCCGCGGCGACCAAGGCCTGTGGACGTGGTTCCGCGAGACCCGTTCCAGCGAACTGCTGGTGATCTTCGGTGAGGACCTCGCTGCCCTGGTCGGACTATGTCTGGCCGTGTTGGCGATTGGCGCAACGATGCTCACCGGCAACCTGACTTTCGATGCCGCCGGTACGATTGCCATTGGTGTCCTGCTGATCGTGGTAGCCGTACTGGTGGCGATCGAGGTCAAGGATCTACTCATCGGCCAGGGCATGGAACCGCGCCGGCGGGCCGAGTTGCTGGCCTTCCTGACCGGCCGCAGCGAAGTGGCCGAGGTGCTGAACCTGATTACCCTGCAGATGGGTACCGATGTGATGGTGGCGGTAAAGGCACGGATGCAGCCCACCACAGGCGATCTGCAGCTGATTGCGGCGATCAACATCGTCGAGGCCGCGATGAAGGCCGAGTTCGATGAAGTGCGTTGGAGCTTTTTCGAGCCCGACCTCGCTGACTGACCACCGCAGCACATCCCCATGCTGCGCCGGGGCGCCAAAGTGTGAATAATCCGTTGCTGGCTGGTGAATCCGGGTTGAGCTATGCTTGAAAGTGGGATCCAGGTCACATTTCGAAAACTCAGCTAATCTGCGCTGAAAGCTGGCCGGTTGTCAGAGGTATCTTTGGAGGCGAACCCGGGAGATCCGGTCGCGCCGGTGCCCGAAGCTTCCGCTAGAATCTTTACGTGGGCCGGGTAGTCACGCCGCCTGCACAAACCAGGAAAAAGGTTCAGGACACGCGTATCTCGGCAAGGGAATCCAAATGAGGAACGGGGCTATGCAGAAGGGGATCAGGAGGGGAGCCTGGCTTCGACACATCATGGTGGCAGTACTTTACTGTCTCCTGGTTTCGGCAGTCCGACAGATTTCCATTTCGCACTGGCTGATTCTGAGCGGGCTGTACCTGAGCGTGCTGCTGTTGACCAGCTATCGGTACTGGCCGGCGCTGATGATTGGCGAATTCGCGTCACTGGCCCACCTGAGCTACACCTGCGGCGGACAATTCGGGACGTCGTGGGCACTGTTCAATCTCGTGCCCTCGCTTCTGTTTGTCGCGCCGGTGGTGTACTGGGCAAGAGAACGCGGCGGAATCTTCACCAAGCCGCGCAACGTGAACATAGGCACCTTGCTGGTGTCTGCCCTGATCATAGCCTTCATCATCACGTTCCGGGCAGTCGGCGCATTGATGCTCACCAGGCTGCCACCCGGGTACCTGGTCGACTACAGGGAACTCGCCTCCAGGTGGGTGCTGGGCAATTATCTGGGCATCCTGACCATCACACCTTTCGTGCTGTTCGCGTATCAGGAAATTGCCCACTCAAAGTGGATTGGCCTCGGACGCAAACTCAAGCAGAGTCGATTGCTGTCGGATACGGCGTACGTCCTGTTGCCCATACTGGGTTTGCTGGTGTGGGTCGGCATGAATGCAGCGCCAGGCACCCAGACCAGGCAAATCGCGCAAACCGCCATGTTCCTGCCTATCGTGTGGCTGGCTCTTCGCCATGGCTGGCACGGCGCCGCCGTCGGCGGCTCAGCAGCGAGCCTGGCTATCCTGGCGCTGATGCCGCATCGCTATGACCACGACACGATCCAGGCCGAGATCATCGTTGCATTTGTGATCTCGACGATGCTGCTCATGGGCGAACGCATCGCGATGCTTGACTGGCGGATCCGCAATGAACAGTCCGGAATGCGTCTGGCCCTGTCCCTGGCGCAGCGCAATGCCGAGTTGGGAGAAACCCAACTGCGCATGACCTCGCAAACGCTTGAGCAGATCGGGCTGGCTGTCCACTCGGTTTGCAACATGATGACAAATCGGCAACGGATGGCCCAACCAGCCAACGATGATCGCAGCTATCACAGCCTTGCCCTGAACGCGAAGGATCAGCTGTTCGGCCTCGCCGACAGTCTGTATCCGGTGGCCTGGCAGGAAAAGGGGATCTCCTCCGCGTTGCGCGAGGGCCAGATTCCCCGCGCACTGGACAAGGCCGGCATCAGGTACTGGTGCGATCTTCGAGGCCCGTTGGCGCCCTTGTCCCCCTCTCTGCAACTGGCAATCTACCGTCTGGTGTGCGACGTGATCGCAGACAGCTGCTCGCGCAAACAGACGACCGCCTTCGGCCTGCGCCTGCGCTGTGGCGAACATGAAGGACGACGGTGGGCTGTGCTCAGACTCGACTCTCAGACCGATCGCGCAGGCGTAGCCAGCATTCAATGGGATCAGCTTTTGCCGCGCATCCTGCCGGCCGGCAGCGGACGGGGGTTTCAATCCATCATGGATCGTGCTGCCACTTTCGAAGGATGTGCGCGTGAGCGCGTGCGCACCAATGGCCGGCGAGTAAGCGTGATTTTGCTCGATCCGGAAAAGCCGATTGAGGAGAAGCCCAGCGGAACAACACTCCACTGAGCTTCCTCCTTCGCGCCACTCATTGGCGGTGGCTGTTGCACTCGATCGGATCGCAGGTGGTCGTGCTCGTGCCCGTGGTGGTGCCGGTCGACAGACCGTGGCTGTTGCATTCAACCGGGTCGCACGTGGCCGTGATGGTACCCGTGCCGGTCACCTGGCGGTGGCTGTTGCACTCGACCGGATCGCAGGTGGTCGTGCTTGTGCCCGTGGTGGTGCCGGTCGACAGACCGTGGCTGTTGCATTCGATCGGGTCACATGCCGCCGCCGTCAGCTGAACGGCGCCGTTGCTAAGCATTGTGGCGGTAATCAGGGTATCGCCGTCCTGATATACGGTCGTCGGACTCGTTACTGGAGTGGCGGTTGTCACTTTGCGTGCATTCACCGGTTCCTGGGGAGTTGCAACGAGTTGAGAAAACCGACCGATCGGCAAGATGATGAACTGGCCATTGACGGTACCTACAGCACCAAGCACATTGCCGTTGATATCGTTGATCTGCACATATTTGATGCCGCCCAGCATGAATACATAAGCATGCCAGTGAGGACTCGGACTTACATCAGCGGTATTGGGCCAGGTTTGTCCAAGGCCCATCGACGGGGGGCTGGCGGCAAATATTGGAGTGGACAGACCAAGCATCAAAAATGCGACAATGGCAGCCCGACGAGACACGTTCTTGAACATGGTATTCCCCTTTTCAGTAGGTGGTTGACGCTGAATGAATGTAGCACCCTGTTTCGCGACGCTGGATGGTGAAGCAAAAAAAATGTGCTGACCATCACCTTTCTGCATGCTCAATTTTGGTAATGGCTTTACCCGCACGCTTCTTGCAGTAAATTCTCCCTGCCAAATACTGCGGCCATATTGATCGAAATATGGCCGTTTTTTATTCTGTCGAATTCGACATGAATGAACTTTGTCACGCGGGATCCGATGGTTGCCCATGGGTCGGGCGACCAGACGCACCACACACGCTACAATCAACGCCCCATTCTCCCCGCCCCCGCTTTCCAATGCGCAATCCGCTGCAAGAACAACTGCTCAAGGCCGGCCTGGTCAAGAAGAATCAGGTCGCAAAGGTCGTGCGCGAGCAGGCGGCGCAGCGCAAGGGAACCAAGCCGGCACCGCCCAGTGCCGAACAGCTGGATGTCCAGAAGTTGCAGGTGGAGCGAGCCGAACGCGATCGTGCGCTCGCGGCGGAGCGCAATGCGCAGGTGCGCGTCAACGAAGTTCATGCGCAGATCCGGCAGATTGTCGACATGCACAAGGTCAAGCGGGAGGGCGACGTAACGTACCGGTTCACCGACGGCGACCGGATCAAGGATGTGCTGGTCAACGAGGCATTGCGCACACAACTGGCCGACGGCACGCTGGTCATTGCGCGCCATGGCGAAGGCTACGAACTGCTGCCACGTGTGGCTGCCGACAAGGTTTACGAACGTGACGCGGCGATGATTGTGCTTGACCACGGTCATCGCGGAACCAGCGACATCGGCGAAAGCGCCGATGACGAGTACTACCGGCAGTTTCAGGTTCCTGACGACCTGATCTGGTAATCGCCTGATCGCGGCATCCAGGCTCTGCCAGCGGGAAGGAACGCTCGATGGTTGGCGAACGGCATCCCGCGTCAACTCTAGACGACCAGTCTAATTGTGCGTAACATGCTTCCTCATGGGCTCCGACCGCACCGACGTACGCCAATCCATTCTCGATACCGCCAAGCCGATCATCCTCGGCAAGGGCTTCTCGGCTGTGGGTCTGAATGAACTACTGAGTGCCGCCGCGGTACCCAAGGGCTCGTTCTACCATTACTTCAAATCGAAAGAGCTGTTTGGCGAAGCGCTGCTGGACAGATACTTCAGCGACTACCTGCAACAGATCGACACCCTGCTCTCCAGGCCCGGCAACACTGCCGCCGAACGTCTGATGAGCTACTGGCAGAAATGGCTGCAGACGCAGGCCAGCGATTGTCAGGACGGCAAATGCCTGGCCGTGAAGCTGGGCGGTGAAGTTTCCGACCTGTCCGAACCGATGCGCATGTCCTTGCACCGTGGCACAGACCAGATCATTGGACGCCTGGCCAACTGCATCCGCGAGGGCATCACCGACGGCTCGCTGCCAGCCTCTCTCGACGCTCACCACACCGCCCAGACGCTTTATCAGATCTGGCTTGGCGCCACCTTGCTGACCAAATTCAGACACGACCGCAGCGCGCTGGATGGCGCCATGCTCGCCACCCTGCACTGCCTGCAACTGCCTGTTTCGGCAGCGTCTCCTGCATAGCCAACGCACGGCGTAGACCATGCTCGGCAAAGACACCATCGGCAAACTGGGCGGGTTGCTGCCAGCATCGGCACGGGTACTGATCCTCCACGGTGGCGCCAGCGCCAAGGCGCAGGATCGCTTTGCCGTGGATCTGTTGCAAAGCCTGATCGAAACCGGCCCGGAAGCACTGGACAATCCGCAGAAATGCGATTCGCGCGCCAACCTGATGTGGATCGCCACGCTGGCCCTCAACGGCCTGAATGGCGCCAGTCGCCGGTGTGCCGCAGGACTGGAGCACCCACATGATCGGTCACGAATTGACCGCGCTGCATGGCATCGACCACACGCGCCCGCTCGCCATCGTGCTGCCGGCCAGCCTGCTGGTGCGCCGCGAGAGCAAACGCGGCAAATTGCTGCAATACGCCGAACGGGTCTGGCATGTCACCGAAGGCAACGAAGACGAACGCATCGGTCGCGCCATCCAACTGACCCGCAGCTTTTTCGAGGAGATGGGCATCGGCACCCGCCTGCCGGACTACCAGCTCGGCGCAGAGGCCATCGATCCGGTCATCACCCAGCTTGAGGCACACGGCATGACCAGCCTCGGCGAGCACCGGGAAGTCAACCTGGCCACCAGCCGGCGCATCCTCGAAATCGCACTCTGACTTGAATTGCTGCGCCAGCGCGCACCCATGACGGCACGCGCTTCCATCCGCTTTCACGAACTCCAACGAGGAACATCCATGTCATCCAGCTCGAAGCTGCAACGTGCCATCGTGCTGAACTCGCGCCCGGTCGGCGCACCGACGGCCGACAACTTCCGCCTGCGCGAAACCCCGCTGCCTGTCCCCGCCGACGGCCAACTGTTGCTGCGCACGCTCTACCTCTCGCTCGATCCCTACATGCGCGGCCGAATGAGCGACACCAAGTCCTACGCCGAGCCAGTGGGCATCGGTGAAGTCATGGTCGGCGGCACCGTCTCCCGCGTAGAGGCTTCCAAGCATCCGCATTTCAGGCAGGGCGACCTGGTGCTCGGCTTCAGTGGCTGGCAGGATCACGCGCTCTCCGATGGCGGCGGCTTGAGCAAGCTGGATCCGCAGATGAAACAGCCGTCTCTGGCCCTGGGTGTGCTGGGCATGCCCGGTTTTACTGCCTACATGGGCCTGCTCGACATCGGCCAGCCCAAGGCCGGCGAGACCGTGGTGGTGGCCGCGGCCAGCGGTGCGGTGGGCTCGGTGGTCGGGCAGATTGCCAAACTCAAGGGCTGCCGCAGCGTCGGCATCGCCGGCGGTACGGAAAAGTGCCGCTATGTGGTCGAGCAACTGGGTTTCGATGCCTGCGTCGATCACTACAGTCCCGACTTCGCCGCCGAGTTGGCGATCGCCTGCCCGCAAGGCATCGATGTGTATTTTGAAAACGTCGGCGGCGCGGTATTCGACGCGGTACTGCCGCTGCTCAACACCTCAGCTCGCGTGCCGGTCTGCGGCCTCATCGCCAACTACAACGACACCGCCTTGCCAGCCGGGCCGGATCGGCTGGGCCTGCTCGCCCGTACCGTGCTGACCCGACGCATCAAGATGCAGGGCTTCATCATCTTCGACGACTACGGCGATCGCTACGCTGAGTTCCTGCCGCAGATGAGCCAGTGGCTGCGCGAAGGCAGGATCAAGTTCCGCGAAGACATCGTCGACGGTCTCGATCAGGCGCCGCAAGCCTTCATCGGCCTGCTCAAGGGCGGCAATTTCGGCAAGCTGGTGGTTCGCGTCGCCAGCGAGTAGCGCATCTGCGAACACTGCGTCACCCCTCATCTCCCCGCAAAAAAGGAATCTCGATGAAAATTCTGATGGTCCTCACTTCGCACGACCAACTGGGCAACACCGGCGAAAAGACCGGCTTCTGGCTTGAAGAATTCGCCGCCCCCTACTACGCCTTCAAGGACGCGGGCGCTGACATCACCCTGGCCAGCCCGCTGGGCGGTCAGCCACCGCTGGATCCCAAGAGCGATGACGCCTCGTTCCAGACCGACGATACACGCCGCTTCAAGGCCGATGCCACGGCGCAGGCCTTGCTGGCCAGCACCGGCAAGTTGCAGGACGTCTCCGCCGCTGATTTCGACGCCGTGTTCTATCCAGGCGGCCACGGCCCGCTGTGGGATCTGGCCGAAAATGCCAGCTCGATCAGGCTGATCGAAGCGATGCTCAAGGCCGGCAAACCCGTTGCCGCCGTCTGTCATGCGCCCGCCGTACTGCGTCACCCGAAGTCCGCCGATGGAAGTTCGGTGGTGAATGGCAAGTCGGTTACCGGCTTCACCAACACCGAGGAAGCAGCAGTTGGTCTCACTGGCGTCGTGCCGTTCCTGGTCGAAGACATGCTGAAGAAGAATGGCGGCAGCTACTCCCAAGGTGCTGACTGGCAGCCCCACGTGGTCACCGATGGCCTGCTGATCACTGGTCAGAACCCGGCTTCGTCCGAACCCGCCGCCCAGGCGCTGCTGAAAATGCTGCGCTGAGCCACCCCGCCTGACGAGTTGCCGCGCCGCATTTGCGGGCGTCAACTCGCCGCCGTGCTCAGGACTTCATTTCAAGCAAGTCCCACGCATTTCCGTACAAGTCCTCGAATACCACCACCGTGCCGTAAGCCTCGTGCCGCGGCTGCTCGCGAAAATGCACGCCCTGCTCGCGCATGCGTTGCCAGTCACGCTGGAAATCATCGGTGTGCAGCAGCAGAAAAACGCGGCCGCCGGTCTGATTGCCGACGCGCGAGGCCTGCTCTTCGCCGTTGGCCCTGGCCAGCAGCAGACGCGTCTCGCTGGAACCAGGTGGTGCCAGCAGGACCCAACGCTTGTGCCCCTGATCCATGTCTTCGATCAGCTCGAAGCCCAATGCCCGCGTATACCAGGCAATCGCCTCGTCATAGTCATCGACCAGCAGCGCCAGCGCCCCCAGATGCTGTTTCATCGCCACTCCGACATCACGGTTCAACCCGCATTGTGCACCAGGCCAGTTGCCTGTCAGTCATGCGTCCCTCCTGCTGCAACACGGGTGAGGCCCGCCGTGCAGAGCGCGCGTTTCGCACTAGTCATCCAGCGATCCGGCCATTGCAAAAATATGCTGCATTGCACACAATACGCCAAAGTACGGAGCCACCATGATTCCCGCGATCGACTTTGTAGCCCCTTCCCGTTTCGCCAGCTTGCCACCGCGCAGCAGCGAGCGATTTGCCCGTCCGCGCGTGTCGCCCACGCCCCGCGGTGAACAGGTGCGCATCGAGGACGGGCGCGAACTGGTGCTGCGTGCGATCGAACCGGGCGACGTGGCGGCAATGCAGCGCTGTTTCGCCCGACTGTCGCCCGAGGACATCCGTCGTCGCTTTCTGCACGCGATGTCAGAATTGCCGGCGCCGATGGCACAACGCCTGTGCCGTATCAACCCGGTGCTGGAGACCGCCTTCGTCCTGATGGACGAGTCGGTACAGCCGGCAGAGATGCGTGGCGTGGGCCGCATCTACGTGGATCGGGCAACCGACAGCGCCGAATTCTCGGTACTGGTTGAGCGAAACTGGACCCACCTCGGCCTTGGCGCCCTGCTGATGCAGCACCTGGTCGACGACTGTCGTCGACGCGGCCTCTCCGAGCTGTGGGGCTACGTGCTGATGGAGAACCGGCCAATGCTCAAGCTGTGCCGCGAACTGGGTTTCAGCCTGCGCCTGATTCCAGATGAGCCCGGCATCGAGCTGATTACGCTCAGCCTGTAATCGCTTGCCTTCCACGCCACACACCGGTCGGGCCGCAAATCGGGCATCACGTCAGCTCCGGCCCTTGGAGGCTGTCGCGTTACACTTGGGCGCTTTTTCCTTGGCGCGGCTCGATGGCAGCGCCCTCAAACCGCGTCCCTATGCCCAGCCTGATCAAACTCCCCGCCCTCCCCACTACGCCCAAGCAACGCCGCTACTGGATCCCGCCGCATGGTTCGGCGCAGGCACTGCTTGTTGCCGAAGCGGCACGCGCACATAACGGCCTGCTGGTGGCGGTAACCCGCGATACCCAGCGCGCACATGCCCTGGAAGCGGAACTGAAGATCTTTGCCGGCAACCTTCCGGTAGCGCACTTTCCGGACTGGGAAACCCTGCCTTACGAAGCATTCAGCCCGCATCCTGAAATCGTGTCGCAGCGCATCGCCACGCTGTATCAACTGCCGCACATGGCCCGCGGCGTGCTGGTAGTGCCGGTAGCCACGCTGATGCAACGCATTGCTCCACGCAGTCACATCACCGGCTCCGGACTGGTGCTGGCCAGGGGCCAGAAGCTTGACATCGTTGCCGAGCAGCGCCGACTGGAAGCGGCCGGTTACCGCAACGTACCGCAGGTCGCCGAACCCGGAGACTTTGCCGTGCGCGGGGCGCTGATCGACATTTTCCCGATGGGCTCAGCCGAGCCCTATCGTGTCGAGCTGTTCGACGACGACGTGGAATCGATCCGCAGCTTCGATCCGGAGACCCAGCGCTCGCAACAGCAAGTGGACAAGGTGGAACTGCTGCCTGCGCGCGAGTTCCCGCTCACCGAGAATGCAGCAAGGGATTTCCGCAGCAATCTGCGTGAGCGTTTCCCCATCGACGTGCGCCGCTGCCCTCTCTATCAGGATATGAAGGAAGGCGTCACGCCTGGCGGCATCGAGTACTACCTGCCGCTGTTCTTCGCGCAGACTGCCACGCTGTTCGACTACCTCGCCGGCGACGCCATGTTCCTGCTGGGCGAAGGCGCGGCCGAAGCGTCAGAACAGTTCTGGATCCAGACCACCGAGCGCCATGACCAGCGCGCACATGACATCGAGCGCCCCGTGCTGCCGCCGGCCGAGCTGTACCTTCCACCGGAGCAGTTGCGAGAGCAGCTCAACAAGCGGCTGCGCATCGAGATGGTGGACGCCAGCCACGAGCACGCGGTGGCCACTGCCACCCAGCCGGCCCCCGAGCTGCCGTTGAACCGCAAAGGTGAAGAGCCCGGTACCGCGCTCAGGCACTTTCTCGCCAGCTACCCGGGCCGCGTGCTCATCGCCGCGGATTCGGCCGGCCGCCGCGAGGCGCTCAACGAAACCCTCGCCGGCGTGGGCCTGAGCGCCACCAATATTGATGGCTGGGCGGCGTTTGCCGAGGACGCGTCGCAGCGGTTTGCGATGACCGTCGCCTCGCTGGAACAGGGCTTTGCGCTGACCAGCCCGGCCATGACCGTGCTCACCGAACGCGAGTTGTACGGCGAGCGGGTGCGCAGCGAGCGCGACCGCAAGCGCCGCCGCGGCGCCGCCCGCGATCCCGACACGATCATCCGCGACCTCACCGAACTCACCCTCGGCGCGCCCATCGTGCACGTCGACCACGGCGTGGGGCGCTACCAGGGCCTGCTGTCGATGGATGTGGGCGGCATGGACGGCGAGTTCCTCACCATCGAATACGCCAAGGGCGACAAGCTCTACGTGCCGGTGGCGCAGTTGGGTCTTGTCAGCCGCTACTCCGGCACGGCGCCGGAACTGGCGCCGCTGCACTCGCTGGGCGGCGACGCATGGGAACGCGCCCGCAGGAAGGCTGCCGAAAAAGTCCGTGACGTGGCCGCCGAGCTGCTGGCCATCTACGCTCAGCGCGAGGCGCGGGGCGGCGAATCGCTGTCGGTCGACCGGCAATTGGTGGAAGAGTTCGGCGCCAGCTTCCCGTTCGAGGAAACCCCCGATCAGGAGAGTGCGATCGAGGCCGTGCTGGGCGACCTCGCCGCACCACGAGCGATGGATCGCGTGATCTGCGGCGATGTGGGCTTCGGCAAGACCGAGGTAGCCCTGCGCGCCGCATTCGCCACCGCCACGGCCGGCAAGCAGGTGGCGGTGCTGGTACCCACCACCCTGCTCGCCCAGCAGCACTACCGCAACTTCGCCGACCGCTTCGCCGACTGGCCAGTGCGAGTGGACGTGCTTTCGCGCTTCCGCTCAGGCAAGGAAGTGACCGAGGCGCTCAAGCGGCTGGCTGACGGCCAGATCGACGTGATCGTGGGTACCCACAAGCTGCTGCAGCCGGACATCAAGTTCAAGAATCTCGGCCTGGTCATCGTCGATGAGGAACAACGATTCGGCGTACGCCAGAAAGAGCAGCTGAAGAAATTGCGCGCCGAGGTCGACCTGCTGACGATGACTGCCACGCCGATCCCGCGCACCCTGAACATGGCAATGTCCGGGCTGCGTGACCTGTCGCTGATCGCCACCCCGCCAGCGCACCGATCGGCCGTACGCACCTTCATCTCCGCCTGGGATCCGGCCACCATTCGTGAAGCGCTGCAGCGCGAGCTGTCACGCGGCGGACAGGTGTA
>JAJXYE010000309.1 GCA_021780735.1 Pseudomonadota bacterium | reverse complement strand
CACCATCGTCGGTTTGCTGGCGGCCGGCTTCAGCACCCGCTATCTGCTGCCGCACCTGCTGCCGCGGCGGGTGCGTGATGTGGCCGACATGCCGTGGCTGATCAAGGCGCGCGGATTCGTCGACCACCTGCCGCGGCCGCGCTGGATTCCGGTGCTGGTGGCGCTGGCAATCGTGCTGATGCTGGCGCTGGCGCCGGGTCCGTTCTGGCAGAACAACCTGGCCGCGCTGACGCCGTTGCCGCAGGCCATGCTGCAACACGACGCCCGCCTGCGCGAGGCACTCGGTGCACCGGATGTGCGCTATCAGCTGGTGCTGCAGGCGCCGACCGAGCAGGGTGTGCTGGCGTTGTCGGAAAAAATGCAGCCGCGGGTCGATGCGCTGGTGGCAGCCCATGCGGTCGACGCGCTGGAACTGCCGTCGCGCTACCTGCCGACGGAAGCGCGACAGCGCGCACGGCAGCAGCAGCTGCCGGATCGCGCCACTTTGCAGCGCGAGCTGAGTGCCGCGCTGCAGGGCCTGCCGTTCCGTGCCGACCTGTTCCAACCGTTTCTGGACGACGTGCAGACGGCGCGCAGTCTGCCGCCACTGACGCCCGAGCGCTACGCACAGACACCGCTGGGCCAGCGGCTCTCTGCGATGCTGGTCAAGCGCGACGGTCACTGGCTCGGGCTGGGCACGGTCAGCGGTGTGCATGACGTGGCTGCCTTGCAGGCGCTCGGCAAAGACACCCATGGTAGCGTGCGACTACTCGACCTGAAGGCCGCGTCTGAATCGCTGGTGGCGGCGTATCGCACGCGCATCCTGCAGGCGCTGCTGGTCGCCAGCATCCTGCTGCTGCTGACCATCACGCTGGCGCTGCGCAGCGTACGCCGTGCCTGGCACGTACTGGCGCCGATGACTCTGGCGACCTTCCTGGTGCTGGCGGTGGAGCGTGTCGCCGGTATCGAGATCTCGTTGTTCCACCTGGTCGCGCTGATCCTCGCCGGCGGGCTCGGTCTGCATTACGCGCTGTTCTTCGAACGCGATACCGGCGATCCGGCCGAGCAGCGGCGCACCCTGCACGCCACCCTGGTCTGCGTGCTGTCGGCGTTGCTGGTGTTTGGCATGCTGGCCTGGGCGACGATTCCGGTGTTGCGCGCGATCGGCCTCACCGTGAGTCTGGGCGTGGCCTTCCACTTCTGTCTGTCGATTCTGATGGCGCCGCATGCCCATGCTGCCGAAGACTGACTGGCAGCAGCTTGTGCCGCATGCCGGCACGATGTGCCTGCTCGATGCGGTGGTCGCGTGGGATGAGCACGGCATTCACGCGATCAGCGCTGGACACGCGCGAGCGGACAACCCCTTGCGTGGCGAACACGGCCTGCATGCCGTGCATCTGGCCGAATACGGTGCGCAGGCGATGGCCGTCCATGGCGGCCTGCTGGCGCGCGAGCGCGGCAGCACCGGCGTGCGTCCCGGCCGATTGGTCAGCCTGCGCGACGTGGTGTTGTTCGACGAATACATCGACCGGCTGGACGGCGATCTGGATGTCCATGCCGAGTGCCTTTACGCCGACGACAGCGGCGCGCAGTATGCCTTTCGCGTCGAGCATCATGGCCGCGTGCTTGCCAGCGGGCGCGCCGCGGTGATCCATCCCGCCAGCTGAGCAGCAAGCGAGTCCCGCCATGTCCGATCAGAAAACCGTCCGTCGCGCCCTGGTCACCGGTGGCAGCGGCGAACTCGGCGCCGCGATCTGTCAGGCGCTGGCCGATGCCGGCTGGCATGTCATCGTGCACGCCCATCAGAGCCTGGGCAGGGCCGAAGACACCGCGCAGGCGATCCGCGTTGCGGGGGGCGAGGCCCAGGCGGTGGCGTTCGATGTCAGCGATGCGCAGGCCAGCACGGCAGCGATCGAAGCGCTGCTGGCGCAAGGCACGATCCAGGCAGTGATCAACAACGCGGGAATCCATGACGACGCGCCGATGGCCGGCATGAGCGGCGAACAATGGCATCGGGTGATCGATGTCTCGCTGCACGGCTTCTTCCACGTCACCCAGCCGTTGCTGCTGCCGATGGCACGCGCGCGTTTCGGCCGCATCGTTTCGGTCAGCTCGGTGGCGGCGCAGCTGGGCAATCGCGGCCAGACCAATTACGCCGCGGCCAAGGCCGCTCTGCACGGTGCCAGCAAGTCGCTGGCGCGCGAGATGGCCTCGCGCGGCATCACCGTCAACGTGGTGGCGCCGGGCGTGATCAGCGGGCGCATGGCCGATGCGGCGTTTCCGCCCGAACGCATTCGCGAGGTGGTGCCGGCGCAGCGCGCCGGCACGCCGCAGGAAGTGGCCGCGCTGGTGGTGTTTCTGTGCAGCGATGTGGCGGGCTACATCAATGGCCAGATCATCGGGGTGAACGGCGGCATGGTGTAAGCACGGCTGGCGGTGCAGAACGCGGCCCTGCCGACACGGCGGCCTGCCGCACGCCGAGGGTTGCCTCAGGCCACGGCAAACAGCGCTGGCCGCAGCCGCGAGCGGCCGAGATCGGCCATGTCCCGACGCAGGCTGATGCCGCCGTCAGCAGCAGCACGCTCGGTGATGGTGGCGGCGAGGCCTTCGAGCAGTTCGACATTCTGGCGCAGCCGCGCGCGCACGGTGGCGTCGTCCAGCGCATCGTGCAGGGTCGCGTTCATGCTGGCGAACCAGGGCAGCTCGCGTTGATCCAGCAAGATCCGTGGATTGCGTCCCTGCGAGCACGCATGCCAGCGTTGGAAGAACGGCTGCATGCGCGCATTGAGCGCCTGCGCGCATTCGAACTCTCGCGCCATTTCGGTGAACAAGGCAGCATCGGCGAGGCGTTGCTGGAACACCAGCTGGCACAGCACGCCCCAGTAGTAGGCGTAGTCCCAGATCACCTTGATCGGCAGCACTTCGGCATTGCCCATCAGCGGATACTGCTGCCGGTACAGCTGCAGCGTGCTCTCGTAGAAAGAGAAAAAAAGTCGCTCGTACAGGCGCGCATGCGGTGCCAGAGGCTTGCCCGCGCGATCCAGTGCCAGCAGCTTGCAGATATAGGTGTTGCTGATCGCGATGAAGTCGCTGCCGGGCGAGTAGAACGGGTCGAGGAAGGCACCGGCCTCCCCGGTGAGTGCCCAGCGGTCGGCGCTGAACATGCGCGAGCAGCCATAGGAATAGTCGCGCAACCAGGCGAAGTCGAGCAGCAGGTCTTGCCGCGTGGCGAGCTCGCGTGCCACCGCCGGCTGGTGCTGGCCCAGCCATGCCTGCGCCTTGGCGAAGCTGTTCATCGACTCGATCGGGTGCATGCCGGCGTCGGCCACGATACCGAGCGAATGCGCCCCCGACGCCAGCGGTATCAGCCAGGCCCAGTAGCCGGGGCCGCACAGATGATTGGTCGAGCGCCAGCGCTCGGGCGGGTCGCAGCGATTTATCCAGTCGAGGTCATCGCACCAGCCATCGATACGCAGCCGGTCGTCGATGCGGAACCAGGCCGCGTTGGCGTGGTGGCCATTGTCGCGGGTCAACTCGAGCTTGCGCCGGATCATGCCGGCGCGGCCGCTGGCGTCGAGCAGCCAGCGCGCATGCAGCGCGTACGGCGCACCGTCGGCAGCGGCGCAACGCACCACATGCGCCGCGCCGTGTTGACCGAGGTCGAAGCCCTGCACACGCACGCCGTCGCGAAAATCGATGTTGCGCCGACGTGCCTCGGCACCGAGGAAATTTTCCAGAATGCCGCGGTCGATCTGGTAGCTGGGGGTGGGCAGCACCTTGCTCACCCCCAGCTCGGTGACCTGCTGCAGGTCGGCACGGCCATCGGAAAAAAAGAAGCGGAAGCCGAACTTGCGGATGTGCCCGGTTTCCAGATGCTCGCGCAGGCCCAGCGTTTCGCCAAGGTAATGCGCGGCGATCTCCACCGTCGACTCGCCGACCTTGTGCGCGGCCAGCGGCAGCGGATGCGCGAGACGCTCCAGCACCACGATATCCATGTCCGGGCATTCGCCACGCAACTGCAGTGCCAGACAGAGCCCCGCCAGTCCTCCACCGAGAATGACCGCGTCGTGCGTCTTGTCGCTCATGCGTGCTCCGCGCGGTGGGCTCAATGCCGATTGTGCGCGCTGGCGGCTTGCCGCGCGCACGTTGCCAGTGACGTGTGCCGGCGTCGGCTCAGTCTCCGTCGGCGCCGGTGCCGAAGATCAACGGCACACCGCGCGAACGGCGATAGCTGGCGACGATGTTGCCGTAGTGGATCACCCGGCCGATCGTATAGGTGGTGATGCGGGTGACATCGCGCACCGGTTTGAGATGACTGGGGCGGAACGTGTCGTGGTAACGCGAGGCGATCGGTACCGAAACCACGCCGAGCTGTTTCTCGCGCGAGGCGGCAATCAGGATCGCTGCCTCGAACACGAAGTTCTCGGCGGGCAGGTCGACCAGATCCAGCGCCGCGCGCGGATACCAGCGCTGACCACTCTGGGTATCGGCGATCGGCTGCGCGCAGGCCCAGGAAATGCCCCAGTCGGCGACCGCGTTGGCCCGCCGCCGACTTTTCGGCTGCTGTGCCTTGTCCAGCAGACGTGCGCCGATCACGATGTGGTTCGGGTGGCGCGCGGTGGCGGCCACGATGCGCGGAATATCGCTGGCCAGATGCTGGCCATCACCGTCCATCGTCAATACCGCGTCGTAACCCTGCCGCAGCGCTTCGCGAAAGCCTTGGCGCAGCGCTTCTCCCTTGCCCTGACGCGCGGTGTGGCGCAGCAGGGTGACCGGCAGCGCGGCGACGATTTCCGGTGTGCGATCGTCCGAGCCGTCGTCGATCACGATCACCGGTGCGCCGAGCGCGAGCACCGACTCGATCACCGAGCGGATGGCCGCCTCCTCGTTGAGGCAGGGGATCAGCACGCACCAGCGCACGCTGTGATCATTCATCCGATTCTCTCCATGGCGACCAGCTCCATTCGAATCTGCAAAGCCAGGTTGTCGGCCGCCGCCAACTGGCAACTCCCGCCAGCCGTTGCCAATTTCGCCAGCAATGGCAGGCCACCGGCCGCAGCGTTGTCACGGCGCCAGCCCGCCAACGGTTCGCTCAGCGGCGATTCGGCGCGACCGGCAAGCAGTTGCAGCTCCAGAGCGGCCAGGCTCGCCGGGCCCGGCTGCGGTGCAAGCACCAGCGCGCAGGCAAAAGGTTGGCTGCAGCCGGTGAGCTCGCGCAGCGGCTCGTCGCCGGCGGTATCGCTGCACACCAGCAGCACGGCGCGTTGTTCGGCCAGCACCATGCTGACCGCCTCCAGCAGGCCGGCGCCGAAACTGGCGCGCTGCGCGGCCACCGCGGTGGATGGCGCGTGACAGCCGGTGGCGATCGTCCAGTAGCCGACGGCGGCATTGTGAACCGAGTTGTGGAAGCGGATCGGCGACAGCTCGGTCGGTGCTCGTGCCAGTGTCGCGCACATGTAGTCAGTGATCGGCTGGTCGCCATGCGAGGAAGCGAATACGCAGGCCAGCGTGGCCGGCGTGCGGCCACTCATGGTCACGGCCTGGCCTGCCGCCTCGATTGCCAGCAGCACGCTGGCCGGTGCGCGCCGCCGCTCATTCGGCGGCAGCATCGCGGCTGCGGGCCGTGGCGACGGCGGTGACGGCTCGGCGCCAGCCAGCACGCCGCGCAAGGCCGCGAAATCGGCAAGCTGCGGCGACCACAGGCCGATGCCTTCGACATGGACGCACAACGGACTCATGCGG